>OMYN01000039.1 GCA_900315265.1 uncultured Eubacteriales bacterium
TCTTTGCATTACCTGACACCAAAGCAATATCGCGAGTACTGCCAAAAAATCTAAGTGTTGATTTGCAAAAATGTGTCTACTTTTTGTTGACTAGTGCACCAAAAATCCGAAAAACGAAAAGTTGACAAGATTCCCACAGCATTATTCCCCGGGACTATCTTTTCGCAGCCGTTGTTTTACAGGTCATAGATCCTGCTGTATTTTTCTTCCAAATAATCCAGATAGTAGGTGACGTTGAAGCTTTCGCCGGTGGCCAGTTCCATGACCTTGTCGGCGGGGTACAAAGCCCCATACTTGTGGATATGTTCCTTCATCCAGGCCGTGATCTTTGTGTACTGGCTGGTCCTGAGCAGCTGGTCCACATCGATGTCTTTACTCATGGCCCGGTAGAACTGGGCGGCAAAAGCGCTGCCTAAAGCATAGGTGGGGAAGTAGCCAAAATAAGCGTAAGGCCAGTGCAGATCCTGCAGGATACCGTCACGGTCGCAGGGCACCGTAACGCCCAGGTACTCCTGATAAAGCTCGTTCCAGCGCTGGTTGAGATGCTCGATGTCCGCCTTGCCCGTCAAAAGATCCTTCTCGATCTCGTAGCGGATCAGGATATGCAGGGGATAGGTGACCTCATCGGCCTGGGTCCTTACCAAAGATGGCTTGACTACGTTCAAAGCCCGCATAAAGCGGTCCAGATCGACTCCTTCAAGCTGCTGGGGGAAGATGGCCTTCATCTTGGGGAAGTTGACCTCCCAGAAAGCACGGCTGCGGCCCAGATGATTCTCGCACAGACGGGACTGGGACTCGTGCATGCCCGCGTCCATGCCGTGGATCAGAATGGTGCCGTCGTAAGCCGGGTCGATGTCGTGGGTGTACCAGGCGTGGCCGGTCTCATGCACCGTGGACAGGACTGCGTCGGTGGGATTGCGGTCAGTGAACTTGGTCGTAAAGCGCACGTCCCCCTCCAGCACGCCCGAAGTCAGCGGATGCTCGGACTCCCCGTACTTGCCCCAGTCCGGTGTGAATCCGACATATTCCACGATCTCTTTCATCAGCAGGCGCTGCTTATCCTTATCATAGGGCTGATCAAGGAAGGACGTGTCGACAGGATCAGCCTGACCGATCTTTTTGATGAGGGGCACCAGCCTTGCCTTGACCTGGTCAAAGAAATCGTCGTATTTGGCCCGGTTCCAGCCCTCCATGTTGTCATCCAGCATGACGTCGTAAAGGTCCCAATCCCCTTTGCCGGTGGCTTCGGCGACTTTGCGGGTCTGCTCGATGTGAGCGCTGATCAGCTTTTCCAGGTAGGGGTAGTAACTTTTCCAGTCGCTGGCCGGCTTGTATTTGAGCCAGGCCTGCTCGGAATCGGCCAGGATGGTGCGGTAGGAGACCACATCCTCTTTGGTCAGGGCGGCGCTGGCCTCTACCCGGCGCAGATGCAGCTGGACCCTGCGGCGAAGGACCGGATCCAGGTCCTCTTCCTTGATCAGCTCTTCCATGACCCGGCGGTTGTCCGGGTCATTCTGCAGGGCGAAAAGCTCGCCGGATAACAAGGACGTATACTCGATGCGCTTTTTCATGCCCTGGCTGGGAGAGCCGTTGATGGTGTCGACATTGACGATGCTCGTCATAAAGGAAAAAGCCGCGGTCTTCTTCTCCCATTCCTCGAACTTGCGGATATTTTCAGCTTTGCTCATACCCCTGCCCCTTTCCGGATCGTTTTATTCATATTGCACAGTTTTTAAAACAGCAAATTGCAACAGCATACTGCAACAGCATACTGCTGTTGCAATTTGCAACGAATCACTAAAGTGATTCGTATCACTTTAGTGATTCGTTTCGCTTTAGCGATTTGTTTAGCCTTAGTGGAAAAGGCCCTTCTTTTCGTAAGGTTCGGTCTTGATGGACTTGGCCTCGTAGCCGGTCGCGTTGATGGTGTCCAGCACCTTCTGCTCATCCAGAGGCTCCTCTGCCAGGATGACCGTCTGCTTTTTGGAACGGCTGGAATCGACCTTCTTTACGTTGAAAGCTTTGCGGATGGCATCATTGACATGAGCCTCGCACATCCCGCACATCATACCGTCCACTGCTACTGTAACTTTAACCATGATAATTCCTTTCCGAACGTTTCCGTTCTTTCGTTGATTTATTATAGAATTTTATCCAAAATCAGGCAATCTTTTTGACTTTGTAATCCTGATCTTCGATGGCTTTTTTAAGCAGGGCGTTGTCCACGTCCTTATTCATTTTGACCACGGCCCTGCCCTCTTTAAAGCTGGCCGTTGCCGAAACCACACCGTCCACGCCCATCAGGGCCTTGGACACCCGCATCTCGCAGTGCTCGCACATCATGCCTTTGACCGTAATGGTTTTGGTGATCAGATCGGCATCCGCAATGGGTGTGTTGGCTGCGGCAGCATTGGTGTCGCCGCCGTCAGCATTAGCGTCCTGTCCGCCTTCGGCGGAGGCTTGCGGCGCTCCTACCGGGCAACTGGTCAGGCCGGCTATCTCGTTGTCAAGGGCTGCCATGTCCACTTCCTTCTTGGTCCGGCGGTCATGTTTGGCCGATCCGACCTTGAAGAAGTTAAGGCGCAGGGCATTCATGCAGACCGTAAAACTAGACAGGCTCATGGCCGCCGCCCCGATCATGGGGTTCATTTCCCATCCGTTGATGGGGATGTAGGCTCCGGCCGCCAGGGGGATGCAGATGACATTATAGAAGAAAGCCCAGAAGAGGTTCTCGTGAATGTTTTTCAGGGTCTGCCGGCTGAGGCGGATGGCCGCCGCCACGTCGCTCAGGCGGCTCTTGACCAGGACCACGTCCGCCGCATCGATGGCTACATCCGTACCGGCTCCGATGGCCATGCCGATGTCAGCCCGGGTCAGGGCCGGGGCATCGTTGATGCCGTCGCCGACCATAATGACCTTGCCTAACTTCTGCATGCGGCGGATGACCATTTCCTTGCCGTCCGGCAGAACGCCTGCGATGACCGCGTCGACGCCTGCCTGCTTTGCAATGGCCTGAGCCGTCCGCTGGTTATCGCCGGTCAGCATGACCACGCGGATGCCCATATCGCGGATCTGGCGGATAGCCTCCGGGCTGTCTTCCTTGATAACATCCGCCACCGCGACCATGCCCAGCAGCCTGCCACCCCTGGTGAACAAGAGCGGCGTCTTGCCCTGCTCCGCCAGCTGGTCCGCCTTGTCCTCAAGCTCGGACACGTCCGTCTTGTCCTTGATGAAGGAAAGGCTTCCACCCAGCAGCTCCTGCCCGTCCAGCTGCCCCGAAACACCATTCCCGACCAGAGCTTTGAAATCAGTAACATTTTTCAGGCTGATCTTGTCCGCACCGGCCACAATGGCCTTAGCCAGCGGGTGTTCGGAAAACTGCTCCAAAGAAGCAGCTGTTGCCAACAGGTCGTCACGGCTGACACCCGGAGCGGGCACCAGGTCGGTCACGACAGGCTGGCCCTTGGTGATGGTACCGGTCTTGTCCAGTACCACGATCTGAGCCTTGCCGGTCTCTTCCAGAGAAACGGCTGTCTTGAAGAGGATGCCCTGTTTGGCTCCCATGCCGTTGCCTACCATGATAGCGACCGGAGTAGCCAGGCCCAGTGCGCAGGGGCAGCTGATGACCAGCACCGCGATACCGCGGGACAAAGCATGTCCGAAAGGCATACCGGCAATCAGCCAGATAATGGTTACCACGATGGCGATACCGATGACAGCCGGTACAAAGACGCCCGATACCTTATCGGCGATCTTTGCGATGGGAGCCTTGGTGGCAGCCGCATCGGACACCATCTTGATGATCTGCGAAAGGGTGGTATCCTGGCCCACACGGGTGGCCCGGCATTTGAGGTACCCGGACTGGTTTATGGTAGCGGCGCTTACCGCGTCATCCACGGTCTTGTCGACAGGAATGGACTCACCGGTCAGGGCGGATTCGTTGACTGCGCCGGATCCTTCCACGATGACGCCGTCCACAGGGATGCTCTCGCCCGGGCGGACCGCAAAGATATCGCCGGTCTGGACCTGTTCGACGGGGACGGTCACTTCCGCACCGTCACGGATCAGAACCGCTGTTTTGGGGGCCAGCTTCATCAGCCCCTTGAGGGCGTCGGTGGTGCGGCCTTTGGACATGGCCTCCAGCATCTTGCCCACCGTGATCAAGGTCACGATCATAGCCGCGGATTCAAAATACAGGCCGTCCATGTGCTTCATCATCAGGGTCATATCGCCGGCTTCGTGGGCCGCGGCCATGGCCAGCAGGGAGTAAAAGCTGTAGGCGAAGCTGACGCCCGATCCCATGGCCACCAGGGTGTCCATGTTGGGAGCCAGGTGGATGGCGCTTTTAAAGCCACTGATAAAGAACTGGCGGTTGATGAACATGACCAGCATGGCCAGGAACATCTCGATGACGCCGAAGGCGAAGGGGTTATCGATAAATGCCGGCACGGGCCAGCCCCACATGGAGGCGCCCATGGAGAAATACATGAGGATGACCAGCAGGACCACCGAGCTGATCAGGCGTTTTTTGAGGACCGGAGTCTCGTGGTCCTCCAGGGCCTCTTCCTCCGCAGCTAAGCTGCCAGCCAGGCTGGAGGATGATTTTTGTCCGGCCTGGTCTGCGGACGCGTCGTTTTTGAGTTTGGCTCCGTAACCTGCTTTTTCGACAGCTTTGATGATGTCCGAGCTGGAGGCGGTCCCTTCGACGCTCATGGAATTGGTCAGGAGGCTGACGGCGACATTAGTCACTCCGGGCACTTTTGAAACGGCCTTTTCCACGTGAGCCTGGCAGGACGCGCAGCTCATTCCGGTTACAAGATATTGTTCCATTTGTTTCTTCTTTCTTTGGGTATTGCTATTTCGCAATTTGGTTATTAGTTGCTTAGCTGCTTCGCTATTCGCTGTACAAGGACGGCGCTTAGATGCTTATTTCATCAGCTTTTCGGTCAGCTTGACCAGCTCTTCCACTGATTCGTCGGCCCGGGCGGGATCGCCGTCGCGGATGTCGTCATATACGCAGGTGCGGATGTGGTTGGCCAGGACCTCGCGGTTGAAGGCATTCATGGCCGCCGACACCGCCGCCGACTGGACCAGGATATCGGTACAATAGCGGCCCTGGGCCAGCATGTTGCGGATACCCCTGATCTGCCCCTCGATCCGTTTGAGGCGGTTATCCAGCTTTTTGATCTCCTCTTCCGACCGGATCTTGCTTTTGTGGGTGTTGGCGATATCCTCGCCCGATGCGATCACGGTGGAGCAGCAGGATCGGGATGCAGATACGTCGGTGATCTCTTTTATCTCTTTTATCTCATTTGTTTTAGTTGTCTCAGCTGCCTCAGCTGCCTCGTTTCTCACTTTTTCGTCATTCACGGCAGGGTCGTCCCCTTTCTCTTTTCTTGCTTTCTGTGATATACCCCATTGGGGTATCTAATTCTGGCCTTATATTATACCCTGTGGGGGTATCTGTCAAGGGCTCTTAGGCAAAAAATGATGAAATATTATGGCCAGGCGGCAACGGCGACGTTGATTGACGGCCGGATTCGGCACTGATTGGCTGGCGGCCAAGCCCGGCTGCGAGACCTGTCGGCGGATAGAAACCGGCTACTGGCCGAATTTATCCGCCATTTTTCAGTCCCGCGAAATGAACTGTACCCCGTGTCAAGGACACAGATCAAAAAAATTTCTACGCTTTTTGCTCTACCAGTGCTGCTGGTATTTTTCCAGATATCAAGTAATGGTA
>OMYN01000012.1 GCA_900315265.1 uncultured Eubacteriales bacterium
GCGGAGAGAGTTCGCCATGCTGCGCTCCATCGGACTCGGGAACAATGGCTTCCGGAGAATGATGAATTATGAGTGCATCATCTATGGCGTCAAGGGCCTCGTCTGGGGTCTCCCGGCCGCCATCGGCATAACGTGGGTCATCTGGAAGGTTACGAATCAGGCGTTTGAGAGCAGCTTCTATGTTCCGTGGTACTGCATCGCCATTGCCGTCGGCAGCGTGTTTCTGGTCGTGTTTGTCACGATGCTGTATGCCATGGATAAGATCAGAAAGGATAATACGATCGACGCGCTGAAGAATGAGAATATGTGAGGTAAGGCTATTGCCGTTTTCATTACAATCTCCCGCGCAAAAGGAGCAGGGTACGAAATGTGCCCTGCTCTGAATCTTCCTATGGTTAAACAGATTATTCGAAGCTTAACACCCTGACCAAACCATGTGTTTATCTCTTTATGATGAAAGGCTTCGATAATGTAATCTGCGAGTTCCCCCGTTCTACTCTCTTTTAAGAATCGGAAAGGGAGTCCTTTACTAAATGATTAATGTCCTCGAAACTCTACGGTAGTTTCCAAAATGTCCTCGAAACACCATATAAAAGCAGCGATAGGTTCCAATCTGTCGCTCCCAAATAAGACGCTGGAAGCATTTGCGGCGGGCTAATAAGGAAGTAATCAATAGCCGGAATATTAGTGTTGCAAAGGCAAGGAACAGGCCCGGAAAAGCCGAATGGCTTTTCCGGGCCTGTCTGTGTCCACGCAGTTCTATCAGATGTGTTTAGAAAACTAATCATATTCATGATTCTCTCGCTCCGCGACAAAACGCACGAGATAATTGTTGTCAGATCTCCCTTTATTGACGATTTGTTTCACATAAGCATCGTCATCAGCTTGTATCTGCCGAAGCCTAGTTAAGATTGCAATCTTTTCTGCCTGAGATCCTGTGTTCATTATTTGTGATAAGTGAATCAGGGCAAGATGTTTCGTGCATTTAAAACAAGTCAATTCAATTAGACACTTTGTTGCGTGATATTTGATATCTCGTTCCTTGTGTTTTGACATCAGTATGCTGTAGTACAAAAAGGCGATAAGAAGATTATCATCCCCAATCTGAGTTCTGGCGTCGTCGAGAAAAACTACAATGATCCGCAAAAACTGGATAATAGTGTAAGAATCATTAGCGCCTATCGAATAGAGCGTTTCAACTAACAAGTCGCGTTTTGATTCAAAGAAAACACTAAGGAATAGATTGTATTGGAACGACAGAACAATATCTGTATCTTTAGAGAAAAAGCCCATTTCGCTTCCAACAGAGAATGTAGAAATGTTTTCTGCCATTTGGTCGCTTACAACATCCCAATCTTTTTTCTGTCCACAATTAGAAAAGTATAGCAGTTGTAAGAGTCTAACCGCTGAAAGTTTTGCACTGATAGTTTGTTTTTCTGCTGCCAGTGTTTCTATCGCCACATTCACTATGCTATCGAGCAACTCTGTATCGGGGAAAACCTTACCATTCTTAATAATATTGTAGACTACATCAAGGCTTTCATAGGCATATCCAGAATATGTTCCATTCGCTCCCTGCGTTTTGCTGCGTGCCTTTGCTTCCTCCAAATACGACTTGATGTGCTCAGAAAAGTCTTGATCTCGTTGTGCTGACATTTCCAACATGAATGTATGCTTATAAAAACTAGGATACTTTTCCGCTATTACTGCCTCAAGGTCTTCGTATGACACCTCAGCAGTTTTGCAAAACCGGATAACTGCCGAAGAATAATATTGATCGAAGAGTTGTTCGTTTTCTGTCGATGTAACATCAAGTAGTATTTGTTTTATCTTGAACTGATCCTCTTGGGCAAATTTTTCAAAATCAATACTACTAAGCACCTTAAAACAATCCATATAAAAGCGCTTCAACCCATAATGAAACACCTCACATATAAAGGCAACGATATCCTTGCCATCTATACGGTGAGTGTTTTGCCGGAAAAAATCAAAAATATAAACATTGGTATTGTAAACACGTTTATCGTCTTGAACCCACTTCATGGCGTATTCTATCAATTCGCTATAAACAGCGGAATACGCTGTATCGCTCATATAATATCCAAGCCGGCTAGCCAGAAGATATTTAGACATCATTTGATGAAGAGGGTCTGACATATTATTGATACGATCCATAATAGCATCAATATCCTGACCATTGAGAATATCTATGGATTGATTATATGTCCTGATTACCGCATCAAGTTTCTTCACGTCTCGGTTGGTTATAAGATACTTAGTGTATTCGACAAGCAAATCGTGATCTTCATAAAGAGTACAGAGCATCGAGTAAATTGAAATAAGCCTGTCGCGAGTTATCTCTGTTTGAACAATAGATCCGTGTATTTCAGCAATACAAAAAGCATTTGCGAGCGGAGAAAAAATCTGATCCAATCCACCATAATTTGTGGTGTAGGGAGAAATGCTTAGTTGAGAATAATACTTTTTGGCTATCTCCTCCTGCATGTTTTCGACTTGTCTATCTAAGTATGGGAAATAAACCGGCTCGCCACTCGTATCAATCAGTTTTTGCCCCGGATTTTCAAGAGTAATTGTGCTACTTCTTTCGTCAATGCGTCCTTGGACATGTCTGATATCGATTGCGATGTCGTTTGCAATCCACGTTGGAATACTTTGCTTCTCCATCGCAGAAGAAACAGATTGCTGAAGCAACGCAAGGCATTCATCATACTTAGTGAGATAGTAGCATTTTTGAGCCTGATAGCGCAGTTGCAAAACTTCGCATATTTCCCCGTTATTCTCTTTGAGCACTTCGTTGCATATGCTATCGATAATAGTCTCATCAAAGGGCTTTTGAAAAATTACGATTTGTAGATGCTCGGACAGTAATCTTTCGAGCGATGTTTCTTCATCCTCTTTCTTAAGCGGGTTCACCGGAAGAATATTATTTGTGAGCACACGTGCAACATGCGGGTATTTTGAAAAACTCGTGGCCGGCAGCGAATATGTCTCAGTGTTTAGTGCTTTAGTATTTATGGGATCGACTTCGCTCTTTTCGGTTGAAAATAGTTCTTCCTTCTTCTTATATACCGCAATAACATCCTGCATCACACTATCGTATGCTTTGGAAACGATATCAGAAAACTCGTGTACAACAAAATACTTTTGTGAGAGCAATTTTCTGACTTCTTCCTGCATGGGAGTTGGCTCTTTCTTGTTCTCATCACAAAAAAGATAGAGCAATCTTAAGCGCTTGTCTTTTGCCCTTTTTTCTTCACTTAAGACGGCAGGAGGAACCCCATCCTCGTTGTCGACAAGAAAGATACAAAGATTTGAATTGTCAACATACTCCAAATAAGCGCTCTGCGTATCTTCGCTACTGGCTGGATCTGTTTCAAAAACATATGTTTCTACCAAGCCCGTTACTTCTAACAGCTTCTGCAGCGATTTCCTTGCAATTGTGTATTTTCCGCCGCATTTTGAGCTGATAAATACTCTCAGCTTGTGTTCAATGCCAGAATAACTCATAATAAACCTCTTTCTCTCATGTGATGCCAGGCCGATACCTTCTCACTCAAACTCCATAAGTGTATTATCATGCAAATACTTCATACAGCTCTCATCAATTAGATCAATGTTTCTCTTGAAAAATGCAGTTACAAACGGAGCGACCCAGTACTGAGATCCATCTGGCGGAGTCATGTTGCAATCAAGACAGTCCACATAGTCTGTTGACATGATGGATAGTGGCGCACAAAGGGTAAGCAGAAACAGAAACGTGATCGTAATAGAACGCATATCCGTCATTAACGACTGTAATTGCTTTTGCAGGGTTTTCCCTTGATAAGTGTTAACATTCCGATTATAGAAAGCTAACCCATTGCTATGTACATAGTCGTTTAACCTTTTGTTGAGAGTGTCGAAATAAGACTTCAAATTGTATTTCTGCACAGCATTTCTTACTCGGGAGGATTGCCCTATAGCCTGTAGGACAGTCCCAATATGCAAGTCATCAAGGTTATTATTGATCCACCGCTCAATATTTGCCTCCATTTGATCAGTCTCTTGCGATTTGCCATCTAGCTTATTGCACGAATCGTAAACCACAATATACAGATAGAAGAACAAATCATCTCGATACTTTCGCGTCAATGAGTAGGCGTCCGCTATGCAACCCGATTCACAGCAGGAGATTATGCTGCCTGCCGTGAGCTCAAAGGCAGTTGAAACCATTTGCAGGGAAAACGTGTATTTACCGCAAAGAACAAAATCGCGGCCAAAAGACAGAAAGCCAAAATCACTCAGGAATTTTTCGACAGCGTGCATTTCAGCAATTATCTTTTGGCATTCCAGATCCTGAGCTATCATTTCCTGATTCAGTTGGCGAATTGAACTTCCGCCATATTCATGGAAATCCATAGACAGTTACTCCTGCGGCATGATTGTAGATTCTATAAATGCTGCTTCATCAGTCGATAGTTGTTCCTGTGTTTTAATGCCCTTTTGAAGCAATATGGAGATTCCCTTCAGCCGCAGAAAGCTCTCGGCATTCAAATACGCCTGCTGCACGGTAGTGGGCATGGAGGGATGACCGGTGTTCCACGTGAGCGTTTCGATAAGGTATTTACCGGTCAGTTCGTTGATGTGCTGCTGCATTTTGTCATACTGCTGAGTGCGATAGTATTCCCGCAGCTTTTTGACTTCGTCAATCAGATCGGCGATCTCCTTGACGTCTTTATACTGTTCAAATGTGGTCAGGTAATCATTCATTTCCTTTTACTCCATCGGCTTTATTGTTGCTTCGATAAAAGCGATCTCGTCGGCAGTCAGATTATATTTCGCATACAGTTCTTCATCCGTCCACGGCTTTGAGAAATCTTGGAGGGGAACAAATCTGTAGGTTTTATTTGGTAAGTGTTGCTCTATCCTGCACGCCAGAACCAGCATTCTAAAGGTTTTTGTTTTTAAATACGAGATGAAATTACGAGCCTCATTTTCACTATCAAATGCGGCGTATAGATAGGTCTGAGAGCAAACGGAATCTTTTTCGCCATATTCCGGCCGCCCAACTATCTGGTGCGGGAAATCCTCTCCTGCACCATATGCAGCAGGAATAAACACTTTATACTTATCCACGTCTTGAACATTTTTTATAATGTCAGATTTGCGCATGAATGCGGTTTTTCTTACGGCTCTATCAAGATAATACAGTTTTACATTGTGATCCGCTGCCTTGCTATCAAAAATAGTAAACGGATTCTTTTTACTTGTTGCGGGATTTGTCGGAATTCCAAACGGAGTATCACTGGAGATAATATCGGCAACACTTCCAGTACCGGGATCGACTTGATCAGAAATCTTTTTAACGAGATCTGCCAAACGGGAGTTCTGAATAAGGATATCATACTCGTCCAGCTTGCGCATAGTCGTGAGTTCCTGCCCGCTTTGGACCAGCTTATAGGCACAATCGCCTGAATATGCTGCGTTGTATAGATAGTAACACAGTCCGCCTTTGATATTAACACTTGGAAAAAGATCGCGAAAATCAGAATGTACCACCATCTTCTGAATACCGCGGTTTTCCAACATATGTTTCCGGAAGTCTCCAAGTAGGTTCTCCCTTCCGGCCGTAAACCACTTAGACGGCATGATGAGCGTTGCATACTTGGGATTCATGGACTGGGCTGCCTCAACGTAATGTTGATAGATTGGAGCATCATTAGTGCCACCAGAACCGCCTTTCAACTGGTAAGGTGGATTGCCTACAACTACATCAAATTTCACTTTCTCATCTCCTTCCGCAACCGTATCGTGCAGCGTGATTGTGTTGAACGGCTTTGCCTGCATCAGCAGAGCCGCAATCTTTTCATAGTCGATCTTTTGATCCTCGCCCTTCACTTCCAAGAGGTCATAGGCGGTGAACTTGTCTGCGAGGCAGGCAACATTCAGGCCGAGAATCTCGTATACCATACGGGTGAATTCATAGGTGATCCCCGAGGTCGGGATCGTGCAAATGGAATTCCGAATGGCTGCATCATCAAATCCCAGCCTCTTCATCCGTTCATAAGCAGCAAGGGCAAATTCGCCTGCCTTTCCAGCAATATCAAGAATCTTGTGCCCATTGTGCAGCGCATTGGCAAAACCCTCATCAGGGATCAACGCAATCATATCCTCGCAGATATTCTTCGGGGTGATGACCTCCGATTCGCCCAGCTTGCCGAATTTGCGAACTGCCACAGACGCCCGTTCAATGGGGTCAACAGTATCATCATGGGAGAGCTTGTTCAGATTGTGAATTTTATAGTCCAAATCCCGCAAGATGAACTTGTTGATATTGCCCTGGATGGCTTCCAAGATGGGTTTGGAAATGCCGATGTTTCGAGCGATTCTGGCATTTTCCGGCGCATCCATTTTCGCAATAATCTCTTCGAGGGAAATCAGTGTATCCCGCGTCAGGAACGCAAAGAACAGAATACGCGCATAATATGACCGGAACTGCTTGATGGGATCTTTTTTGCTTTCGTTCTGTTCAGCGCCGTTCTCTCCACCGGAGCCTTGGCCATCTCCATGGCCTTCTCCGCTCCCAGCGCCAGTATCGCTGCCAGTGCCATCCTCCGGCGTATCCAGGTCGCTGCCTTCACCCTCTCCCTCATGTGCCTTGGCGGAGAAGCCCGCTTTCGAACCGAGCTCGTTTTCCTGCTCAATAGCAGCCCGGATCGCAGCAATGTCCATAAGAGACAAATCAACAGGAATCTCTGCCGTCTCTTCTGCCACGCCGCGCGTCTTGGAATATTCGCTGACTGCGTGGAGGATATCGGATGCCTGCACCTGCTCCATTTTATCGCTGTTCATAACGATAATCGGGGATACACGAAGTTCCTCGCGGATACGGTCTTCCAGGCGACTGTTGCCGGCCTCATCCACGTTCACGTTGTAGATTTGCGACTTCTGCTCCTGCATACGGAACATTCTGTCCGGCATGAAGTCTACAAGCAGTGTCTGGGGCTTCATGTTGTATTTTATGACGTGGCCGGCGTCATCCACATACCTTTTGATGAATTGATTCTGCAAGCGGAATATAGCTTGGTCATATTCCTGCGGAGACGCTGTATCCTTCAGAAACAGCATGGTGTCCCACTGTTCCACCGTACTGCCGGTGAGCATACGATTGACTGTTAGTGTCAGAGTTTTCCGACCTGCTTCTTCGCATTCTTGGATCTTCCGTTTGACGTCTGCGGGGCTCCTATATGCATTAGGCTGTTCAACACCGGAGATATTGATGATCTCATATTCGCCAAGGTTTCTAAATGTATCTGCATGACTACGGATCAGCGTCTCCATGGCATCACAGGAAGCGCAATACGGCAAAACGCAGACGATATGGCGGCACATATTTCCGGTTTTGATCTTTTCATAGTCCAGGAAACCAAGAAGCTCATCATCGTCTTTGCTTCCGTCAATGACTGAAAGGAGATCCAGAATTTCCTGCTCAAAAACGAATTGCTTGTGGCTTCCATCCTCTGATTTCTTGATGGATCTCGGCTTCAGCAGGGCAGAAAATGCAAAAGATTCGCCTCTATTGCGCAGCTCTTTCAGCCGCCGGCGAGAGGATTCATTTGGATTGAAAGCAAAACGGATCATCTGGGGGAATCCGTAATACGGGTTCTCCCATTCTTCTTTCTGCTCTGTTTCTGCTTTTGCATTATTCTCTTGGATCCATTGTTCCTGGTCTTTGACGATATCGGTGAACTGGTAAAAGGCAATAATGTCTTCTTTGGAAAACTCGCTGCCCATCAGAATCCGGTAAGGCGTGCCGGAGAGATGAAGTCTGATTTTGGCGTCGAGGTATTTCATTTGTTCTGCGGCTTCTGCCGCTTCAACAAAATCGTCCGTGTCACTACTATGCTGTTTACCAGCGGCGCGAAGAACCCGCCCGTACTTTTCGGCACGAGCACCAAAGTGCGTTTCGTCTACAATCAAGAGGTCTATCTCACGCCCAAAGATTTCACGATGCTTTTCTTTGATCGTCTCTCCCTGCAGGTCTTGAAGTGTCAGAAACACTACCACTTTTCTGTCCGTATCCAGCTCTTCTGCAATTGCATTCTCATTTGAGAGAAGCTGTTCGCCTGTAAGAAAATCATAATCAGCAAACCTTACATGGCTCTCAACGGTCTTTTTCCATTCTTCTTTTACATCGGCCTTTGCAGATACGACAACCACGATGCTAGCACTGATTTCCGTAGCGCAGCACATGGAAGTAAAGGACTTGCCGAATCGCATAACGGCGTACATCAACAGATTCGTTCTTCCGTTCTCAACCGCTGCTTTGAATTGTCGAATGGTTTTATCCTGGTTCGGACGAGGCGGATATGTTTCTGTGCGTTCATAAGTATAGGTTTCAGGTAAACCGGTTTCAGCGCTATAAAACTGATATTTGCCCGTGTTCTCATCGTAATCCCGTTGAATATCATCAACGGCCTCAGCCAAGTCGCGAGCGGATGTATCCTTGAAAAACTCTCTGGAATAGTATACGCCTTGTGCTATATCCGAGGGGAGCAGTCTGGAGCGGTGTCGCTCACCCTCCAGAAAACTGTGTACGGCATAATCCCGGAAGTAAATATCGTCACTTACTTTCGCAATATGCTCATATTCCTTTTGTAGATTCGGAAAGTGCTCGCGCCACTCCTGCAGACGAACAGCCACCGGACGATACGTATCGCCGACCTTGAGGTAATTCGGAATGGTATTCGTCGTAAAGGCATAAATGTGCGGATCGACCCTGCCAATGATCAATTGGTCCAGCACAGATAAATCTCTCATTTGTCCACTCCGTTCTTCAAAAGCGAAACAAATTTTACCGTTTTATTTGTTTTCCAGTCTTTGATCCTACAATATATCCCCGTATGGAGCAGCGGATCATTTTTTGCACAACCCTCACAGGGGCGCTTTTGCGGCTCGTCATCAAAGAGCCGAAGTTGCCCATCGTCCACATCATTACAACTCTCCGGAATTACAAACTTAAGCCCGTCCATCTGCCAAATGTTCCATGATAGGATTTCCGCTATTTTGCGCAGAGAGTCAGCTTCGGGTTCTTTTTCAAAGCG
This sequence comes from uncultured Eubacteriales bacterium, assembly GCA_900315265.1. GTDB lineage: Bacteria > Bacillota > Clostridia > Lachnospirales > Bianqueaceae > RUG760. Next base: position 9,105 of record OMYN01000012.1, read on the forward strand.
TGCCTTGTAATAATCTATATAGGATAGCAGCAGATTTTCTCTGGCAAGCAGAACATTATCCCCTTGCCAGTCAAATCCGTATATACTCTGGAACGCAATAGCTGCCCATTTGTGCCATGCGTCATCCGTCTCTGCATTTTCCATGACAACGCGCATTTTTCGATCCAGTAGACCGATTCGCTGGGGAAGGTCAATGTATTCACCTGTGACTGTATCATACCGGCTGGTTAGATATGGAGCTTCTCCGCAGGTGATTTCCAGGCGCACATCCCGAACATAGTCCCCCCAAGTTTTTCCGCTGGGAGATGGGAATGAGATTTTACCTTCTGCAGCAGTCCAGCTTTGCTCGTGTTCTACGTTAAATACATCTTCTGCTCCGAACCATGCGTTATCCACCAAATTATTCTGTTTGTTGCAGATCCAGGAGGGCGTAAAAACTTCCGCCTTTTGCTTGATTCGGTCAATCTGTTCCTTTTTTGACTTCTCTACACGCGGCTTTACAACATTTCCGTGATATCCTGTTATTGATGAAATCTCAATATGGTCATGCCGCTGAAAGCCCGCCCCTCTATGGGCATAATTATCCGTTGCCCAAATGATGTTTTTGCCCGATGAGTGGTCTTTAAGCATAATTGTAAGCAATTCCCAATCGAGGCGATAGAGGTAATTCTCTTTTATATCGATTTGTTTCTTATCCATTATTTTCCCTTTATCCTTAGTAGCTGAACGAATAGTCCATCATCATGTGGTTGCTCCCACATCATGTGCGATCCTTTAGCAGCCAATCGGCCACATCTACGATCTGGACGCCCTCGTATTGGTATACCTCCTGGCGTGTGCGAGCGAGGATCATTTTCGGATAAGCATCCTTGATCTTCAGAAGTGGATCGACTTCACGCTGGAAAGTGTCGGGATCATCGACACTGCTTGCTACTTGGATATATAGCTTTTCATTGCGCTTGATGGCAACGAAGTCGATCTCCTTCTTATATAGTACACCGGCATACAACTCATAGCCCCGGCGCAGCAGCTCAATTGCCACGATGTTTTCGATCATTCTGCCGTAGTCAGCATTTTTTGTGCCAAGCTTGGCATACTTGAAGGAATGATCGCTGAGATAATATTTGTCGTTGGAGGCAAGATAGCGTTTCCCTTGAATATCGTACCTTCTGACCTTATAGAACGCGAAGGCGTTGCAAAGGTACTTGATATAGGCGCTGATCGTGCGGTCGTTTGTTTTGACCTGTTCACTGGTAAAAGCCGCTGCCACGCTGCGGGTGGAGGTCAAATTGGAAATGTTGTCGATCAGGAAATCGCAGAGGCGCTCCATCAGCGGCATATTGCGGATTTTATACTTCTTTTGGATATCCCGGACGATCAACGTGTTGAATACGTCAGAAATATAATCATATTTTGCTTCCGGCGTTTTATAGAGATAGGATCCGGACATGCCGCCCTCTTGAATAAAGCGGGTAAAAGCGGCGTACTGGTCCGTCAACTCATAGTACTGCATGAACTCGCCGAACGAGAAAGGATAGACCTCAATTTCGAATGTGCGCCCGGTAAATAACGTTGCCAGATCGCTGCTCAGCAGGAAAGCGTTGGAGCCGGTGATATAGATATCATATTTTTCAGAGGCGTGAAGGCTGTTGATTGCTTTCTCAAAGCCAGCGCACATCTGCACTTCATCTATCAAAACGAAGTTGTTTTTTCCAACGATATATGCGCTCTCAATGTAGTTGTTCAACGCATGATACTCCGTCAGGTTTTCATATGCATTCAGATTAAAATTGATATGGATGATATTTGCGTTTGAATCATTCTCCTGCACATAGCTTAAAAATGATTCCAGCAATTTGGATTTGCCGCTGCGTCGGACCCCTGTAATGACTTTGATATCGGGGGTACCCATAACATCCTTCAGCTTGTTCAAATAAAAGATTCGTTCAATCAGTCGCACGGTTTATCACCTCACTGGCATTATACCACATCTGTTTCGCGATATCAATCATTATTCAAAAACGCGAAATAGCACGCGACTGTTCAGTCGCATTATTAAAGGGAATTTTAGGGTTCACCTATCAAGTGAATTGTGCCTCCACAATTCGTTGCTTGCTAAGACATAGCTGGGAGTGAAGCGGTTACCTATGTCAAGTCTGCATATCTGATTTTTGCACATTGGACTCTGGGGCGGCGCGGGGCTATCATGTACGCGAAGGGAAACCAAAACGATGCGTATATGAAGGAGGCGCGGTATGGAAAACAGATTTGCAGCGGCGCGGAGGCGGTATCTGCGCACACACATGGACGGGATCTACACGGGAATGCTGTTGACGGGGACTCTGGAGCCGCATCTTGCCGAGATCGGTGAGTCGGCACAGGCAATGTTCGACCGGATCGTGGAGCAAATGAAGAAGGCCGAAGGCGTCACAGAGCAACTCAAGGCCGCCGATCAGATGGGATGGGTCGGACGGATGAACAACATCTGGCAGCGAGCCGAGGAGGTCGTTCTGTCCGAGTTGATCTACTGTTGAGGTGCGTCCATGTTCGGACGAAGGAAAAGAGACCTGGTCCTGGTGCTCTGCGCCGACGAGCGCCGGCTGCTGACCTACGTGTTGCTGGCCTTCCGGAACAAGCTTCTGGTCGGCGGCAAGCCCACGGAGGACGTCAACGAGCTGTTGATCCGGCTGATGAAGTAAAAACTGAATAAAAAAAGAGCGTCTGCTTCTGAAAAGAGGCAGGCGCTCTTTTTGCGCTTTGAGCCGTGGAATCCCACTAATTTGTGAATTTTCTGAGAACTTTCAAAATTCAATGTCGTTTTTCGGCCTCCGAGGTTGCGGTAAGAGAGTAGAAGGAGTTTTTGAAAAAAACTGCAATTTGATGTCGTTTTCAAGGCCTCTCATGTGGCTGTTAAGTAGTAGAGGAAAAAGTTTCGATGCCGTGTTTACTTTTTTGCTTTGGATGTTGCGGTACAGGAGTAGAGGTAATACGACGTTAGCTCCGCCAGGATCGGCCTCCGCTGACCGGCTCAAAAGAAAATCAAAACTGATGTCCATTTTGGGGGGCGATGTTGTGGTTATAGAGATAGGAAGTTTTTTGAGCGGATTTACAAATTCGATGTCGTTTTTTGAGGGGTGCAGGCTTCGGTTATATAGTAGGAAGATTTTTTGAAAAACCGTGTCGTTTTTCGGCTCTCAATGTTGCGGTAAGGGGGTGAGAGGAGTTTTCGCCTTCGATATTGGCTCCGAGTCGGAGCCTCGTGACGAACCAATCAGATAATTGGCTCCGTTTCGGAGCCTTGAAAGAAAAAAACGAGAGCTTCTACGGTGTGGCATCAGTTTTGATGCCGTATTCAGAGGTCGAATCGGGCTATGGCATCAATTTTGACGCCACTAAAGAAAATTTCCCCTGATCCTTATATTTTTCGCCTTCCCATGACCTACCACTTGAGGGGGATTTCAAAATTCTTTTCGGAAGCACCCATAAAAACGGCCCTGCTTATTCCTTACTTAGTGAAGGGCTTCGAAAATTTTCTTCCGGAAGGCTTAATTTTTCCGCTTTCCCGTGATCTACCACTTGAGGGAGAAATTTTTCCCGGCAACACCCGTAAAAACGGTGCTTCCCATTCCTAAGTTAGTGAGAGGACTCAAAAAAACTTCTGCAAGGCTTAATTTTTCGCCTTTCTCGTGACCTACCACTTGAGGGATAAATTATTTCTCTGCGGCACCCATAAAATCGCCCCCTCCCAATCATCCCTTAGTGAGGGGATATATCGAAACCGGCCGATCACAAAAATATTTTTTTCCGGCACCCCCATAAAGGCCCTCTCAAATTGCTTAACTAGTGGAGGGGTTCCTCAGGAGCATCCGACACCCTCACCCGACAAGGAGGTGATAACCACCCGACAACTGAATAACCGTCACCGAAACAGATATGACCTTGCGATAACAGGGTCCCCGCGAAAGCCCAACGGAGTGGGTTTCGTGGGGAGAGGAGGAGCAGCGGAATGAGCGAGACCCGCCGAACACGGCGGGGCGAGGGATATGAAGCTTGCGACGACGAAGCGAGGCGACGCTGCGGGGCAGCCGAAAGGTCCCGGGGCAGGCATAGAAAAACCCCGGTTTCGGAAGGACGGCGCTCTATCCCAATAAGTAATTAAGTAAGTAATTACTTTTCTACCAGCTCAAAAGAAGAAGTACCTACTGATAGAAGGACTGCGGCGGGAACAATTTCCCTCCCTTTGAGCCGGTAATACATAGGCGCGCGATCCCGCCCGCCTAAATCAAACAGAAAGGAGAAAACCGAAATGAAAGAAATCAAGAAAGAGATCGTGCGGCACATCGGCGTGATCTCGGAATCCACCAGGGGCTGGCAGCTGGAGCTGAACATGGTCCGCTGGGACGACGGCGAGCCGAAGCTGGACCTCCACGTCTGGTCCCCCGACCACGAGAAGTGCAGCACACGCGGGACCTTCACCCGTGAGGAAGCCAAGGCGCTGCTGCGGCTTCTGAAGAAGGAGGTGTAAGCATGAAGGACGACGTTTACACCCAGAACGATCTGCGGCGGTACAACATCCTCACCATGGACTACGTGCTGAACCTGGAGCCGGGAGACTTTCTTGCCGTGTTGGATCTGAAGGCGGAGGCCCGCCGCTGTCTGCGGGCCTTCTTCACCTTCGACGACGGGCGGCGGATCATGTCCACCGTCCACTGGTGGCAGCGTTATCTGGGCCTCTACGAGATCCCCTGCAAGTCCAGAGTGAAGCTTCACTACGACGCCAACAGCCACGGCGAGGTGTATCTCACGGCAGTAGAGAGGCTGTGATGACACTGTCTTAACAAGCAACGAATCTGTCCGTACAGATTCCACATTCAGGGGATGACCCCTGACACCCCAAGAGAAAGGAGAAGCAACATGAGAAAAAGAAAGAACCGGGTCGTGGTTTATTTCAACGACCGCGAGCTGGAGAAGCTCAACCGAATGGTGGAACGGACGGTCCTCAGCAGAGAGCAGTTTATCCGCGATATGCTGGCGGGCTTTTCGCTCCGGGAAGCGCCGCCCGCGCCGCTGATCGAAACGATACGCCTGCTGCGGAGCGCGGCAGGCATTATGAGCAGCATGATCAACAGAACCATATTCCGGGAAGAGTCTGACCGGGAGCTGTTACTGCAGACCGTAGACGAGATCCGTTCCTGCACAACAGCTATTACAGAACAATGTATGCCAAAATTTAAGGAGGAAAAAAGAAAATGAAATTTGATACCATCAACCTGGGTCTGACCGGCTACGACGACCTGTTTATGAGCAGCGAGGAGCGGGCGGATAGGAAGAAGCCGAAGGTGGAGGAGATCGCCATCTCGGAGCTGCGTCCCTTCAAAGATCATCCCTTCCGGGTCAAGGAGGACGAGGAAATGGAGCAGCTGAAAAAGAGCATCCACGAGTCCGGCGTGCTGGTGCCGGCGCTGGCGCGACCCACGGAGGACGGCTATGAGCTGATCTCCGGCCACCGGCGCATGGCGGCCTGCGCCGCGCTGGGGCTGGAGACCATGCCCGTTATCGTCCGCAAGCTGACCGACGAGGAGGCCGTGATCGCCATGGTAGACAGCAACCTGCAGCGGGAGCACCTGCTGCCCAGCGAAAAGGCCTTTGCCTACAAGATGAAGATGGATGCGCTGAAACGCAAGGCAGGAAGACCCGAAAAGAATTCGTCGCAAGTTGCGACTAATTTCGATACGGCAGCTGAAATCGGCAAGAGCGCCGGGGAAAGCCGCGATCAGGTCTTCCGCTATATCCGCCTCACCAATCTGATCGAGCCCATTCTGAAGATGGTGGACGAGGGCAGGATCGCCCTCACGCCGGCGGTGGAGCTCTCCTACCTTACCTGCCATGAACAAGCAATCCTGTATGAAACCATGTCCCGCGACGAGGCCACACCTTCGCTGTCCCAGGCCCAGCGGCTTCGGAAGCTCAGCCAGGAGTACACGCTGACGGACGCAGGCATCTCGCAGATCATGTCGGAGGAAAAGCCCAACCAGAAGGAACAGATCCGTCTTCGGCGGGATGAGTTCAGCCGCTATTTCCCCTCTGGCTACAGTTCGAAGCAGATCAAGGCCGACATCATCGCCGGGCTGGATCTCCTGAAGCGGCAGCGGGAGCACAGCCGCGACCGTGATTCACGATAGGAGGTGCGCAAATGACAGAGAACAATGTGCAGACAGTGAGCGTAATTACAGCGGATTTGTTTCCCGACGAGGAGCGGTTTGAAATGCATCTCGGCGGCACCACCTACGAGGTCAGCACCCATTTCAACCCAGACGGACGGGAAAGCGTATTGGGGCAGTTTCTCTCCCTCATCCAAAAGGAAGACCTCGTCCCGCACATTTGACTATGGCAACCGGCAAATCTATCATGGTATCAGCCTTTGCAATGCCCGGTTGTCAGGAAAGGAGACAACAGAACATGACAACAGCATCAAAAATCGGGCAGGAAGAAAAGATTACAGCCCTGTACGCCCGCCTCAGTGACGACGATCCGGAGGAGGAAAAGAAGAAGGGCAAAAGCAAACCGGAAGACAAGGAGTCGAACTCCATCCAAAATCAGCGCACCATCCTGTATGACTACGCCCGCCGGAACGGGCATCTCCACCCGAAATTTTTCTATGACGACGGCGTCAGCGGCACCACCTTTGAGCGCCCCGGCTTCAAGGAAATGGAGGAACTGGTAGAAGCGGGAAAGGTCTCCACGATCATCGTGAAGGACCTCTCCCGCTTCGGGCGAAACTATCTGGAGGTGGGCAACTACCTGGAGGTGGTCTATCCCACCCTGGGTGTAAAGTTCATCGCTATCCAGGAAAACGTGGACACGCTGGCGGGCACCGGTACGGAGATGATGCCCTTCCACAATATCTTCAACGAGTGGTACGCCTCCCAGACCAGCAAGAAGATCAAGGCGGTATGGGCGATGAAAGCCGCCAATGGCAAGCGTATCAGCTCTGCCGTGCCCTATGGGTATGTAAAAGATCCCACGGATCACGACAAGTGGTATGTGGACGAGCCCGCTGCAGAGGTGGTGCGCAGGATATTTGCGCTCTGCATCGGCGGTCTCGGTCCCTTTCAGATCGCCAAACAGCTGGAGAGCGAGTGTATCCTGACCCCAACAGCGTATTACCGATCCATTGGTCGTCCCACCTCCAACAAGGCACCGACAGACCCGTACCACTGGTCCGACAGTTCTATCGAAAACATCCTGGCCAACCGACAGTACACGGGCTGTACGGTAAACTTCATGACCACCACGGTCAGCTACAGGGTCCACAAGACCGTCTACAAGCCGGAGGAGGACTGGCAGATCATTCCCAATACGCAGGAGGCCATCATCGACGAAAACACCTGGCTGAGGGTCCAGGAGCTGCGGCAGAACAAACGCCGTCCTACAGCCACGGGACGCAAGAGCCTGTTTTCCGGTCTGGTGTTTTGCCCGGACTGCGGCGCAAAGCTGCATTTCAGCACGGCAAAAAGCCTGGGACGCAATCAGGAGCACTTCCGCTGTGCCAACTACAAATCCGGCCGCGGAAACTGCAAGATCCACTATATCCGGAATGTGGTGCTGGAAAAAATTGTATTGGCAGCAATCAGTGAGCTGGCGGATTTTGTCCGATGCTACGAATCCGTTTTCCTGTTCCTCCTGGCAAAGAAGAATGATTCGCTGCGACAGAAAAGTTTGCAGGAGACGAAGTCCAAGCTTGTGAGAAGCCAAAAACGTGTGGGTGAGATCGACCGGATCATATCTCGCCTGTATGAGGACAACATCGTCGGCAAGCTGAGCGATGAGCGCTTTTCCAAGATGTCCGCCAACTACGAAACAGAGCAGAAGGAACTGGTGAGAACCATCTCCCTCTGTGAGCAGGAACTGCGGGAGGCAGACAAGGCACAGGTCGGCCTCCGTATGCTACTGAAGGGACTGCGGGAATTCACTGAGGTGCGTGAGCTGACGCCCACCATCATAAACACGCTGATCCGACGAATCGAAGTCCACAACAACGACAAGTACGACGGACACTGCCATGTAAAAGTGGATATCTACTTTACAGCAGCTGGGATGATTACGCTTCCCACAGAAAAGGAACTGGAAAAGCTGATGGATGAGATTCGCCAGAACCCTCAGCAGTATCGCATAACAGCATAAAAACAGGAATGGTGCAGTCCTGAAAGACTACACCATTCCATACATGTGAAAATACTTCCTTATGAGCCCGCAGCATTAGGCTTCCGGCGTTTTTTTGATTTATGGGCTTCACCTTGCATCCGCGCAGGCCCCGGGCATTGAATTTCGCGGATTTTCACGCGAAGGGGGGCGACGGTCATTTAGGTGCGACCCCGTCGAGATTTGACCCGCCCCTCCCGGTCGGATAGAAAAACGGCGTTCGATGTGGGCGTTTATGCGATCTCATCCAGATGCATTACCAGATCCTGCTCAGATAATCGTGAACGACAGCCTTGTATGTTTCATCATACAAATCACCTTTTTGGCGGAGCGTATATACCTGAATGAATTTTCGCAGAAAATCGTTTACCGAATAATTGCCCGTACTATTTCCACCCGCAAGGATATCGGCGAACTGTGATCCATCAACATCTTCTTCCCCCGGCAGCCAGTAGTCTCTAAAGAACAACGCAGGGTATTGCATTTCCTTGTTATACGGATCAGAACTTTCATGTGGCAAAGGCTCTGGATACACCTGTTCTGTCATGTTGACTTCAGAGAAGGAAACCTTACCACTCTCGATCAGTGTAATTAACAAGTCGACTATCTCCCTATTGTTAGCTGCCGAATATGTCGTTCGTTTTCCTACCAGATAATCAACGGAAACGTTGTAGAAATCAGATATTCGGCAAGCCTGCTCCAAGGTAAAACATTTCTTGTATTTGAGATTAAGCGCCTTACTGACATTGGGTTGTGACATACCAAGATAATCTGCAAGTTCCTCCTGTTTTGTGCCGTGTTCATCCATTAGTTTTTGAACATTCCTCTTAAGAATATCGATATCAAAATTTTGCATAAACAGTTTCCTTTCCAGCATATTTACAACAATAAAGAATACTTATTCAACCTTTGAATATATCCTAACACACAATGTACCATATTACCAGCCTAAAAAAGCAGAAACACAGCTGTTTCTGTCGATGAAAGGCTTAAAACAATACGAAGCCTGATTACGTATAAGGGCCGGGATACATAGCATACCAGATCGCCTTGGGACAGGTATGCGTGTACCCCAGGATAAATGCGCCCTTTTTGCGTAATCAGGCATTTATTCTGCGGCCAGTGCGTTCCGGCTCTTTCCGTTTCGGGCGGAAAGGAACGCACATGTTTATCGAGTACGAACTGGCAGACGGCACCATCGTCCTGGTGGAGGTCGATGAGGAGACCGCGGCATTCCTCCGGGAGAACGACCGGGAGACCCGGAACGCAGATCGGCGGGAACGTTACCACGCGCCGTATCATCTGGATGCTCTGGACTATGAAGGCGACGCCTATGCCTACCATGAGACACCGGAGCGGCTGTGCATCCGGAAGGAGGATAGGGAGCGGCTGCAGCAGGCCGTGGATTTGCTCACACCGACGCAGTGGCGCCGCATGGAGATGCTGATGGACGGCATGTCTATCCATCAGATCGCCGCTGAGGAGGAAGCGGATTATGCCTCTGTTTACGAGTCCATTCAGGCCGCGAAGAAAAAAATCAAAAAAAGTTTGTAAAACCACCCCATCAAAATGGCCCTTTTTTCTCCGTATGGTGAGGGAACCCCTCAGAAGGGAGATACGCAAATGCGAAACACAAATGAAAGGGGGCTGCCGCCATAAAGCCCATCACCCTGTACACAGCCAACTGCCGCGGGGACAGGTTCAACGCGCAGTATCCGGTCGAGCGGATTATCACGAGCGCAGAGGATCTGGCCGAGGCCGCGCAGTACGATCAGGTCTTTGCCGAGTACAGAGGCAATCACCGTTCCATCGCGGATTTCATCCGTTCGGACTGTCTGCCGTTTGACTGCGACAATGATCATTCGGATGTGGAAACCGACTGGAAAACGGCGTCTGACGTAGAGGCCGCGTTCCCCGGCGTTCCGTTCTATCTGATCTACAGCCGGCACCACATGGAATGGAAAGGCAAGCACAGTCCGCGTCCGAGATTCCATGTCATCTTCCCAATCGATCCGGTGACGGACGGCAGCGCATATCGTCGGCTGAAGGAATCGGTCATCTCGCTCTTTCCATACTTCGACACCGGCGCGAAGGATGCCGCCAGATTCTTCTTCGGCGTGCGGAAGCCGGTCGTGGAACAGCACGGAGGTGAGACCGATGCAGCTGAATGAATTCATGGCACAGCAGGCCCCGGCGGAGCAGCAGACCGACGCCTTTGCCGAGATGTCGGCGGAGCGGATTCCGGAGGGGCAGCGCAATACGACAATGTCCCAGATCGCCGGGAAGCTGATCAAACGCTACGGCAATACGGATGAGGCCAAGCGGATCTTCGTGGAAAAATCGAAGGCCTGTGATCCGCCGCTCAGCCATGACGAACTAAGATCCATCTGGCGGAGCGCCGTCCAGTTTGGCAAGAAGGTATCAGCCCAGCCAGACTACATCCCTCCGGAGCAGTTCAACGATCCCACACCGCGCAAGCCGGAGGATTACTCTGACGTCGGACAGGCCTACGCCTTCGCAAAGCATTGCCGGAGCTACGTGCGGTATTCCCCGGCAACGGACTACATCGTTTATGACGGCACCTGCTGGCAGGAGTCCAAGCCAAGATCCCAGGCTGCGCTCCAGCAGTTCACTGACGCTCAGTTGCGCGAGGCAGAAAAGTATCTTGAATTCACGGAGGAGCGCATGGAAAGCACCGGGGCCAACGCGGTCATTGCCGAGCATGGCAAAGCCGCTCTCGATTATATGACCGAGGAGCAGAAGACGGCGCTCTATGGTCACCAGGCAGCGATCTCCTATAAGAAGTTTGTTCTGCAGCGCCGGGATTCCAAGTACCTGACCGCCACGCTGAAGGAGGCGCGTCCTATGGTCGAGATCGATCAGAGCGAACTGGACGCCAATCCGTTCCTGCTGAATACGCCGGACTACACCGTGGATCTGCAGAAGGGCATGGACGGCAAACAGCCCCACAGGGCAGAGGACTTCATTACGAAGTGCACTTCCGTTGTCCCCGGCGACCAGGGAGCGGCTCTGTGGGCAGAGGCACTGCACACATTCTTCTGCGGCGACACAGAGCTGCAGACCTATGTGCAGCAGATCGCCGGTCTGGCCGTGATCGGGCATGTATATGTCGAGGCACTGATCATTGCCCACGGTGACGGCAGAAACGGTAAATCTACGTTCTGGAATGTCCTCTCCCGTGTCCTGGGCAGCTACAGCGGCAACATCTCCGCCGACGCGCTGACGGTCGGATGCAAACGCAACGTCAAACCGGAACTGGCCGAGACGAAAGGCAAGCGCCTGCTGATCGCCGCCGAGCTGGAAGAAGGGATGCGTCTGAACACGTCCCTGGTCAAGCAGTTCTGCTCCACGGACGAGATCTTCGCCGAGAAGAAGTACAAGGATCCGTTCGCGTTCACGCCCAGTCACACGCTCGTGCTGTACACCAACCATCTGCCGAAGGTCGGCGCGAACGATCCCGGCACCTGGCGCAGACTGATTGTCGTGCCGTTCAACGCCAGAATCGAAGGCAGCGGCGACATCAAAAACTACGCCGATTATCTGTACGACAACGCAGGCCCGGCAATCCTTGCCTGGATGATTGAAGGAGCGAAACAGGTGATTGACGCCGACTTTCACATCACGCAGCCGGAATGCGTCCGGGCGGCGACGGCGCTCTATCGTGAGAACAGCGATTGGCTCGATCATTTTCTGACCGAATGCTGTGATGTTGGTGATACCTACCGTGAACGATCTGGGAATCTGTATACCGAGTATCGCAGCTTTTGCGCCAGAACCGGAGAGTATGCCAGATCGACCACAGACTTCTATGCCGCGATCGATCTTGCCGGTTTTGAAAGGAAGCATACGAAAAAAGGCCGGATAGTGCTTGGCCTGCAGCTCAAATCTGAGTTCGTTTCTGAAGCGGATGAAGATGGTCAGATCCCGTGGGGTGATGGTCAATGACAGTCTATATATAAAACTCAGTTTAGGGCATTTTTTCAGAAAATCTCTCTATAGAGGGTTTTATGAAATGACTGTAGCGACCGTCACCCACACCCCACACACAGACGAAGAAAGGAATGAAAATCATGAGATTCAGACCCTATGGGATTGCCCGGAAAGACGGTAAAAGCCGTATGCCCGTGCATCCGCAGGATTACAGCGACGCCCGGTTCGAGGGTATTCGCTGCGGATATGACCGGCACAAGAATCCAGTCATCATCATGCGCAGCAGACAGAACGATCCGCTGCGATGGAAGGTCGTGTACGGCTTCAGCGCCGTATTCTTTGATTCGTTCAAAGAGGCGCTCGACTTCTGCAACAGCCGGGAGATGAAGATGATTACGGAGGGGGCAGACGATTATGACTGAGCTCCTCTATTACCCGGTTGTGGATATGAATACCGACGGCAGCGAGAAGCAAACCATGCTGCCGACCTCAAACGCGGCCTCCGTTCGCGAGCATCATCGTTTCTGGCTGGAAGAGGCCGTGCCGCATTACTTCCGGCTCTGCGCAGCCGAGGAGCATCCCGCGGAGGAGGTCTCCGGTTTCAAGATCCATTGCCCCTACTGCGGCGATGTACTCAAGCCCATCTCGGCGCTGACCGGGAAAAAGCGCTTTTACCTTTACGCATGCAATCACTGTACGAATAGAAAGGAAGATTAAAAATGGCAGCATATGGACTCACCATTCCCAAAACCGGAAGATACATTCATCCCTCTCATACCGGCAACACTGCGGAGTATGTCAAGGAGCATTATGAAATGAGCCTTGTTGATCACCTCGTGTCGAACGGCAGCGGAAACTGCGTTCACCGTTACAGGCTCCACACCCGCGAGGCGACTCGATTTGAAGATACCCTGGAATATGACATTGCCTGCCCGCGTTGCAGCAGTATGCTTCGCATCTGCGGAAAGCCCCTGGACTATTACGACCACGGCCTGTACAAGTGCCCGGTCTGCGATAAGCGCTGAGGAGGTGCCGCTATGAGCTACATCGAAACTATGATCGAATGCGGTCGGAAAGACTACGGCCGCAATTTCTGGAGCTACATGCGCGGAGATATGTCGGCATACACCAGGCTGATGGAAAACAGCGCACCCGATACCGGCGCGTTCCATATGCCTACCGGCTCCGACAGTAAATACGACAAGGCTATTCTGCGCGAGAGCATTGCCCGACAGCTTAGCTCTGTGTTTTCCAGCTACGATAGCGCAGCTAAGATCTGGGCAGCTGATTCCGATGATCTGGCCGAGTTCATTCCGGAGTTCGGCGACATTGCGATTCGGGATGCTGTGAACGATTTTCAGAAGCTGCCTGTTGAACGATACAAACTGGCCACGCTGCTTCGCCTGCCTTCGGAATTTGTCGCTGACGCAGCCTTCGACTTTGAAAGCTACCTGATCAGACGCCTTGCGAAGTGCTTCGGTCGGGCAGAGGACAAAGCGTTCATCACGGGCACCGGCACGGGTGAGCCGACTGGCCTGCTCCACGATACGGATGGCGCGGAAACCGGCACGTCAGCCGCTCTGTCCTATGACAGCGTGATCGACCTGTATTTCTCCGTCAAACCGGAATACCGCAGAGGCGGCGCCTGGCTCATGAATGATGGAACCGCTCACGCACTGAAGAAGCTGAAGGATGACTCCGGCAATTATCTCTGGCGCGGCAGCGACGATACGATCATGGGCAAGCCTGTGGTGATTTCGGAATACATGCCGAGTGCGGAGTCCGGGGCCAAGCCGATCCTCTTCGGAGATTTCAGCTATTACTGGCTCATCAAGCGCAGCCCGGTCACGGTCAAGGTGATCAAGGAGCTGTTCGCCCTCAACGGGCAGACCGGCTATCTGGCGTTTGAGTTCCTGGACGGCAAGCTGATCCGCCGCGATGCCGTGAAGGCGCTGCAGATCGGCGCATAATCTGATTCCTATCTCTGAGGCCACAGGCGCATCCTCCTCGCCTGTGTGATGCTCAAGGGGCAGTCGGAGTCTTTTCCAGAACTTCTCTCCGGCTGCCCTGTTTGAAAAAGGGTTAATTACCCGTTTGAATTCGATTTTTTGCACACGAGACCCCGCGCCGTTGCCCGAAGGCCAGCGCCGTAGAGATTCAGAGCCCCCTACGGGGCAGAAGAGAGGTTGAAATGGACGATAATAAAAGAAAGAAGCCGTCCCGGCATCGGAACGACACGATTATCATTGTTGAATACGCATGGAGCGAATCTGCGCGGGAATCCGTGTACGACAAGGTCAAGCGCATGATCATGAACGAGCCTGTTGATGCACAGAAATGACCTCCTAGGTGTGTTCGTTTTTTACTTGACTTCTTCAATGCAGTACGGGAATATAGAGTACCGCTTGAGGGCTGTCAGGAAGGAGGAATTATGAGCATCAACAGACAGTCCGCCTGCGTTATGAGCGAGGAAAAGATCACGGCGCTGTATTGCCGCCTTTCTCGCGATGACGAATTACAGGGCGATTCCAATAGCATCATCAACCAGAAAGCAATTCTCCAGAAATACGCCGATGACTACGGCTTCGCCAACACGGCCTTTTTTGTAGACGACGGTTATTCCGGAACCACATTTGAGCGCCCGGACTGGCAACGTCTGATGGCTCTTGTAGATGAGGGCAAGGTCGGAACGGTCATTGTGAAGGACATGAGCCGCCTAGGCAGAGATTACCTGCAGGTGGGCATGTACACCGAGATGGTGTTCCCCAATAATGACATCCGTTTTATTGCTATCAATAACGGCGTGGACAGTATTAACGGAACTGAGAATGACATGACGCCGTTCATCAACATTTTCAACGAGTTCTACGCCAAGGACACCAGCCGCAAGATCCGTGCCGTATTCAAAGCAAAGGGCCAGTCAGGAAAGCCGCTCGTCGTGAACGTTCCATATGGCTACAAATAAGATCCTGAGGACAAGACGCGCTGGCTGGTGGATGATGAGGCCGCTACGGTCGTTCGCGATATCTTCCAGTTGTGTGTTCAGGGCAACGGCGTCTCACAGATAGCCAGAATCCTTACATCGCGGCATGTCATGATCCCAACGGCATATGCCAGAACACATGGTTTCAGCAGTCCGCATCCTGATGCTGTTTGCGGAGATTATAAGTGGCACGGCTCCACTATTTCAACCATTCTCTCACGTCGTGAATATCTCGGTCACACGATTAACTTCAAAACATACCGCAAGTCCTACAAGAACAAAAAGAAGCTCAATCGAGATCCGTCTGAATGGCAGGTATTTGAGAATACGCACGATGCCATCATTGATCAGGAAACCTTTGATATTGTCCAGCGCATCCGCGATGGCAAACGCAGGCTGACACCGATGGGTGAAATGCCAATCCTCTCAGGCATGGTTTACTGTGCAGATTGTGGCTCAAAAATGTACCAGGTGCGCAGCCGCAACTGGACGCACGAGCAGGAGCATATGGTTTGTGCCACATATCGTAAGCGCGGCAAGGATCAGTGTGTTTCCCATCAGATCCGAAACGTCGATATAGAGAATGCGCTCTTGAACGGCATCCAAAGCATCACAGCCTACGTTCGTGACCACGAAGACGAGTTTGTGCAGGCACTGATGAAAAAGACGAAATCAGAGCAGGAGCGTGAGCTCAAAACCGCCCGGCTCTCATTGGAACAGGCGCAGGCTCGTATTTTGAAGCTTGACGGTTTCATTCAGCATCTGTATGAGGATAACGTTGAGGGTAAGATTTCAGATGATCGTTTTGCTAAGATGTCCGCAAGCTATGAAACTGAGCAGAGCGAACTGAAAGAGCGAATTACGCAATTACGATCATTGCTTGCTACCGATCACGAAATTGCCACGAATGCAGAGCGATTTTTGAGAATCGTGAAAAAGCATACGGACGTCCAGGAACTTAGTGCTGAGATTATCCGCGAGTACGTAGACAGGATCAAAATTTTCAAACCCGAGCGTTTCCTAGGCGACAAAATTCAACGCATCAGAATCGTGTGGAATTGCATCGGAGAATTCCCTATCCCTACAAAAGAATAATGGCATAGCCGCGATTACGACTATGCCACTATTCCAGGAATCATTTAATCCCTATGCCGCCCCTACTGATGCTGGATTTTTATCAGGGCCTTCTGGGCCTTCCTATGGCCTTTGAGACCTATAAAGGAGAAAAAGGCTGGACCAGGGTTCTTAGAACGGCCGAGTGTCAGTATCTTGAGTTTTCCTATGACCCGGACCATCCCCGCAAGGATGCCCCGGACCGCTGGAACCATTACGGTTATACCAAATTTAATTTTGCGGTCGACAACATTATTGCCCTGAGGGACTATCTGCTGGGGCAGGGGGTCGAACTTGACCAGGACCTTCATGCGACACTGGATGGGGCTTCTGAGATCGCAATGCGTGATCCCGACGGCAACACGGTGCAGTTTACGGTATACAGCCCGGACCCGGTCAAAGAGCTGAAGGACGATATCAACAGACAGGCCCGGAAGGCTCAGCCGCAGGCTTTCCGTCTGCTGGGCCTGACTCAGGCGGCGGTCAATACTCAGCATGAGCAGGCCATGCGAGATTTTTATACCCGCATGCTGGGGCTGACCCAGGCCGGCAGGCTGACGGCAGGGCTGCTTGCTTCTGCCATGGAGGAAGCTTTGAAGGATGATCCGCAAAGGCTGCAGAACCTTAAAGAGGCAGGAGACCGGCCCTGGATCGATTATCTGGATGCCTGCGACCATCAGTTTGTCGAGCTTTTTTATGATCTTGGAGGCCAAAAAGAAGCAGCCCTGCCGCTTTCTGAGTTTTATGGTTTCCAATGGATGAGCTTCGGAGTGGAAGATGTTTCTGCCGCCCGGGAAGCTTTCTTGTCCTCTAAGGATGCGGAAGCAGGCCCGATGATCCGTACGGTCGACGGCCTGGACGGCTTCTGGGTCAAGGATCCCGACGGAAACAAGGTCCTGATCAGCAATCTGGATTAATGCAGAGTTTGCAATAAAAGTGTTACATAATGTTAACTCTTCCGGATTGAAAAATTCATGAGACTCTGTCAAAATATTAACGTGCTCTGCAAGTGAAAACAGCTGTGTTTTTATTAATTTCGTCAGAGCAGTAAACAGGAGGTTTATCCAATGCGCAAATTATTACGTGCCATGCGTGAACCGCTGAAATATGTTCAGGGTTTTGACGCAACCAAGCAGTTTCAGAAAGAAATGGGATATATGGGCCACCGCTGGCTTTTCATCTGCTCCAACAGCGGTTATAAGGCAACTCATGACAACATCGAAGAGAGCTTCGGCGACAGCGATGATTACCGTCGTTATGAGATCTTCGGCGGCATCTCCAGCAACGGAGAGATCCAGAAGATGATGCAGATCGTAAAAGACGATTCCATCGACGCGGTCGTTGCCTGCGGCGGCGGCTCGGCTGTGGATACCGCAAAAGCTACGGCTTACTACACCGGAAAACATGTTGTCATCGTTCCGACCGTAGCAGCAACCGATGCTCCCTGCACCGGCCTTTCCGTAATCTACAATGATGACGGAAGTTTCAATAAATATCTCTTCTATCCTACCAACCCGGATGCCGTTATGGTCGATACCAACGTCATCGCACATGCGCCGGTCCGCTTCCTGGTAGCCGGTATGGGCGACGCTCTGGGTACTTACTTCGAGGGACGTGCTTCCATCCGTACCGAGTCCACCAGCCTTGAAGGCACCGGTATCACCCGCGCCGGTATGGCTCTGGCAGAACTGTGCTATCACACCCTGCGCGACTACGGCAAGATGGCGATCGCTGCCTGCGAGAATCACGTTGTGACCCCCGCGCTGGAGAATATCTGCGAAGCTAACGTATATCTATCCGGTGTCGGCGCCGATAACGTTAACTGTGCCGCTGCCCATTCCTTCTACAATGGTCTGACCTCTCTGGGCGGCCACAGCGTACCTCACGGCTGCTGTGTTGCCTTCGGCACCCTGGTACAGTTGCAACTGGAAGGTGTTTCCAAAGAGGAATTCGAAGATATCCAGGGCTTCTGCCTTGAAGTCGGTCTGCCGGTAACTCTGAAAGAGCTGGGTATCACCACCAACGAACAGGCCAGGAAGATCGCCGAAGCTGCCTGCGTACCGGGTGAGACTGTTCACAACCTGGCCGGCGACGTAACTCCGGAAGAAATGTATGCCGCCATTATTGCTGCCGATAAACTCGGTGAAGCACGCCTGGCAAATAAGTAATGAATAGTCATCTCAAACTAATTAAAGGAGCAGACGTAAAGCCTGCTCCTTTTTCAGGTCTTTGAGCCTGCTTCCGGCTTCTTTATGCGTTAACAAAAATAAATGGATGTACTAAACTCTTCTTATAGCAATCATATGTACTTCTATGAAAGACAATGGCGTCTCAGAGTTTTCTGAGGTGCTTTTTGTTTATAAGGAGGCGTTTTATGGCGGATATCCTGGAAGAAATGCAGCCGGTCATCAACCAGCAGCTCGCTCGCTATCAAGTACAGTTCGGCCTGTATAAAAACGGTGAGTTCCACGAAAGACTTTTCCCTTTCGATCCGGTAGCAAGAGAAATATCAGCGGAGAATTTCGCTTTTCTGGAAAAAGGCCTGATCCAGAGGGTGGATGCCTTGAATGCCTTTATCAGGGACGTGTACGGCCCCAAGAAGATCCTTGAAGATGGGGTCGTCCCGCCGGATTTTGTGTTTGCGGGCAAAGGGTATCTGGCCCAGTGCGATGGTTTCGTGCCGCCCAAAGGGATTTACAGTCATATCTCCGGTATCGATCTGGTAGAAGGGACTGACGGGAATTGGTATATCTTGGAAGATAACCTGAGGATCCCCAGCGGAGCCTCCTATCCCATGATCGCCCGGGAACTGGAAAGACGGGCCGCCCCGGATCTGTTCCGCAACGGACGGATCGCGGACAACCGGGATTACGGGCTGTTGCTGCGACAGGTCATGGATTATGTAAATACGGGAGGGATCAATGTTATATACACTCCCGGACGTTATAATGCCGCCTATTTCGAACACAGCTATTTAGCGGAAAAGACAGGAGCGACCCTGGCCGAAACAGGCGAACTGGTAACTCACGACGGCTATGTATGGTACAGGGGGATCGAAAAAGAGCAGAAAGTGGGAGCCATCTACCGCCGTATAGGGGACGATTTTCTGGATCCCTTATGTTTCCGGACGGACAGCCTGATCGGTATCCCCGGACTGATGAGCGTATATCGGCAAGGCCATGTCGCGATCATCAATGCTCCCGGAAATGCCGTTGCCGACGATAAGGGGATCTACTATTTCGTTCCTAAGATGATCCGTTATTATCTGGATCAGGAGCCCATTTTGATGAACGCGCCAACCTACCTCCTTTATTATGAGAAAGACAGGCGTTATGTCCTGGACAACCTGACAAAGCTGGTCATCAAAGATGTAGCGGAGGCAGGAGGCTACGGGGTCATCTTCGCACGGGATCTTTCTCAGGAAAAGCTGGACCAGCTCAGACAGCTTCTGGAAAGGGAGCCGAGACGCTTTATCGCCCAGGAGATCATTGATTTCAAGGACCTGCCTATTCTGGAAAATGGAGAAAGAGTAATGCGCAAGGCAGATCTGAGAGCCTTCGTACTTTCAGGAGAACATACATTGGTCTGGAAAAGCGGCCTGACTCGTTTTTCCAGAAATCCGGACAGTTTCATCGTTAACAGTTCACAAGGAGGAGGGTTTAAGGATACATGGATTCTTTGTCAAAAATGAAAACGGACCATCTTTTCTGGCTGGGCCGCTATATTATGCGTTCTTATACGGAGCTGGAAGCTGCGCTGGCGCTCAGGGATCAGATGCTGGACGGCAAGGAAGCGGACTATAAAGGGTTCTGCACCCGTATAGGCGCGGCTGATATTTATAAGGATGCGGACGACTGGAAAAAGCGGTTTTTCTTCGATGAAGGCGACCCGGAATCTATTGCTTCCAGCCTGTCCAAGGCTTATGATAATGCTATTGTCTGCCGGGAGACCATTTCTTCGGTAGCCATGTCCTATATCCAGATGGCGATCAGCGCCCTGGAAAAGGCGGAAAACAGCCCTTCGCCCGGAGTTGCCTTTCAGTGGGTATTCGATGACCTTTTGGCCTTCAGAGGCTGTATCGAAGAAAAGATGGTCAGTGAGTATGGACTGGATGTTGTAAAAATAGGCCTGAGCCTGGAGAAACTGGACCTTAGCCTGCGCCTTGGAAGACCGGCGGCTCGCTGCCTGCGAACAGCTGGCTCCGGGTCTGTAAAGGCAGGCGGGGTGATCTTATGAGACGAAATGAGTATTCATTTGAGGTAAGGCTGACATTCGACAAGCCGGTAACGGATCATACTTTTCTTCTGCGCTGCCTTCCCGCCTGCTCCGACACGCAGACGGTGCTGGAGGAAAAGCTGGATCTGGATCCAGAGGTACATGTGACGGAGTCTTTGGATGGTTTCGGAAACCGTATCGTCTGCGGGACCATCACAGGGCCTCATGACCATTTCTGCTATCACAGCCGCGGCATCGTAGAGGTAGACGACAGCCTCAGGCGTCCGGTTCCTTATTCCCAGAAAATGATCTATGCCGGAAGCGGTGAACTGACCAAGGCAGACGCGCGTCTTTCGGCGGCTGCGGGCAGCCTCCTGCTTCTGACCGGGGGACTTTCGGACAGGGAAAAGGCGGATCTTCTGCTGGGAGAAGTACAAAACAGGATGATTTATGAACCCGGACTTACGGATACTCATACCTCAGCGGCCCGGGCTTTGGAACTGGGGCGGGGCGTCTGTCAGGATTTCACGCATGTCTATATCGTTCTGGCCAGACAGATAGGCTTGACAGCCCGCTATTGCATGGGACTCGCTTCACAGGAGGGGCAGACCCATGCCTGGGCGGAAGTTTTGCTGGACGGCATCTGGCAGGGATATGATCCGACCAGGGGCTGCGTCTGCGGCGAAAACTATGTCCGCCTTGCCTGCGGCAGGGACGCGGCAGACTGCCCGGCAGAGGCAGGTATCATGAGCGGTTTCGCAAGGCAGAAACAGATGATCCAGACTTCGGTCACAACGGTCGAAGTCCATGAGGAGCAGAGAAAAGAGGAGCAGCGCCGGCAGCAGAGACAGCAGGTGCAGCAGTAAGGCAGTTACGAAAAGA
Organism: uncultured Eubacteriales bacterium; assembly: GCA_900315265.1. Taxonomy (GTDB): domain Bacteria; phylum Bacillota; class Clostridia; order Lachnospirales; family Bianqueaceae; genus RUG760. Next base: position 30,451 of record OMYN01000012.1, read on the forward strand.
GGAACAGGAAAGATATGAGTCCGGAGAAAGAAAAAGCATCAGGCACCGTAGTCACCGTTGCAAGGACCGACCTTCCGGTCAGAGAGCAGCTGATGCTGCAAAAAATGCATTATGTACCGGAAGCGGAAGATGCAGGCAAACGGATCTGTCTGGTGACCGGTATCCACGGAGATGAGCTGGAAGGGCAGCTGGTCGCCTATCAGGTCAACCGCAGGATACAGGAACATCCGGAATTTCTTCACGGAACGGTCGATATTTACCCGGCTATGAATCCTCTGGGCATCAATACGATCAAACGGGGCATTCCCGGTTTTGATCTTGACATGAACCGGACGTTTCCGGGCGATGAACAGGGATCGATGATCGAGTATTTCGTCAATCAGGCATTTATGGATATGGAAGGAGCGGATTTCGCGATCGATCTGCACGCTTCTAATATCTTTCTGAGGGAACTGCCTCAGGTCAGGATATCGGAAGAAACCGAGGAAATGCTGCTGCCCTATGCACAGCTTTTGAACCTTGATTTTATCTGGATCCACGGGGCGGCAACGGTCTTACAGAGCACGCTTGCGCATAGTTTAAACGATGTCGGTACGCGCTGCCTTGTGGTAGAGATGGGTGTTGGCATGCGCCTCACTCAAGAGTATGCTTCGCAGGTCACCGAAGGGATCTTCAACCTGATGAGGCACGAGGGGATCTGGGAAGGCCCGACCAGGCTGACTCACTTCCCGGTCACTTGCCGCGACCAGGTCGAATTTCTCAACGCGAATGCGGCCGGTATCTTCATACCCTCTGTTCAGCATGATATACATTTGAAAAAAGGTCAGACCATCGGTGTCATTGCGGATCCTTTGACAGGGACCGACCGGGAAACGATTAAAGCACCTCAAGACGGTCTGCTTTTTACCCTGCGGGAATACCCGGTCGTTTATCCCGGCAGCCTTCTGGGGCGGATCTTTGTATCGGGACCAAAAGCCCGGTCCGGAAAGGAAGAAGACAAGGCTTGAAAGAAGAAGTTATTTTTTCGCTGGATACGCCCTACCGTGAGTCATGCCGTATCAGAGCTTTTTCATTCGGATCCGGCCATAAGACCTGCGCAGTAGTAGCCGGCATCCGGGGGAACGAAGTCCAGCAGATGTACGTCGCGTCCCTGCTTGTGAATAAACTCCGCCGCCTGGAAGAGGAGAACGGATTTTTAAGGGACCACCAGGTCCTGGTCATACCCTGCGCCAATCCCTTCTCCATGAATGTCAACAGCCGCTTCTGGCCTATGGACCAGACGGACATCAATCGCATGTTTCCCGGATACGACAAGGGAGAAACCACGCAGAGGATCGCGGACTCGATCTTTCAGGTGGTCAGAAAATACGAATACGGTATTCATCTGGCAAGCTTTTACCTGCCGGGCGATTTCATCCCTCATGTGAGGATCATGAATACGGGTTATGAAAACGCCGGCCTGGGCAATCTGTTCGGCCTTCCCTTTGTGGTGGTCAGCGAACCGACTCCTTTTGATACGACCACCCTCAATTACAACTGGCAGATCTGGGATGCCAAGGCTTTTTCGGTCTATACAAGAGAAACGGAAATGATCGACAGCCAAAGCGCAAAGATGGCCAGGAACGGTATCCTGCGTTTTCTGAACCGGGTCGGCTGTATCCGCTATCCCAGCAGTAACGGATTTTTGCCGACGGTGGTCGAAGAGAAAAAAATGCTCAAGATCCATACCGAGCACGCCGGTATTTTCCACCGCCTCAGGGATCCCGGAGACGAAGTGGAAGAGGGAGAGATCCTGGCAGAGATCCTGGATCCGCTGACAGGAGATATTACAGACCGGATAAAGGCGCCGGCCCACGGGATCGTATTTTTTGCTATGAGACAGCCCCTGATCAGTATCCATGAGATCGCTTTCAGGATCATCACGGATCTTCACTCATAAAGGTGCAGAAAAGACTGTATCGAACTTCTTGAAAATGGATGCCTTCCCACTTACAATGATTGTTATGATTGATATGTCATCTGTAAGTGGGAGGGCTTTTTTATGGAATTTACTTTTTTAGGCACGGCCGCGGCGGAAGGCTATCCCGGCCTCTGGTGCCGCTGTCCTTATTGTCAGCGGGCAAGACAGCTGGGAGGACGCAACCTTCGTAAAACTTCATCGGTCCATTTCGCGGATCACTGCCTGATCGATATGGGACCCGACACTTTTTCACAGGCTGAAAAATTCGGTGTAGACCTTATCGACACCGACCTGCTGCTGGTGACTCATGCTCACGAGGACCATTTTTATCCTCAGCATCTGGTATGGCGCCAGCGGGCTCTGAAGGCGGCCGGGGAAACGCCCCAGCAGCGGTTTGAAAACGGTTATCCCCGCCAGCAGGACATCCCCGCTCTGCATATTTTCGGCAGCGAGTGCGTCGGAAAATATCTGAAGCAGGGCCTGGGGGATCTGACCTTCGAGGAGGCCGCCCTGGATTTTACCCAGGTGGTCCCCTACCGCAGGTACGAGTGCAAGGGAGTCACTTTTATTCCCATGACGGCTTCTCATATCGATAAAGACGGATCTTTCGGCATGATCTATTATGTCAGCACCCGGGGACGGTCTTTCCTCTACGCCACCGATTCGGGCCCTTATTGTCAGGAAACGCGCGACTGCATAGCCGGCCTGAAAGTAGATGCCGTCATCATGGAGGAGACTTTTGGAAAAGCCCAAAAGGGGAAATATCACCAGACCTGGGACTCGGCTATGGAGGAAATCGACTTTTTCCGGGAAAAAGGCATCTTCAAAGGCCAGCCCCGTGTCTTTTGGACTCATATCAGCCCTCATAAAAATCCTCCTTATGACGATATGGTCGGCATGCTGAAGGGGACGCCGGTTACGCTGGCTTATGACGGACTCAGGCTCGACCTTTGAGCACGCGTCCCGGCATAACAATTAAACGAAAATCGATAGCTAAGGAGAAGGTTATGAAATTCAGCAACGGTCAATGGCTGACGGCTAAAGGCTTTCATATTTTCGGTGCCTGCCAGGTCAGCGAAGTTATCAGGGAAGACAAAAAAGTTACCGTCATCATGCCTGCCCACCGCAACAAGGGCCGCGGGGACACCTTAGGCGGCGTTACCCTCACGCTTGAGATCACCTCGCCCCGCCCCGACATGATCGCCCTGAAAGCCAGCCACTTTATGGGCACATTAAACAACGAGCCGGCTTTCGAGTTAGACACCGACTATCAGCCCCTGACGGTCACGGAAGAGGATGATGGGTCCGTCAGCGCCGTCGATCTATCTTCCGGTATTGCCCACCCGGGAAGCGTTGCCGTTCAGGCAGGCCGCTCCAGGGTCGTTATCAATAAGGATAACGGCGACATCGAATTTTACTTTGACGATGAGCTCAAATGCAAAAGCCAGGGCAGCCGCCGCGATCTGGCTTACGTGCTGGACGATTATACGGATGATGCCTATGTAAGTAATGATCAGCCCCACTATATGCGCCAGTGCCTGTCGATCGGGGTAGGAGAGCAGATCTACGGACTGGGAGAGCAGTTTACCCCTCTGGTCAGAAACGGCCAGAGCCTGACTATGTGGAACGCCGATGCGGGAACTTCCAGTGACCAGGGCTATAAGAATATTCCTTTTTACCTGTCCAGCCGAAGCTACGGTATTTTTGTCAACAGCTCCGACAAGGTATCCTTTGAAGTGGGCAGCGAGTATGTGGACAAGGTCGAGTTTTCGGTGCCGGATCAGCATCTGGAGTATGTCTTTATAGGAGGAAGCAGCCCCAAAGATGTCCTTAGCCGTTATACGGATCTGACCGGCAAACCGGGACTTCCCCCGGCCTGGAGCTTCGGACTTTGGCTGTCGACTTCTTTTACCACTGACTATGATGAAAAAACCGTTATGTCCTTTATCGACGGCATGCAGGAGAGGGGGATCCCGCTGAGGGTCTTTCATTTCGATTGTTTCTGGATGAAGGGCAATCACTGGTCCGACTTCCTTTTCGACCCGGCCGTGTTCCCGGATCCCAAGGGCATGCTGAGCCGTATCAAGGCAAAAGGTCTGAAGATCTGTGTCTGGATCAACCCCTACATCGCTCAGGCTTCCCGTCTTTTCAAAGAAGGAGCACAAAAGGGATATTTTCTGAAGCGGCCGGACGGATCGGTCTGGCAGTGGGATATGTGGCAGTCCGGCATGGCTATCGTGGACTTTACCAATCCTCAGGCCAAAGCCTGGTACCAGAGTAAGCTGGACCAGCTGCTGGATCTGGGAGTCGACTGCTTCAAGACGGATTTCGGAGAGAGGATCCCTGTTGACTGCGTCTATTACAATGGTGCGGATCCCCGGTCCATGCATAACTATTACACCTACCTTTACAATCAGGCTGTCTACCAGGTGCTGCAGAAAAGAAAGGGAGGAGCCGCAGATAATGAACCTAACGGGGCAGTCCTTTTTGCCCGTTCGGCTACCGCGGGCTCTCAGAAATTCAGTGTGCACTGGGGCGGCGACTGCTGGGCCAACTATCCCTCCATGGAGCAGTCCCTGCGGGCCGGCCTTTCCCTTCTGAGCAGCGGTTTCGGCTTCTGGAGCCATGACATAGGCGGATTTGAAGATACATCGACTCCGGATGTGTATAAGCGCTGGTGTGCTTTCGGACTGCTTTCGTCCCACAGCCGCCTGCACGGGTCCAGTTCCTACCGGGTACCGTGGGCCTATGACAAGGAGTCGGTGGACGTGCTCCGGTTTTTTACCCGTTTGAAAGCCAGTCTTATGCCTTATTTATACCAGTGCGCCGTCGAAACGCATCAAAGCGGCGTCGGTCTGATGAGGCCCATGTTCCTGGAATTTCCCGAAGACCGCAGCTGCCGGTATCTGGCTAACCAGTATATGCTGGGTCCTTCCCTGTTAGTTGCCCCCGTCATGGATCCTCAGGGCATCGTTGAATACTATCTTCCCTCCGGGATCTGGACGGACTATTTTACAGGTCAGACCTGTCAGGGGGGCTGCTGGAAAAAGGAAAAAGTCAGTTACCTGGACATTCCGCTGTGGGTGCGCCAGGGAGCCGTGCTGGCTGTCGGGCAGCACGAGGATAGGGCGGATTACGATTATGCGGACAATGTCACCTTGAAGGTTTATCAGCCTCAGGAGAAAGAGACCGTGACAGTGACCGTTCCGGACCTGTACGGGCGCGTGGATTCGCAGTTCGAAGTCACGACCCTTGACGGAGTCACCAAGGTCAGCCGGGTCAAGGGCAGCAAACCGTATCAGATCCGGATCTTTAATTGATTTGCATCGGGAGGGCAAATACAGTACAATGGTAGGAAATAAACTGTATTGACGACAAGCAGGGTCTGCTCGTTCGTATAAGAGGTTACCTATGAAAAAAATTGCGATCGCTACCGACAGCAATGCCGGTATCCGTCAGGCCGAGGCCAAAGATCTTGGCATCTTCGTGCTGGCTATGCCTTTTTATATCGATAAAAATGAATATTACGAGGATATCTCCCTGACCCAGGAGCAGTTTTATCAGAAATTAGCTGAAAACGTGGATATCTCAACCTCTCAGCCGACTCCCGGTCATGTCATGGATTTCTGGCAGCAGATCCTGAACCTGGGCTTTGACGAGGTCGTTTACCTGCCTATGTCCAGCGGACTGTCTTCCTCCTGCCAGAGCGCCGAGATGCTGGCCCGCAACTTTGACGGGAAGGTACAGGTGGTCGATAATCAGCGGATCTCACTTACCCTGCAGCAGTCGATCCTGGACGCGCTGACACTGGCTAATGCCGGCTATGACGCAAAAGCCATCAAAGAAAAACTGGAAGAGACCAAGCATGACCAGACCATTTATATTTCTCTGGAGACTTTGTACTACTTGAAAAAAGGCGGCCGCATTACTCCTGCCGCGGCCGCGATCGGAACCATGCTCAACCTGAAGCCGGTCCTGCAGATCCAGGGCGGCAAGCTGGACGCTTATGCCAAGGCTCACGGTATGAAGGCCGCCAGGATGACAATGATCAAAGCCATCCAGCATGATCTGGATACCCGCTTCAAGGAGTGGGATAGTAAAGGGGAGACCCAACTGGGTATCTCCTACAGCGGGGTGGATATGACAGCTCCCAACGACTGGAAAGAACAGGTGCAGAAAGCCTTTCCCGGCCGCTCCATTTATATGGCGCCTCTGTCGCTGAGCATCAGCTGCCACATCGGTCCCGGAGCACTGGCTATTACCGAGACCCGTATCCTGAAGCCTTAAGGGATCATGCCCGGGACCTGATACCGGCCAACTTAAAAAGCGCTCTTTCCGATGGATACCACCAGAAAGAGCGCTTATTATATTAGAAAATCAAATCGGATCCACTGCTTGAAAACCCCCGTGCGATTTATTACAGGATCAGAGGATGATCGTCCATGTACTGCATCAATTCATCGAGGGTAGTAAAGGCAAGACCGGTCACGGTATCGGCACAGCCGTAATAAATGGCGATGCGTCCGGTGTCCGCGTCGGTAAGAGTAGCGCAGGGGAAGGTAACGTTGGGAACATCTCCGGCCAGCTCGTACAGCTCCTGAGGCCCCAGGATATAGTAAGCACTGCGCTTTTTAACGATCCAGGGCTGATCGATGTCCAACAGGGCTACGCCTACCCGGTATACAAAACCGTTGCAGGTGTTGATGACACCGTGGTAGATCAGCAGCCAGCCCTCATCAGTCTCGATCGGAACGGGGCCGGGACCGATCTTTTTGGACTGCCAGGCTGAAACGTCACCATTTACCGTGCCCATTACATAGCGGTGTTTGCCCCAGAAGGTCAGATCAGGGCTCTGTGAGCAGAAAATGTCTCCGAAGGGAGTATGTCCTGTGTCGGACGGGCGGCTCAGCATCATATACATGCCGTTGATCTTGCGGGGGAAGAGGACGCCGTTGCGGTTATAGGGCAGGAAGGCGTTTTCCAGTTGGTGGAAAGTTTTGAAATCATCGGTCCAGCCCAGACCGATGGTGGGTCCGTGATAGCCGTTGCACCAGGTGATGTAATATTTGCCGTCCATGTACAGCACACGGGGATCATACCGGTATTCTCTTTTGGTAACATCCGGGTCGCCTTCGAAATGGACAGGATCCGGGTTGATGTTCCAATGGATACCGTCATCGGAAAAACCGGGGAAAATGTCCATGCTGATCGACTTGGAATCGCAGCGGAAGACACCGGCAAACTTGCCTTTATAAGGAACGACGGCGGAGTTAAAGATACTGTTGGAAGAAGGGATCTGATGGCGCTGAATGATCGGGTTGCCCGTATAACGCCATACCGGCATATCATAGCCCTGGGGTTTATCCTGCCAGGGGATGTTCGGAAGACTTTGTCCGATAATATGACTCATGTCGACCTCCTGTAAAAGTATTTTGAAACTGCACTAATATTATAGCATGAATGTGTAAAAATAGAAAATGTTGAGCCGGGATGATTACGGTCCCAGCTAATGATTTATACAGTCTTCGCAGCCGGACAGCGGCACCTGCCGGGACAAAATCAAGGAGGCAGGTCTTTATTTCTTGTGAAAAGAATGTTATACTTTTATTCTGTAAATTTAACGAAAACCATGAGGGTGAGCTATGAGCTTTATGACAGGAACTATGATGCTGATGAGCGGCGGAAGCCGTTTTGCGCTGATTTTGCTGATAATATTAGTGATCGGCGGAGGTTTGACTTTCCTGATCGTGAAAGAAAGGATCCGCCAGCAGAAGGCAAAAGAGAAGGCAGCAGAACGCAGAAAACGCCGTGAGGAGGCCCTTGCCCGGGCAAGGAGCGGCAATATCGAGGCTTTCCGCGAGATGCCGAGCGAGGCTGAGGCAGCCAGGATCAATACCCGGGAAACAAAAGAAGAGACCTACGAAAAATTCCAGGAAACAGCGCGCCTTAATACCATGAGGAACGATCTGGACACTCTGAGGGATGTCCGTACCATGTCCGATAAGGCGCCCTCCCGTAAAGAGTTGGCGCAGAAGGAACGTGACTGGGCGGCCAGCGGCCATTTTTCTACCGAAGAATTAGGCACATCTTCTGTGCAGAGCACCCTTTCTATCAAACCGTCCGATAAAACAGCCGGGCAGCCTGCCTTAGAGGATGCGGCGGCTGATGTCCCCGCACAGCGGGCTCCGGAACGGGTGAAGAACGTACCGCTCGACGGGATCGCTCCCAATGCTGCCAAGCCTGAGAAAAAGATCGACTTTGCCTATTTGGCCAGTAAGCTTGATGAAGACGTTTCTGTAGATGCCCCTCAGGAGAAAGCAGCAGCAGAAGAGGAGGCTCCGGAAAAGGCAGTTCAGGCAAGGCAGCCTGCTCAAAAAGCACCCGCCAAAGAAGCTGTCGCTGACGAGAGTGCCCATCTGACCAGGAAGGTCGTACAGCCTTTTACGGACGATGAGGACGATGCCTTTGAAATCGAGAGTTTTGCCAAGGAAGTCAAGAAAAAGAATAAAAAACCGGTAGAGGAACCGCAGGAGGCTGAAATTTCTGAACCGCAGCCTGAACCTGAGCCGCAGCCCGAACCTGAGCCCGAGACGGAAATTGAACCTATGCCCGAGCCTGAGCCTCAGCCCGAGCCGGAACCCGAACCGGAGCCTGAAGAAGAGCCTGAACCGGAACCGGAGCTTGAACCCGAGCCGGAACCGGAACCTGAACCGGAGCCCGAAGAAGAAGATTACGATTTCCAGCCTTATCAGGACCAGTCCGATGATGACGGTCAGGAAGAAGAAGCTTCCGATCAAATGCTGGACGAAGAGGCCGAAGCTCAGACCCGGGAGGAAGAAGCGTCTGTCCAGCCGGCTCCTGAAGAAGAAAAGACCGAGCGTGTCCGTACTGTTAACGGGATCGAGCGCATGACCCCTGAGGAAGCTCAGGAGTATCGGACCCAGCGCCTGGAGGAGCTCGACAAATATGCTGCCGAGCTGGCTGCTGCGGACGATGAGAGCACTTACAGTGATAATGACCCGGATGACGATGATACCTATTATTCCAAACCGAAAAAGAAACACAATGTCGGCCGTGTGATCCTGTGGATCCTGGCAGCGATCCTGGTCCTGGTCTGTGTCGGAGCCATCCTTTATATGATGTTCGGCTCCTTCCTGAAACCATCGGATATCGCATCTCCATCGGCTTCGATCAAGGAAACGGTGCGTCTGGCTATTCAGTCGATTTTGAATAAAATCTCATAAAGATTTAATAAAAATACAAATTTGGCCGGGAAAGCTGGGGATAAAACCTGACTTTCCCGGCTTTTTTATGAGCTAAAAACGAATAAATATAAATATTCACCAAGAAAGTATGTATAATTATAAGTGATTTTCGGTTCCTTTGCCAATTTACCCGGACACGAAAAAGGAATATTGTTATCGTACACGATTTTCACGAGTCAATCATATATCAGTGGGGGGGGGGACGCTATGATCAAAGTTGGAATTATTGGAGCTACCGGTTATGCAGGTGCGGAAATCGTCCGCATCCTAATGCGTCATCCCGAGGCCAAGATCGTCTGGTACGGATCGCAGAGCTATGTCGATCAGTCTTTTGCTTCGGTTTACGGCAATTTTTTCAAGATAGTCGATGATGTCTGCAAAGGTGATGACATGGACCGGCTGGCCGAAGAGGCGGATGTCATTTTTACGGCTACGCCCCAGGGTTTCTGCGCATCCATGGTCAACGAAGACATCCTTTCAAAAACCAAGATCATCGACCTGTCCGCGGATTTCCGCCTGAAAGATGTCAGCGTCTACGAACAGTGGTACAAGATCAAACACAAGAGTCCTCAGTATCTGGATGAGGCCGTTTACGGACTGTGCGAGATCAACAGGGACAAGATCAAAGAAGCCCGCATCGTGGCCAACCCGGGCTGCTATACGACCTGCTCCATCCTGACGGCTTATCCTCTGGTCAAAGAGGGACTGATCGATCCCAACAGCCTGATCATCGATGCTAAATCCGGTACTTCCGGAGCCGGCCGTTCCGCCAAGACCCAGAATCTTTTCTGTGAAGTCAATGAAAACATCAAGGCCTACGGTGTCGGCACCCACCGTCATACCCCGGAGATCGAGGAACAGCTGGGCTATGCGGGAGGAAGTCCCATACACATCACCTTCGTGCCTCATCTGGTTCCCATGAACCGTGGCATCCTGGTGACCGCTTACGCAAGTCTTAAGCCGGGCGTCAGCGACAGCGACATTCGCACAGCGTACGAAAAGTATTATCAAAACGAGTACTTCATCCGTCTGCTGGCCCCCGGAACGACTCCCGAGACCCGCTGGGTCGAGGGAAGCAACTTCGTGGACATTAATTACAAAGTGGATGCCCGGACGGGCCGGGTGGTCCTGATGGGCGCTTTGGACAATCTGGTCAAAGGGGCTGCGGGACAGGCCGTTCAGAACATGAACCTTCTGTTCGGGCTGAATGAAAAGACAGGGATCGATTTTGTCCCCGTCTTCCCGTAATTTTACAGAGAGACAGGAAACAGAATGCAGGACAGCACGAGCAAACATAAGGAAGAAGATCCGGAAAAGGAACTTAAAGTAACGATCCGTCCCATGAGGGAAGAGGATTACGACATGGTCATCAAGCTGTGGAAAACGATCAGCGGATTCGGGATCCGCACCATTGACGACGCAAAGGACGGAGTGGTCCGTTTCCTCAGGCGCAATCCCGGGATCAGCGTAGTGGCCCAGCAGGAAGACGGCAGCATCGTAGGAACGGTCCTGTGCGGACATGACGGACGGCAGGCCTGTTTTTATCACGTCTGCGTTAAAAAAGAACTGAGGCGGCGCGGCATTGCAACCCGCATGGTTAAGACCGTTCTGGACACGCTGACAGCGGAGCATATCAACCGGGCCTACCTGATCGCCTTCAAATCCAATGAGGGCGGCAACGAATTCTGGCAGCGCCAGGGCTGGTCCTTTAAGACGGATCGCAATTATTACGAAATGTACCTGAATCAGGACAACAATACGATTTTCAATCAATGATCTGACAGGCAGCATCCTTACGAAAGGAGTCCATCATGAAATTGACAAAAGACGGCGTTACGGCCGCAAAGGGATTTTGGGCAGCCAGCACAGCAGCGGGTATCAAATATACGGGACGCGATGATATGGCATTGATCGTCAGCAGCGTGCCCTGTAAGGCAGCTGGTGTTTTCACAAAAAATGTGGTCAAAGCCGCGCCGGTCGTTTATGATCAGAACGTCGTAGCCAAGGGACAGGCCACAGCGATCGTGGTCAACAGCGGTATTGCCAATGCCTGCACCGGTGTCAATGGTCTGATGGCCTGCGAAGCAACGGCTGAAAAGGCAGGCGCTGCCCTGGGGATCGATCCCGGGCAGGTACTGGTCGCTTCTACCGGAGTCATAGGAATGCCCCTGAACATGGATAAAGTCAAAGCCGGCATCGACCAGCTGGTTAAGGATCTGGCGGACGAAAAAGAAAATAACGGCGCAGAGAGCCTGGAAGGCGGCCACAAGGCAGCCAAGGCTATTATGACAACAGACACCCATCCCAAGGAAGTGGCGGTGGAGTTTGAAGTCGGCGGTAAAAAGGCTGTTCTGGGCGGCATGTGCAAAGGTTCCGGGATGATCCATCCCAACCTGGGGACCATGCTCTGCTTTTTAACGACGGATGTCAGTATCGATCAGAAACTGCTGCAAGAGGCTCTTCTGGACAATGTGCAGGAGACATTCAACATGGTATCGGTAGACCGGGATACCTCCACCAACGATTCCGTCCTGCTGCTGGCAAACGGTCAGGCAGGCAACCCGACGATCACGGAAAAGAATGAAGATTATAAAACTTTCTCAGAAGCTCTTCACCAGGCTGCTCTTACCCTCTGCAAGATGATCGCCGGCGACGGCGAGGGAGCTACCGCGCTTCTGCAGATGGATGTAGTGGGAGCCAAGACTCATCAGCAGGCAAAAGTCATTGCCAAGTCAGTGATCACCTCCAACCTGGTCAAGACAGCGATCGCCGGCCATGACGCCAACTGGGGACGCATCATTTGCGCCATGGGTTATTCGGGAGAGGATTTTGATCCTGCCCTTGTGGATCTGTTTTTTGAGAGCAAAGCCGGTAAGATCCAGATCCTGAAAAACGGGACAGCCCTTGCCTACAGCGAAGAAGAGGCTACCAGGATCCTGTCCGAGACGGAGATCACCTGCAAGGCGGATCTGCATTTAGGAAGCGAAAAGGCAACCGCCTGGGGCTGCGATCTTACCAAACAGTATGTTTCCATCAACGCCGATTACCGGTCATAAGGAGTGAAAAGATGACAGATAAAGATATGAAGCCCATTCTGGAAAAGGCCAACGTGCTGATCGAGGCCCTGCCTTATATCCAGCGCTTTAACCGCAAGATCATCGTCATCAAATACGGTGGGAGCGCTATGGTCAATGATGACCTTAAACAGAGCGTGATCGAGGATGCGGTCCTTTTGAAGCTGGTCGGCTTCAAGCCCATCATCGTGCACGGGGGCGGCAAGGAGATCAGCAAGTGGGTCGGCAAATTAGGGATGGAGCCTCAATTCGTCAACGGACTTCGCGTGACGGACGAAGCCACCATGGAGCTGGTGGAGATGGTGCTGAACAAGGTCAATAAAAATCTGGTCCAGCGGGTGGAAAAGCTGGGCGTAAAAGCGGCCGGCATCAGTGGAAAAGACGGCGGCCTTTTGACGGTGACCAAGAAATATTCGGAAGGACAGGATATCGGTTATGTGGGACAGATCACCAAAGTCGATCCCAAGATCCTGTATGATCTTCTGGAAAAGGATTTTCTGCCCATCGTCTGCCCGGTAGCTCTCGGTGAGGATTATCATACTTACAATGTCAATGCCGATGATGCCGCCAGTGAGATCGCAAAAGCCATGAAGGCCGAAAAGCTGGCCTTTTTGACGGATATCGAAGGAGTCTACAAAGATCCCAAAGACGAGTCCACTCTGATCTCGGAACTGATCGATACCGAGGCTAAGGAACTGATCAGGAGCGGATATATCGGCGGCGGTATGCTTCCAAAGCTTTCGAACTGTATCGACGCGATCGAAAGCGGGGTACAGAGGGTCCACATCCTGGACGGGCGTATCCCTCACTGCCTGCTTCTGGAGATCTTCACCAATAAAGGTATCGGAACTGCTTTCATTAAAGACGAAGATGTAAAGTACTCGGCCGTATAATCGTTTGCTATGCAGCCGCCTTTCTTTGGCCCGGCTGCTGATTTTTTACAGAGTCTGATAGGATTGGAGAGGAATAGTTTTATGACGAATCAGGAGGTCATGGATCTGGCGGAAAAATCGCTGATCCATACGTATAATCGTTTTCCCATAGCGCTGGATCATGGGGACGAGGTTTATCTATACGATGTAGAAGGTAAGAAATATCTGGATTTTGCCGCCGGTATCGCGGTCATGGCCCTGGGCTATAATGTGCCGGAGTATAATCAGGCGCTCAAGGATCAGATCGATAAGCTGATCCATGTTTCCAACCTGTATTATACGGAGCCTATGGCTAAAGCCGCTGCCAATCTGGCAAAAGCCAGCGGCCTGAAAAGGGTATTCTTTACCAACAGCGGTACCGAGGCCATCGAGGGGGCCATCAAAGTAGCCCGTAAGTATGCCTGGCTGAAAGATAACGGCGCGACGGATCATGAGATAATCGCTATGAATCATTCCTTCCACGGACGCAGTTTAGGATCTTTGTCAGTAACGGGAAGTGCTCATTATCAGGAAGCTTTCAAACCGCTGATCGATAAGATCGTTTTTGCCGATTTTAACGACTTGGATGACGTTGCTTCCAAGGTGACCGATAAAACTTGTGCCATCCTTTTTGAAACCATCCAGGGCGAAGGCGGTATCTATCCGGCTTCGAAAGAGTTTGTACAGGGCATCCGCAAGTTGTGTGATGAAAAAGACATCCTGATGATCCTGGACGAAGTTCAGTGCGGCATGGGCCGCAGCGGCAAGATGTTTGCCTATCAGTATTACGATGTCCTTCCGGATGTAATGTGCTCGGCCAAGGCGCTGGGCTGCGGTGTCCCGATCGGCGCTTTCGTAGTCGGTGAAAAGGCAGAAAATGCTCTGACAGCCGGAGACCATGGTTCGACCTACGGAGGCAATCCCCTGGCTACGGCAGCAGCCAATGCCGTCTTCGATTTGTACGAGAAGAAGCATGTTTTGGACAATGTCAATGAGGTAGGTGCTTATCTATATCAGAAGTTGGAAGAGGTCGAGCAGCAGTTTCCCTGCGTTTGCGACCACCGCGGCATGGGCTTGATGCAGGGTCTGGAGTTTACCGTTCCGGTAGGTCCCATCGTTGCAGGCTGCATCAAGAACGGCTGCCTGCTGATCTCGGCCGGTAGCAATGTGATCCGTTTCGTACCTCCGCTGGTCATCGGCAAGGAACATGTCGATCAGATGATCCAGGTCCTTAAAGGGGTGCTGGAGACCATGTAAAATATTTGCCTCCGTCAATTACTGATCGCTCGGCTGGTTGCCAGTCAGCAATTGTCGGAGGCAAATTTCGTTATAAACAAAAAAGCGGAACCATCATTTGGTTCCGTTTTTTATGTTCAGCAGGGGTACTAAGAGTCGAACTCAGATTAACGGTTTTGGAGACCGCCGTTCTACCATTGAACTACACCCCTTTGCACCGCTCAAACATATTGTTACAAGCGACTTTCTTATAATATGGTATTTCCGGTTAAAAGTCAATAGGATTTTTGCGATTCCCGGAGGGATCTTGTGTGAGGATGGGATTATGCAACAAGCATAAGACCTTATATAAAAAACCAACGGTACTTATATAATTTTTCTATTGAGTGCAGCATTAATTATTTATATGAAGCGGCCGCCTGCATTATATCTACCGTATTGTTTCTCTATGAAATTGCTTAAATATATGTTACAATCACTAACTATAAAGAAATGAAATACAGGGTCTTCCAGAAAGTGATAAAGATTCGTAAGACCCTTAAGATTCAAGAGGAGCAAGCAGGTAAGGCATGACTCTACAGGAAGCAGTGGGCCAGCTGTGCCAGCTGACCATTCAGCGGCTGATCATCAGCGATCCAAGACAAAAAAGCACAGACGGCTTCCGCAAAGCCGAAGTCCGTCCGGTGCTGGTCCAAAAGCAGCCCCGGTGGCAGATCGTTCGGTACACCGAAAAGCAGTCTTTTCAGCAAAACATCGAGACCGGGCAGCTGCAGCAGGCGCTGATCGATGAACTCTCCGATCATTTCAGCCAGCTAGACGGCTTCTGCACACAGGGAAGCGTCCTGATCCGCGTATCCAAAAAGGGAAAGATCCTTTATCGTTTCAAAAAAGCAGACAGCGGGGGTGACTTGGTCCCATGCCCTGCCTGCGATATAGAAAATCAAAATCGGCAAAAAAATTATCTCCTTTCGGCCGAGGACGCTCCGCGTCCTCTGATCGATCTGGGTGTCGTTACCAGGGACGGAAAGGTCGTTCAGTCCCGCTATGATAAGTTTCGCCAGATCAACCGCTTTGTCGAAATCATAGACGAGGGGATCGAACCGTCGATCCGCCATTTGAATATTATTGATTTCGGCTGCGGCAAGTCTTACCTTACTTTTGTTTTATATGATTACCTGACCAGGGTCAGAAAAATAGAAGTAGATGCCGTCGGCCTGGATCTGAAGGCGGACGTGATCGCTCACTGCAACGAGATCGCCGGGCGATACGGCTATGATCATCTGCACTTTGAAGTCGGCGACATCCATGGCTATCAGCCCCAGTTTGATGTCGACATGGTCATCAGCCTGCATGCCTGCGATACCGCGACGGACTATGCCCTCTACAACGCCATCAGCTGGGGGACCAAACGCATTTATTCGGTCCCCTGCTGCCAGCATGAAATCAACCTGGAAAGCGGAAAAGACATGGCTCTGTCGTTAAGCCAGTACGGCCTGATCAAAGAACGCTTCTGTGCCTTACTGACGGATTCCATCCGAGCCGATTTGTTACGGTCGGAAGGGTATAAAGTCGATGTGCTGGAATTTATACCTCTTGAACACACTCCTAAAAACCTGATGATACGGGCCATCCGGCAGCCTTCGCAGTTGGAAAGCGCCAAAGAAGCCAACAGGAAGCTTTACAAAGAGTCGAAGAAACAATGGCTGCCTATCATTTACAGGGGCAGACCCTTTACAATATGCTGCAGGCCGAAAAAAGGGACCGTCACAAAGCCGGAAGGGACCTGGACGGGCAGCAGGACCCGGCCGGGTTACAAACTACCCTGACCTATCCCAACAGAAAGTGAGACCAGATGTCAAATCCAGCAAAGCCTATTCACATTACCATAGGCGGAAAAACTTTTGCCAGCGTTCCGGAGCTGGCGGCTTATTACAGTTCCGCCGAATTTGAATCGGTCTATACCTATTACGGAAATGACCTGGGAGCCCGTGTGACCAGCCGTGGCGTGACATTTAAAGTATGGAGCCCGGCGGCTGAGTCGATCGAGGTCAATCTGTATAAAACCGGTACGGATCAGGAAAAAGGAGCCCGCTTTCTGGGAGCTTATCCACTGCATCAGGACACGGACTATCCGGGCATATGGAAAACCAGTCTGAAGGGGCATCTAGCCTGCCTTTACTACACCTACTCCATAACCATCGGCGGGCAGACGCAGGAAACGGCCGATGTGTACGCCAAAAGCTGCGGGGTGGACGGGCGGCGCAGTATGATCATCGACCTTCCTTCGACCAACCCGCGGGGCTGGCAGGAAGATCATTATAAATTTACCGGCAGCAATACCCAGGCAATCGTCTGGGAGACCCATGTCCGGGACTTTTCCTACGCTCATACATCGGGTATGCAGCACCGGGGACAATACCTGGCCTTTACCGAGAATGGGACCACCGTCATGGGAGACGGCATCCATCCCACCGGCGTGGACTATTTAAAACAGCTGGGCATTACGCACGTTCATCTGCTGCCCTGTGCGGATTATGCAACGCAGTCTACATACAACATACACAGCGATGCCTACAACTGGGGCTATGATCCCCTTAATTACAATTGCCCTGAGGGGTCGTACTCGACGGATCCTTATCACGGGGCAAAAAGGGTAAGGGAGATGAAGCAGATGATCCTGGCCCTGCACCGGGCAGGCATCGGCGTCATCCTGGACGTGGTCTACAATCATACCTATTATTCGGATAAATCGTTTCAGCATCTGACCATGCCCTATTATTATCACCGCACCATGCCGGACGGCAGCTTTGCCAACGCCAGCGGCTGCGGCTGTGAAACGGCCAGCGACCGCAGCATGATGCGGCTTTATATGCTGGATTCCATCCGCTACTGGGCTCAGGAATATCATGTCGACGGTTTCCGCTTTGATCTGATGGGCATCCATGATGTTGAGACCATGAACGAGATCAGGGCCATGCTCGACGACCTTAACAACGGCAAATCCTATATCCTGTACGGGGAGCCCTGGTACGCCCTGCCACCTGTCATGCCCAAATGGGCTCACCCGGCGGATATGGCCCACCGCGATGAACTGGCAGAAGGCATCGCCGTTTTTTCGGATGCTACCCGCGACGCCATCAAGGGATCCGCTTTCAATGTCAATGATCTGGGCTTTATCAATGGAGGAAAAGGTTTCGAAGGGCGGATCGTAAGTGCTGTGAAAGGGCAGGTAAGGGATCCGGCAAAGCAAAGGCCGACCCGGACCGTCACTTACGCCAGCAGCCATGATAATTACACTTTGTGGGATAAGATCTCACTGACCATAAGGGGAGACGGGTCCGGATACGATGATCCGGAGATGATCCGGCTGGCGGTCAATAAACTGTCGGCGGCCATCGTCCTGACCAGCCAGGGCATGCCCTTTTTCCAGTCCGGTGAGGAGTTCGGGCGCAGCAAATACAGCATCGAAAACAGCTATAACTCCGATACCACCATTAACGAGCTCCGCTGGCAGCGGACCATATCGTTCAAGGAACTGGTCGACTATTATAAAGGGCTGATCCGTATCCGCAAGTCTTTCTCTCCCTTCAGCGACCCGACTTCCAAGGCCCTTTCTTCCATTACCTTCTGCCAGGCATCGGATCAGGTGGTCGCTTACACTATCAAAGGGCAGAAAAAGGGAGAGCCCAGAATGATGGCAGTCTGCTTCAACGCTTCAAATGAAGGCAAATGGGTTGACCTGAAAAACGGTCAGAAGGAGCCGGTATGCACTCAGTGGCGGGTACTGGCCAATGAAACGTCGGCCGGGACCAAAACCCTGTCGGAAGTCAGCGGGACGCGGCTGTTCGTCTATCTTAGAGGGGTCCTAATCGCCGCGTCGGAAGAGCTTTTGATTTGACGGTCCGTCAGACGCGTGTTATCATTATTAAATTGAACTATGAATTTTAATCAGAGGTGTGATTCATGATTTCTCAAAAAATGCAGGATCTGGCCAAGAACGGCTCTGCCATCCGGGCCATGTTTGAAGAAGGTAAAAAAATGGCGGCTCAGTTCGGAAAGGACAATGTTTATGACTTCTCCCTGGGCAACCCCTGTACGCCGACCCCGGACAGCGTCCGCACGGCCGCTATCGATCTGCTCAACAACACCGACACGCTCACTCTTCACGGCTATATGAGCAACGCCGGGTATGAGGATGTGCGCGAAGCCGTAGCAAAAAGCATAAACAGCCGTTTCGGCATGGATTACACGGCCGCCAACCTGGTCATGTGCGTCGGAGCCGGCGGAGCTCTTAACGTTGCCCTGAAAACGGTGATCAACCGGGGCGATGAAATCGTTCTGCAGGCCCCCTATTTCGGCGAGTACAACAACTATATCAATAACTTTGACGGTGTGCGCGTGGTCGCGGAACCGAACTATGATGATTTTTCGCTGAACCTTCCCGACATCGAGAAGAAGATCGGCCTCAAGACTAAGGCCGTCATCATCAACAGTCCCAATAACCCCACCGGCGCGGTCTACAGCGAAGAGCAGATCAAAGAACTGGCGGATCTTCTGGACCGCAAGCAGAAAGAATACGGCCACGAGATCTATCTGATCTCGGATGAACCTTACCGCGAGATCGTGTACGACGGACACACCGTTCCCTATCTTCCCAAATATTACGCCAATACCTTTGTCGGTTATTCCTACAGCAAATCTCTGTCACTTCCGGGAGAGCGCATAGGTTTCCTGGTCATCAATTCGGCTATGACCGACTTTGAAGAGGTCGCTCAGGCGGCATCGACGGCCAACCGCATCCTGGGCTATGTCAACGCCCCCTCCTTATTCCAGAAAGTGATCGGACGCTGCGTGGACGAAACGACCGATATCAGCCTTTACAAACGCAATCTGGCGGTGCTTTACGATGAACTGACCCGGGACGGCTACCAGATGGTCAAACCTCAGGGAACTTTCTATATGTTCCCCAAGAGCCCGGTAGCCGATGAGCGCATCTTTACCGAAGCCGCGAAAAAATATCATATCCTGATCGTGCCCGGCTTTACCTTTGCCTGCCCCGGCTACTTCCGCCTGGCCTTCTGCGTATCCGAAAAAACCGTGGACGGGTCGCTGGAAGGCTTCCGCAGCCTGGCTAAAGACTTCGGCATGATCTGATCTTCAAGGAGCAAAATGCATAGAATGCAATGGACGATCAACTGAAGGTCTCGCTGCCGGTCTTTGAAGGTCCCCTTGACCTTCTGCTGCATCTGATCCGCAAAAATAAGGTCGATATCTACGACATTCCCATCCTGGAGATCACCCGCCAGTATCTGGCCTATCTGAAAAGCTGGGACGATATGAACATGGACGTGGCCTCCGAATTTATCGTGATGGCGGCCACACTGATCAGCATCAAGGCCCGCAAACTGCTTCCCATGGCCCAGCAGCAGGACGAGGAGGAAGACGACCAGGAGCAGGAGCTGATCCGGCGCCTGCTTTTGTATCAGCGTTTCAAAGAAGCAGCCGCCCGTTTGAGACAGGCCGAGGCAGATCCTCAGCACGGTTTCGTTCTGCGTCAGCCGGAAACGATCCGGGGACAAAAACTGCTGCCCAGTGTCCGCACTCTTCTTGACAAGGTGGATCTGGAGAGCCTGAGGGATCTGTACCGGGGCCTTTTGATCAGCCGGCAGGAAAGTATCGATTACCAGAGAGCTTCCTTTAAAGGGGTCCCCAAAGAGCGCTACCGGGTGGCCGATAAGATCCGGGCTCTGGAAGAGACCCTGGAGAAGGTGGAAAAGATCAGTTATTATGATCTGCGCAGGAAAAGCCGCTCCCGCGAGGAAGAGATCACCTATTTTATGGCCATGCTGGAGCTGTCCCGCATGGACCAGGTGGCGCTGACTCAGAAGGAATTGTTCGGCGATATCATTGCCAGCAGCAAATCAGAAGGGGAACACACCGATGGAAATGACCGATAAAGGGCGCGACCTTCGCCTGGAGCTGAATAAACTGGAGGCGATGCTGTTTGCATCGGGCGATCCCGTTTCGGTGACGGCGCTGTCCGGGGCACTGGGCATCACCGAAGACCAGTGCCGGGTACTGGCGGAAGAGCTGAGAAAAAGCTACCGGCAAAGGGGAAGCGGCATCCGTATCATCCGGTTGGAAGATCAGTACCAGATGACGACGGAACCAGCTTACTATCCGGACATCGTCAGGTTATATAAGGTGAAACAGCAGACCAGGCTGACTCCGGCCCAGATGGAGGTCCTGTCCATCGTGGCTTACCGCCAGCCCGTCACCAGACAGGAGATAAACGATATCCGGGGAGTTTCTTCGGATGCCGTCATCAGCCGCTTGATCGAACTGGATCTGATCGAAGAAAACGGACGCTTAAAGGCGCCGGGAAGGCCGGTCCTGTTATGTACGACCGACAGTTTCCTGCGTCATTTCGGACTGAGCAGCATCAAAGAACTGCCGGATTTTCCACAGGAGAAAAATCCGCAGGCAGATTCACTTAAAGACATATCGGACGGAGAACAAGAAGATAAGGAGACCGAAACAGACTGAAAAAGAGGTAAGGGATGGAAGAAAGACTGCAAAAGTTTTTGGCTGACTGCGGCATTGCCTCCCGCCGCCGCTCGGAGGATCTGATCCGTCAGGGACTGGTAGCTGTCAACGGCAGTGTCGTAACAGAGATGGGACAAAAGATCGACCCCGATAAGGACGAAGTTACCTTCCGCGGGCAGAAAGTAACGGCAGAGCAGCCGCTTACGACGGTCATGATCAATAAGCCGGCAGGCTATGTGACTACAGCTCACGACCAATTTGCCCGCCCCTGTGTGACGGATCTGGTCGACATGCCGGGCCTTCGCCTGTATCCGGTAGGGCGGCTGGATTATCAGACCACGGGACTTCTGCTGCTGACCAACGACGGAGAGCTGACCAATTATCTGACCCATCCGGGCCATCATATCCCTAAGACCTATGAGGCAAAGCTCAAGGGCGCGATAGGCGAAAAGGAGCTGGGCCAGCTGCGAAACGGCGTCCTCTTGGATGACGGATACAGGACTTCGCCGGCCCAGGTGGAACTGGTATTGAAAGCAAAGGACTACAGCCGCATCCGCATCACGATCTATGAAGGAAAAAATCATCAGGTGCGCCGTATGGCCAAGGCAGTCGGCTTCCCGGTCCTTAAGCTGAAAAGGATCCAGGAAGGGCCCCTTAAGCTTGGAAATTTAAAAGAGGGACAGTATCGCATTTTAAGTGATAGTGAAATACAATCTTTGAAAAGTGAGGACTAATTTCATGAAACAGGATGACGTACTGATCAGGATCCGTACAATGTACCCCACGTTCAGCAAAGGACAGAAACTCCTGGCCGATTATATTACCGATCATTACGATAAGGCCGTGTATCTGACCGCTGCTAAACTCGGTTCGGTGGTAGGCGTGTCCGAATCGACGGTCGTGCGTTTCGCAAGCGAACTGGGCTATGACGGGTATCCGGGCCTGCAGCGGGCTATCTCCGAGATCATCCGCACCCGGCTGACCACCCTGCAGAAGATGGAAGTCAGCCGCAGCCGGATGGATGAAAATCATCCTATGATTTCGATCATGAACGATGATATCGCCAATATTAAGGAGACCATGAGCCTTCTGGACGAGGACACCTTAAAAAAGTCCGCCGATATGATCCTGAAGGCCAAAACGGTATATGTGCTGGGTGTTCGGTCATCCGCTCCTCTGGCTTTCTTCCTGGGCTATTATCTGAATTTCCTGCTGGATGATGTCCATCAGATCAGTACCAACACTTTCAGCGAGACTTTTGAGCAGATGATGAAGGTAAGCCCTCAGGACTGCGTCATCGGTATCAGTTTCCCCCGCTATTCCAAACGGACCGTCAAGGCCATGGAGTTTGCCAAAAACCGGCAGGCTTCGGTCATAGCCGTTACCGATTCCGATCAGTCGCCCATAGCGGCCTGCGCGGATTGCGTGCTGAAGGCTTATACGGACATGGCTTCCATGGTGGATTCGCTGGTAGGGCCCATGAGCCTTTTGAATGCGCTGTTGGTACTTTTGTCTGAAAAACGGACCGAAGTCGTCGAACAGCGTTTTGACCTTCTGGAAGGGATCTGGAAGGATTACGACGTTTACGAAACGATGACCGAGGACCAAGACAGCAACAAGGTAATACTTTCATGACAGATACGAATAGGCAAGGGTCTTTCCAGAAGAGCGCGGATGTGATCGTGGTCGGGGCAGGGGCTGCCGGTATGATGGCGGCTGCCCGGGCTGCTTCGATGGGCTGCTCCGTGCTGCTTTTGGAAAAGAACCAGAAGGTGGGACGAAAGATTGGTATAACCGGAAAAGGCCGCTGCAACCTGACCAATAATTGTGATATGCGGGAATTTATGACCCACGTGGTCAATAATCCCCGCTTTTTGTACTCTTCACTAAGCCGCTTCGCCCCGGCGGACATGATCGCCCTAATGGAAGAAAACGGTGTTCCGGTAAAGACCGAAAGGGGACGCCGCGTCTTTCCGGTCTCCGACCGGTCTTTTGATGTCATCGACGGGCTGCTTGGCCTGGTCAAACGGTCCGGAGCCAGGGTCTTATGCGGCCGCAACGTTGATTCGATAAGTTTTGATCCCGGACGAAACCTTTTTACGGCCCGGACCGGCAGCGAACAGTTTAGCGCACCTGCCATGATCGTTACGACAGGCGGCTTGTCCTATCCGTCGACCGGATCGACCGGAGACGGCCTTCGCTGGGCCTCTCATCTGGGCCTAGATGTTACCGACTGCCGTCCTTCTCTTGTCCCCTTTACCTGCCGGGAATTGTGGTGCCGGGAGCTGATGGGCCTGTCCCTGAAAAATATCTCCATCCGGATCCGGCGGGAAGAAGATCACTCCTCAAAGCCTCTTTTTTCAGAGTTCGGCGAGATGCTGTTTACCCATTTCGGAGTTTCCGGACCTGTGATCCTAAGCGCTTCCTCCTTTATTCAGCAGTATCTGCGAAAGAAACATCTAACCTACGAGCAAGCCGGTCTGGTCCTGTCGATCGATCTGAAGCCTGCTCTGGATAAGGAAACGTTGGATAAACGGCTGATCCGCGATCTGGAAACCTACCATAATTCCGAGATGAGACATGCTTTAGAGGATCTTTTACCTAAACGGCTGATTTCGATCGTATTGAAAGAGGCGGATGTCCGGCCCAACAAGGTTGCTCACGATCTGACCCGCGAAGAAAGGCAGAGGCTGGTAGATGTCTTGAAGGATCTGCCTCTTCACATCACAGGCTGCGGGGGATATAACGAGGCTATTATCACCATGGGTGGAGTCAGTGTGAAAGAGATCGATCCCTCGACCATGATGGTCAAAACCATTCCGGGCCTGTTCATGGCCGGCGAGATGCTGGACGTGGACGCGGTGACCGGAGGCTATAATCTGCAGATCGCATTTACGACCGGTCGCGCGGCTGGAGAAGGCGCGGCCCGTTTTCTGAAAGGATAAAGCCATGAATATCGCTATTGACGGACCCGGCGGAGCCGGGAAAAGCAGTGTTGCCAAAAGGGCTGCTGCGCAAATGGGACTGCAGTACATGGATACCGGTGCCATGTTCCGGGCCGCCGGTTATGCGCTCAGGCAAAAAGGGGCCGATCTGGATTCCGAAGAAAGCGTGGAAAAGGCGCTGGACGGTATCGACATTTCGGTGATCTACGACAGCCAGAACCAGCAGCACGTCCTGGTCAACGGTCAGGACGTCAACGGAGCCATCCGCACGCCCCAGGCCGGGGCGGATGCCAGTAAGGCTGCTGTCTATCCCTGTGTGCGCCGGAAGCTGCTGGCTCTGCAGCGCCGTACGGCTGAAAAATATGACGTGATCATGGACGGTAGGGACATAGGCACGGTGGTCCTTCCTAATGCGGACCTCAAACTCTTTGTTACGGCAGATCCGGCCGAACGGGGACGCCGCCGTTTCCTGCAGCTGGAAAAAGCCGGAAAACCGCATCCCGATCTGGACACCATTATCGAGGAAATCAAAGAGAGGGACTATCGCGATACGCACCGCGAGATCGCCCCGCTGAAACAGGCGGACGATGCCGTTTTGATCGACACCACCCATATGACCGAAGACCAGGTCGTTGAAAAAGTCTGCGGCCTGATCGAGGAATGCCGGGCAGGAAAGAAAGCCGCCGGCAGCCGGGCATCGGTATGAAATCTTCTTATACGGACGGCAGTCTGCACATGGCCCAACATCCGGAAACGAGGATCGTGGTAGCAAAGACAGCGGGCTTTTGTTTCGGTGTCCGGCGGGCTTTGGATATTTGTTTCCACCAGCCGTCAGCCTGGACTTGGGGCCCTATGATCCATAACAAAGATCAGGTAGACCGTTTGGAAAAGGCCGGTATCCATGCCTTGGATATCGACAGCGTGTCGGAAGAGGAAGCTTTGAAAATGGCGGATACTCTGCCTTCCGGTGCTGCTTTGATCCTGCGGGCCCATGGAGTCAGCCGGACCGTCGAGGAGACGCTCAGAGCCAAAGGCCTGAACCTGATCGACGGGACCTGTCCTTTTGTGAAGGCTATCCATCAAAAGGTGGGAGAGGAAGAGAAGCTTGGACGCACCATCCTTGTCCTTGGCGACCCCGGCCATCCCGAGGTCAGGGGGATCAGGGGCTGGTGCCGGAAAGAACCTCTGATCTATCGCAGCTTTGACGAAATCAAGAAGGACCCACCTCCTAAGGATCGGCAATATTCCTGTGTCCAGCAGACTACCTTCGACACTTTCGAGATGGAGCGGGTCGTTGAGTTTCTGAAGGGGCAAGGGTATAATGTGAATGTTTGCTCGACGATCTGCACGGCAACACGGGCTCATCAGAAAGAAGCAGTAGAACTGGCCGCTCAAAGCGATTTTTGCCTGATCATCGGGGGAAGGAACAGTTCCAATACCAATAAATTGCTCAAGCTGTGCAGCCGGCAGTGCCAAAGCAGCTATCTGATCGAGAACGCATCCCAGCTGGATCAGGTCCCCATTCCCTCAGGCTGCCGCCAGATCGGCATCACCGCCGGAGCGTCCACTCCCGATGACATCATCGAAGGCGTGGTCAATGCGCTGACCCGGTAACCTTGGAAAAAGAGAGGTTTTTATGCGTGTGATCGAGTCCGCTATCGTGGAAACGGCCCAAGAAAGAGAGAAAAAACAAGGAGTCCTGTCGACCTTCGGGGACCCCGGAAAGATCTGCTTTCTGGACATCGAAACGACCGGCTTTTCACGGACTTACGACACCATTTATCTGATCGGCCTGGTCTATTATACAAATGACACCGTCATGGCCCGTCAGTATCTGGCCTCGCGCAGGCAGGACGAAGCCTTGCTGCTGAAAGAAGCCCTGGAATTTCTGAGCGGTTTCGATACTCTTATCACCTATAACGGAGACATGTTCGACCTTCCCTTCATCAGGGAGCGGGCCCGGCTCTTACGGCAGTGGACGCCTGAGGCGGCCGGAAAGGCTGATCTTGTCCGATCCGTCGATCTGATGAGGCGTTACCGCCGACATCAGAAATTCTTCGGCTGGCCCAACATGAAGCTGAAAACGGTCGAATCCTGTCTGGGCATAGGCCGTGAAGACCCCTTTGACGGGGGACAGCTGATCGACGTCTTTGATGAATACGAAAAGACTCAGGATCCGCGGCTTGAAAAGACGCTGCTTCTGCACAATTACGAAGATATCGTCAACCTGCGGGACCTTTTGAAAGTAGATGAATTATTGGGGATCCTGGAAAAGGGACATCCCCTCATGGCAAGGCTCAGGGGCAGTACCGTCGTTTTTGCCTGGAACAGTCAGATGCCCGTCAGTCTGGAAGCCCGTGTCCCCTTCGAAGCAAAAGCAGGCCCGGGATCGCCGTCTTTTCTTCTTCGTATGGAAGCGGGACTTGACGAGATCCAGATCGTCCTTCCGGAGGCAGAAGATGCCGGACAGCTTAAGTATTATTTGTCCGATCCCGGAAATTATTATTATCTCCCCGCCACCTCTGAGATCGTCCATAAAAGTCTGAGTTTCGATATACCGGCCTCCGAACGCAGACCGGCCAGGGCAGCCCAGTGCTACCTGAAGGCGCCGGAGGACATCTATCTGGAAGTGCCCAAGGAAGCATTCACGGATCGATCAACGGATAAATCCACGGATCCATCCGCGGATCGATCCGTTGCGATCTTTAAAGATTCACTGAAGAGCAAGCGTCATTTCGTCCGCAAAAGCGATCTTTTCCGATTTTTTGAGAAAGCGGACCCGCAGGAGATCGGCTCTTTTTCCAAAACCTTTCTTGACCGGATCTGAGAATACATACAGGAGTGACCCATGGCAAATAATGACCGTACAAAGGGGATAAAAGACCTTCGCCCCGCCTATCACCAGGAAGGAGCCGAAGAGGCTCAAAGGGAGCGGGCCTGTATCGAGCGCATCAAAAACCGCCCGGACCGCCCCCGGACTTACTTTGTCGCTACGATGGGCTGTCAGATGAATGCCCGGGATTCCGAAAAACTGACCGGTATCCTGGAGAGCATCGGCGCCAGACCCGTTGCGGAGGAAGAGGCCGACATCGTCATTTACAATACCTGCTGCGTCCGGGAAAACGCTGAACAGCGGGTGTACGGCCGCCTGGGTTATCTGAAATCCTTCAAGCAGAAACGTCCCGGCATGAAGATCGTCCTGTGCGGATGTATGATGCAGGAAAACACGGTCATTGAAAAGCTGAAAAAATCGTATCCCCAGGTGGATCTGATCTTCGGGACCTATAACATTTATAAATTTCCCGAACTGATGGAAGCCATGCTGGACAGCCCAGATCAGATCATCGATCTGTGGCAGGAGCAGAAAGACATCGTCGAAGACCTGCCTTCCATCCGTAAATATCCTTTTAAAGCCTCTGTCAACATCATGTACGGCTGCAACAATTTCTGCACCTATTGTATCGTCCCTTATGTACGGGGCCGTGAGCGCAGCCGCGAGCCGGAAAACATCGTAGCGGAAATCGAGGCCCTGGTCAAAAGCGGGGTCAAAGAAGTGCAGCTTTTGGGCCAGAACGTCAATTCTTACGGCAGGGGGCTGGATCATCCCATCACCTTTGCCCAGCTTTTGGAAAAAGTCAATGCAATCGAGGGCCTGGAGCGTATCAGGTTTATCAGTTCTCATCCCAAGGATCTGTCCCAGGAGTTGATCGATGCCATGGGACGCCTGGATAAGGTCTGCCCCCAGTTTCATCTGCCTCTGCAGTCCGGGAGCGACCGTCTGCTCAGGCTCATGAACCGCCATTACACAAAAGACCAGTATCTGGATGAAGTCCGCCGTCTGAAAGAGGCGGTCCCCGGTGTTTCCATCACCACCGACATTATCGTAGGCTTTCCGACCGAAACCAGGGCCGATTTTGAAGAAACCCTGGACGTGGTCCGAAAAGTCCGCTTCGACGGGGCTTTCACTTTTATTTATTCACCCCGCGTCGGCACTCCTGCCGCGTCCATGCAGCAGGTGCCGCCTGAGGAGAGCAAAAAGAATTTCCAGGAACTGCTGGATGTCCTGGAAGAAATCGGTACAGAGAACATGAAAAAGTGGAAGGGACAGACGGTGAGTGTGCTGGCAGAAGAGGTCAGCAAAAACGACAGCCGTATGCTGTCCGGCCGCACGGTCGAAAACCATCTGGTGCATTTTACGGCGCCCCAGTGCCTGATCGGGCAGACGGTGGATGTCGTGATCGACCAGACGACGGCGTTTTATATGATCGGACATTTACGAGATGAGGTTGCAGAGTGAGCGAAAAGGTAGACCAGAGCCAGGAAAAACTGGATAAAAACAGCAAGCTGACCCCTATGATGGACCAATACCGGGCTATCAAGGCGGAATATCCGGACTGCCTGCTTTTTTACCGCCTGGGCGATTTTTATGAGATGTTTTTCGAGGACGCGGTAACGGCGGCCAAAGAACTGGAGCTGACCCTGACCACCCGGAATTCGGGCCTGGAACAAAAGGCTCCCATGTGCGGCGTCCCCTATCATGCGGTGGAAAGTTATATCCAGCGCCTGGTCAATAAAGGCTATAAAGTGGCCGTCTGCGACCAGCTGGAAGATCCCAAGCTGGCAAAAGGGCTGGTCAAGCGGGATATCACCCGTATCGTGACCCCCGGCACCTCCATGAACGCCCAGCTGTCTGAAAATAACAATTACATTGCCTGCGTCAACCGCATCGCCGATGCGATCGGCCTGGCGGTGGCGGATATTACGACCGGAGAGTTTCTGGTGACGGAGATAGCGGAAGAGGAAAAGCTGATGGACGAACTTGCTAAGTTTCAGCCTTCCGAGATCCTGGTCAATCAGGAACTGGCCGACATGCAGAGCCTGAGCTTCGACTCTTTGAGGGACCGTATCAAGGTGTACGTCAATCCCTATCCCTCTTTTCACTTTCAATATGACCGTACCAAAGACAAGGTCCTTCATCAGTTCGGAGTGCTCAACCTGGAAGGGCTGGGCATGGAAAGCATGGACATCGGCGTTACGGCAGCCGGGGCTTTGCTGGAATATCTGGAAGAGACCCAGAAGAGGGAACTGACCCACATCAATCATGTCAAGACTTATTCGGTGGCGGATTATATGGTGCTGGATGCGGCTACCCGCCGCAATCTGGAACTGACCGAGACCCTGCGCGATAAAAGCTATCACGGCAGCCTTCTGTGGGTGCTGGACCAGACGCAGACCGCCATGGGCGGGCGCCTTTTGAGAAAATGGCTGGAACAGCCCCTGATCCGCAAGGACGCGATCGACCAAAGGCTGGACTGCGTGGAGAATTTTGTCCGCGACCCCATGCTGTCCCAGGAGCTCAAGGAGCTTTTGTCCGGCATCTATGATATGGAGCGCCTGATGGGTCGTGTCAGCTATGGCTCTGTTAATGCCCGGGATCTGGTCGCCTTGAAAAATTCTCTGCTGCTTCTGCCGGGCATCATCAACCTGCTGTCCAATACGACAGCTGACAGGCTGTTACAGATCCAGAAAGAACTGGACCCTCTGGACGATATTGCCGGACTTCTGGATAAAGCCATCAGTGACGAACCGCCCATATCCCTTCGGGAAGGCGGACTGATCAAGACCGGTTATGACCCGGAAGTCGACAGGCTCAGGAGTGCCGCCACAGACGGCACTTCCTGGCTGGCACAGCTGGAAGCAAAGGAAAAGGAAGCGACCGGCATCAAAAATCTGAAGGTCGGTTACAATCGTGTGTTCGGCTATTATCTGGAGGTCAGCAAGGGACAGACCAGCCTGGTACCGGACCGTTATATCCGCAAGCAGACCCTGGTCAACGGCGAACGATATATTACTGAAGAACTGAAAAATATAGAGGACACCCTTCTGGGAGCCAAGGACCGGCTGGAGGAGCTGGAATACGATCTGTTCCAGAAGATCCGCCAGACGGTGCTGGGAGCCATGGGGCGTATACAGAGCGCTGCGAACCTGGTAGCCGAGCTGGACAGCCTTCGGTCCCTGGGGGATACCGCTTACCGTTATCAGTACGTAAGGCCCCAGATCCTGCCGCCCGGCGGCGAACTGGTCATTAAAGAAGGCCGTCATCCCGTAGTAGAAAGGATGCTGCCGGATAATACTTTCATCGCCAACGACACCGATATGAATATGCAGGATGACCGCATCGCGATCATCACCGGCCCCAACATGGGCGGAAAATCGACCTACATGAGGCAGGTGGCCGCCATCGTCCTGATGGCTCAGATCGGCAGCTTCGTTCCGGCGGACAGCGCGCGCATCTCTATTGCGGACCGTATTTTTACCCGCGTCGGTGCTTCGGATGACCTGGCCCGCGGCCAGTCAACCTTTATGGTCGAAATGAGCGAAGTTTCCAACATCCTCCGCCATGCTACCCGCAACAGCCTGCTGATCCTGGATGAGATCGGGCGCGGCACCAGTACTTTCGATGGACTTAGTCTTGCCTGGGCGGTCGTCGAATACATAAGCGACCCCAAGGTCATTGGAGCCAAGACTCTTTTTGCGACCCATTATCATGAGCTGACCCAGCTGGAGGGACAGATCAAGGGTGTCCGCAATTATTCGGTCACCATCAAAGAAAGCGGAGAAGATTTTATTTTTCTGCATAAGATCCAGGAGGGCGGCGGTGATCAGAGCTACGGTATCGAGGTTGCCCGTCTGGCCGGACTGCCCCACTGGGTACTGAAAAGGGCTCATGAGATCCTGGCAGATCTGTTAGGGCGGGATATTGCCAAGAATGCCGAAAATATCAAGGCCAAAGCGGTCGATCTGTCCGAAGAACAGATGTCGCTTTTTGCGGCCGAAGATGCGGAAGAGCCGAAGAAGGCCCCTCAGGAACATAAGAGGAATACGAAAGAAGAAAAGGTTTTGAAAGACTTGCGCGGGCTGGACCTTAACCATATGACTCCTCTTCAGGCCCTGCAGAAGATCTATGAGTGGCAGAGCACGATCGATTAAGAAAAAGGCAGATAGTCCGGCGGGACTTTGTATCAAGGAGCGAAATTATGCCAACAATCAGACTGCTGGATCAGGCGACCGTAAATAAGATCGCTGCCGGAGAAGTGGTGGAGCGGCCCGCTTCGGTGGTCAAGGAAATGGTGGAAAATTCCATCGATGCCGGGGCTTCCAAAGTTACCGTGGAGATCGAAGGGGGCGGTATCCGCCTGATCCGGATCTCGGACAATGGATGCGGCATCGATAAAGAACAGGTGCGCACGGCCTTCCTGCGCCACAGCACCAGTAAGATCCGCAAGGTCGAGGACCTGGAAGAAAAGGCAACCCTGGGCTTTCGGGGCGAGGCACTGGCTTCCATTGCCGCGGTAGCCAGAGTAGAGATGGTGACCCGTACCGAAAGCGAACTGACCGGTATCCGTTTTATTATCGAGGGCGGAGAAGAAAAGTTGTACGAAGAAGCCGCCTGTCCGGTGGGTACCATGGTCAAGGTGGAAAATCTGTTTTACAACACCCCGCCCCGCTTCAAGTTTTTAAAGAAACCGGCAGCGGAAGCCGCCTATATCACCGACCTTATGCAGAAGATGGTACTGGGACATCCGGAGATCTCTTTCCGTTATATGAACGGTAAGAAGGAAGCGGCCTTGTTTTCGGACGGCAGCGGCAGTTTGAAAAACAGTATCTATGCAGTCTACGGAAGGGAAATCGTTGATAAGATGATCGGTGTCAAGGGGACGGTCGATCTGTCGGAGCACAGTCAGATGACCCTTACCGGTTTTATATCCCGCCCCCAGATGATGAGGGCCAACCGCAATTACGAAAACTTTTTCATCAACGGCCGTTATGTAAAAAGCGCCATGCTGGAAAAAGTGCTGGACGAAGCCTATAAGGACTATGTCTTCCCGTCCACTTTCCCGGTAGCGATCCTGCATTTGAACATGGATCCGGCCTGTCTGGACGTAAATGTCCATCCTACTAAGATGGAGATCCGTTTTCTGCAAGAGGAGAGGACCCGCCTGGGCGTATATGATCTGATCTCCAAAACATTGAAGGAAGAAAACCTGATCAGCCGGGTAGGTGGTTTTTATATCTGGCCCGAAGCCAAGGCTCGAAACGAAGAATCTGAGCCCAAGGAGCCTCGCCAGACCGTGTCCGCCATAGACAAACAGCTTCGAAATGCGAATGCAATGTCCGCAGAAGAGCAACATGCCGGTACTTGGCGGACGGATGCGCCGGCTTATTATCTTCCTCCCAAGGGGGCCCGGATAACAAAGGATTATCAGGAACATTGGCAGAAACCTTCGACAGACAGACCGTTTGCCCTTAAGGAGGAGCCGGCTTCGTATAAGCCTACCATGCAGGCGTACAGTGAAGACTCGGACAAGGTCAAATATGAATCTGAGCCTGAAACGGGGAAGTCGGAAGAGAATCCGCAGCCGGTTGCCCAGCCTTTCTCCGGCGAACAGATCACGGTTCACGAGGATAGGACTCAGGCGCCTGAGCTTCCTGTGGAAGAAGAGGCCGCTGTTTCGGACCGGAGCCGGCCTCATCATTTACGCCTGATCGGTCAGGTGTTTAAGACTTACTGGCTGGCCGAGGAGGGGGACGTGTTTTACATAGTGGACCAGCACGCTGCCCACGAGCGGGTCTACTATGATAAGTTCCGGGAACTTCTGGATAAGGGCGGGATCAGCTCTCAGGATCTGATGACGCCGGTCGTGTGCCATGTGGCTCCTAAAAGCGTGGTCCAGCTGGATAGCTGCCAGCCCGTTTTTGAAAAGCTGGGCTACCGCCTGGAGGCTTTCGGCGAGGATTCGGTCATCGTGCGGGGAGTCCCCTTCCTGTTCGGAAAGCCTCTGCCCGCCGAGGACATTGCCGCTTTGATCGATATGATCTGCGACGGTCAGATGGACGCGACGCGGGATCTATTGTTCGAAAAGATTGCCATGATGAGCTGCAAAGCGGCTGTCAAAGGCAACGATGCGATCAGTTTTATGGAAGCGGATAGTTTGCTCAAACAGCTGTTTGCCTGCCGGAATCCTTACAATTGTCCTCACGGACGCCCCACCATTATCTCGATCGCCCGTTACGAGATGGAAAAGCGTTTTAAGAGGATCGTGTAGAACGTTTTTAGACAGACATTCCAAGACCGGAAAATCAGAAAGGAGCGTATTGTCATGAAGCAGCCGCTGCTGATCATTGCCGGACCGACCGCCTCGGGCAAAACGTCCCTGTCGGTCGAGCTGGCTCTGAAAATGAACGGGGAGGTGATCTCAGCCGACTCCATGCAGGTATACCGGGGCATGGATATAGGTACGGCCAAGATAAGGCCGGAAGAGACCAAGGGGGTACCTCACCATCTGATCGACATCTGCGATCCCGATGAGGAGTGGAACGTGGCCCGTTTCTGCCGGGAAGCCGCCGCGTCGATCGAAGACATTTCCTCCCGGGGCCGTCTGCCCATCCTGTGCGGGGGGACCGGTTTTTACATCCATGCCCTGGCTTACGGAGCAGAATTTGCCGAGGAGGCGACGGACGGGCCTTTGCGGCGGGAACTGGAGGAGCTTTCTACGGACGAGCTGCACCGCCGGCTGACGGCCCTGGACCCGGAAAGCGCTGCTTCCATTCATCCCAACAATCGCAAACGAGTCATCCGCGCTCTGGAATATACCATGGATACGGGTGAAAGGTTCAGTTCTTACAACAAACGCCTGCATGAGAAACCGTCCCCGTATCAGCTTTGTTTTTTAGTGCTGTGTATGGACAGGCAGGAACTTTACGACCGCATCGATCTTCGTGTCGACAGGATGATCGAGGACGGGCTGGTCGATGAGGTCAGGCGTCTTAAAGAGCAGGGAATGACCAAAGATATGGTATCGATGAAGGGATTAGGTTATAAGGAGATCCTGGATTATCTGGACGGTAATACCAGTCTGGAGGAAGCGGTCTATATCTTGAAAAGGGATACCCGACACTTTGCAAAACGCCAGCTGACCTGGCTGAGAGCCGAAAAGGAGGCTGTCCTGCTGGACCGGGATCCTGTAGAGACCTTGGCTGAGAGGGCTGAGGCGATTGCCAGAGAAAAATTTGCAAAGATTTGAATTTTCTCTTGCATTCTTTTAGAATCCGAGTATAATAACGATTTGCTGACGGAAATATCCTAAAGTATTCCCAAAGCACGCGAGAGTGATTAGCCAATGTGCTTTGCTTGACATCCATTGATTTGCTTCGATCGATTTCGAAAAAAGTTAAAAAAGATGTTGACAGTAAATTCTCTGCGTAGTATTATATATAGGTCGCCGCGCGAAAGGCACTGCAAAAGCCTTGAGTAAGGCGCATGACCTGTCGGCCAGCCGGCAGTCGGAACTTTGAAA
>OMYN01000014.1 GCA_900315265.1 uncultured Eubacteriales bacterium
CCTTTCTGACGTTGATAATCCATCAAATATGTCAACTTACTCAAACGATGGATATTTTTTTAGGCATAAAAGTTTGAGTAAGGTACTTTTGGTGGACCTGAAGGGATTCGAACCCTCGACCTCTCGGATGCGAACCGAACGCGCTCCCAGCTGCGCTACAGGCCCTCAAATCCTCCGGAGTGCCGGTCCTGCCTTTTGACTCCTAGCATAAGCTAGGTGGGTGTCCGCAAAGCATTGTCTGTCTTCCTCCGCCGAAAGGGCGGAACCTTTAACGGAATTATTTTGAGGCCTGACATCGAATGCGGTTAACATGATATAGAACTCCCAATAAAAGGTTGTAGGTTCAAAATAACAGGTTATCGAACATTCCAGAAAGATTTCTGTTCCCCATTATACGTATCGATAAGGGAAAAAGCAAGAACTTTTAGCAAATGTGGTCTTTTCGATAAATCAGCTCGGCACGGCCCCAGCGGGCATAGCTGGAAGGCGATCCCTCGATATAAGTAGGAGCATCCCAGTCATCGCCGACGATCTCTCCTTTTACCACTTTATCACAAAGGTCGATCAGATCGGCGACCAGGCCCAGGTTCAGGGGGTTGTAAGGCAGAAAACGGGCTTCTTCGGGCTGATGATCATGTCCGCCGAAGCAGCGCAGGGTCGGCAGAGAAGGATCCATGGCTCTGGGGGCAATATAAGCGAAAAAATTCTTCAGGCTGACTTCATAATCCGCCACAGACAAGGTTCCGGGCAGCTGCATCCAGACACCCACTCCGGAACCGACTGCATCTCCAGTAAACAAAAGGTTCTGCTCACGGTCCCAGAAGGTTACCGAGCCGGGCGTATGACCCGCACATTCGATGACCTCGACGGTCTGTCCGCCCAGATCGATCACCGAACCGGTATGGATATCGATGGTATTTTTTACCTGCTCCTCCAGGTCTTTGCCGGCCATATGATGAACGAAGAAATCATGGGGCATGGTGAATTCTTTATGATTCAGATAAACCGTCTTGAACTCGTCCATATGATGCATGTGATCGATATGAAAATGAGTCACGGCCAGCTGCAGAGGCAGCTGCGTATACTTGCGTATCTCCGGGGTGATGTGCTCTCCCTCGGTGATACCGGTATCGATCACCAGAGCCGTCTGCTCGCCGCAGATGACATAAAAGGACGCCATTCCCTCGTCCAAAAATTCATGCACGGTAGAACTGATCTGTTTGTGTTTCCAAACGGCCATATTATTCCTCCTTACCGTCAAGCGTCTGACTTTCGGGCGCTGTCTTTTCTTTTTTGTTTTCCCTTATATTATCCTCTTTGTCATCCTGCACGTCGTCATCGGGCGAATATACCTTATGCTCGATAAAGGAATTCGTGTAGTTTTTGGCAAAAAGCATCCACATTTTGATCAGCGTTTTACGGTCTTCCTCGGGAAAATCCCGGTAGGTCTTCCAGACCTGAGGGATATTGTGCATCATGGCCTTTCTGACTCCCGAAAAAGTTTCCGCATTCGCTGAGGCAAACAACTTGAACATTCCGTCGACGAAAACTTCCCGCATCTGGGGGGTGCTCTCTTTGAGCCAGTCGGCGAAGATCTGGTACAGCATGTCCCCTTCCTCTCCCAGCTCCTGAAGATGGACCATATGATCTTTGACTACCTGCCAGCTGTAAATATCATGCTGCATCAGTTTCTTCTCGTCGCTCTGCACGATCTGGCTCTTTTCGCCGTGCTCCAGGATGCGTCCGAAGACCGAATCCTGGGGGATGTAATTCTGAATGCGGCCCAGGATGGGATCCCCCTCATGTTCCTTGACCTGCTTATGGGAAAAGCCCGGACCGTCAAAACTATCTACCGAAATAATGGCTCTCTTGATCCACAAAGGAGCGTTCATCCCGGCATAGATAGCGACATTTCCACCCTTGGAATGTCCTCCCAGCCTCAGGCGCCGGCCGGGATATTTGACACAGACTTTGGTCAGGTAGGACAGTCCTTCGGCCTGAGCCGGCACCTGATCCATAAAGGACATGTTGAAATCCTCTTTCCAGCCGACCAGGGATGCATCCGTGCCCATATAGGAAATATACATCTGATTTTCCAGATAGTGGATGGTGACGGCGCCGAACTGTTTTTCGATCTCTTCGTTATTGTGCAGCACGAAATCGGTCACTTTCATATCGTTGAAGCGGACGCTTTCGCCCATTAAGTGGATCAGCTGCATGTCCCCATGGTAGCGGAAAGCTCCCTCCGGCAGATCCTTCATTTTGCAGCTGATGTCCCCGACCGTTTCGACCGCATCCATGTCGATCTTCTGCATGACCAGATAAGAGAACCGGGCCAGCACCATACTGTCCACTTCGTTAAAAGGAAACTCCGGTGAAACCGGCAGGTCGCCCCGCCAGATGATATAGTCGTTAATGTTGGCCATAAATGCGTTTAACCGTGCGGATCAGTGAATATTTTTAGCCCAGAAGACAGCTGTCTCCTGGTCGACAGGCTGGTTGAAATACAAAGCATAAGCATTGCCGCTGTCGTTCCAGACCGCCAGCTTGATGATATCGTCCTGATTATACTTCAACGTTACCTTGAAGTTGTCCAGGGTCACATCCTTGATATTGGTATAAAAAACGGGATTGCCGCTGATGTCCTTCTCATCCGAAACGGCTTTGCGGATACGGACCGCTTCCTGGCCGTCACTATCGTAAAAAACATATTCCAGAAGCTGCGGATCGTTGTCTTTTAAGTAGCGGTAATCCACATCCTTATATTTGGTGATATCCGAAGGCATTGTAATGCCGAAACCGGCTGCCTTTTCAGCGCCTGCCTGACGGGTATACAAAGTAAAGGTCGTGGTTTTGCCCCCGAAATCTTCCGACGACTCGGTGGCGGAACCGGTGCATCCTGCCAGAAGGCAGGCTGTCATGACCAGACAGAGGACCGCGGCAAGGCTTCTTTTAAAATATGAAATGTTTCTCTTCATAGTACTTTTTATTTCTCCTGTTACATACACTTAGGACAGCGCTTAAACTTTCAGCGGCCGGTACTTCCGAACCCGTCCGATCCCCGATCGGAAACGGCCTCAAGATGACTGACTTCCTCGACCGGCTCATAACGGATGGGAATGACCACCATCTGCGTGATCTTATCGCCGGCCATGACCGTATAATCACTGTCGCTGTGGTTGTAAAGTTTTACGCAGATCTCGCCCTCATAGCCCTCGTCGATCAGCCCTGACGAAGTGATGTCATGTTTGATGTTAAGGCCGGATTTACTGACGATCAGTCCGCAGCAGCCCTGGGGCAGCTGAACATGGACCCCTGTTTTGAATACAGCGGACCCATGCGCCTTGATCACCTGCTGCTGACGGGAGAACAGATCGAGTCCCGCGTCGGTATCATGTGCGCGCTGAGGCAGAACAGCCCCTTCTTCCAGATATACTTTCATATGATAACCTTCCTGCATATTCGATTCGATCCTGCCGCCGAAACCAGCAGGCAAACTGCATGTGTATGCACTTGTTAAGTATATCACATCTGCCAAGCCCCGGTCACCTGCCGATATAAAATCCGTACCGGATCAGATCCGGGGGCAAAAAAAGAACCGGCTGAAAAATCAGCCGGCAAAAGCAGGTCCAAAAAAGAGCACCAGACGGGGGTCGAACCCGCATATCAAGCTTGGGAAGCTTGCATTCTGCCGCTGAACTACTGGTGCATGCATCCGGAACAGAAGGCCGGATACAGTTATTATACACCCACCTTTACCTGGATAGCAAGTGGGTGCCTTTCTTTATTCTTTCTCGATCTTTGCCCGGATGGATATGGCCCGGGGAGTAGGCAGTTTGTCAAACTTAATGATGACTGCCTTGCGGCCCTGATCCAGATCCACGACCGTCCCCCTTCCAAAGGAAGGATGGCGGACCCGGTCTCCCTTTTGAAACTGAGGCAGATCGCTTCCGGAGATCATCCAGCGGGAGCTGCTGTCGATATAATGCTGCGCTTCTTGGATCAGCTTGTCTTCCGGCTTCTGATCCCATTCAAGCGCATCGGGATCGATGTCCAGCATAAAACGGGAAGGATAGCGGTTGGACCCGTCAAAATTCCGCCCGGAAGCTTCCGACAGGTACAGGCCCTTTTCAGCCCGGGTAAGGGCTACGAAGGCCAGCCTCCTCTCCTCTTCCATCCGTTCTCTGGTATCGGTCTTGCGGGAGGGAAAGACCCCTTCGTTCATGGCGCACAGGAAAACATAGGGAAATTCCAGGCCCTTTGCGGTATGAATGGTCATCAGTCTGACTTTATCCCCCGGTTCTGCCATATCACTGTTGGTAAACATAGCCACGTGAGACAGGTAAGATTCCAGAGTCGATTCTTCCCCGCCGGTCGTTTCGAACTCATATACGGACTGCTTGAGCTCAGCCAGGTTGTCAAGTCTGTCCTGGGACCCTTCGGTCCGCAGCATCTTTTCGTAGCCGCTGTCATCAAGGATCGATTCCAGCACTTCCGACACAGGACGCCCGGAGTAGGTTTTGGAATAAGACTCGATCAGGTCGATAAAATCCCCCGCTTTTGTCCCTTTAAAAATGGGATCGTCCAGGGTATTTTTCAGGCTCTCGTATAAAGTCCAGCCTTGTTTCTCCGCCGTCTGCTGAAGAAAACGGATGCGCCTCTTGCCCAGGTTGCGTTTAGGAGCGTTGCAGATGCGCAGGAAGGACAGGTCATCTTTATAGGCGATCATCCTCAGATAGCATAGAGCATCTTTGATCTCCATGCGGCCGAAAAACTGGACGCCGCTATAAATAGTATAAGGAATCTTTTCTTCGATCAGAACCTCTTCCAAAGGCCTGGTCACATAATGGGCCCGGTAGAGGATGGTAATATCCCTAGGCCGTACTCCCTGTCCGGTCAGCTGACGGATCTGTTTGACGATCCATTTAGCTTCCAGCGACGTATCTTCGGTGTGGCATGCGCGGACCTTGGGTCCGTCTTCCTGCATTGAGATCAGATATTTATCGATCCGCTCGGTGTTTTTGGCGATCAGGGTATTGGCCGCCCGGATGATCTGGGGCGTCGACCGGTAGTTTTTGGTCATAAGGATGGTCTTGGTGCCGGGGTGGTTCTTGTCAAAATCGATCAGAAAACGGCTGCTGGCCCCCCGCCAGGTGTAAATGGTCTGGTCGGGATCGCCCACGATAAAGAGGTTCTTATGATAGCCGGCCAGCACTTCCATCAGCTTGTACTGCAGCGGATCGATGTCCTGGAACTCATCCACCATGATGTATTCCAGCCGCTGCTGCCACTTGAGACGCACCTCGGGACTGCTGTCGAAAATATACATGGTAAACATGATCAGGTCGTTATAATCAAGCCCGAAACACTTCTTTTCCTGATACAGATACCCGTAGAAAATAATATCCTTGGCATCGGCTGCCTGCAGATATTTCTGTCTCAGATCCTCCGGCGACATTTTGATCATGTCCAGGTAATAATCCGTCTGACTGACGGTTTTGCGCATCTCGATCATGTCCCGGGCCGAGGTGTAGGTCATGTCGCGAAGGGTCAGTCCCCTCTCCTCGTAGATGATCTCCAGCATGGCGTCGATATCCGCATTGTCCAGCACCAGAAAACTTTTGGGATACTGGACCTGATTGCTGTCCTCCTTCAGAACGGTATCGCAGAAGCCGTGGAAGGTATTGATCAGACCGGTATCGTTGTCCCCGATCAGATTATGGATCCGCTGGCGCATCTCGGTCGCGGCCTTGTTGGTAAAGGTAACACACAGAATATTGCCCGGCATGATGCCCAGGTCGTTAACCAGATAGGCAAAACGATGGGTCAGGGCCCGGGTCTTGCCGGAACCGGCCCCGGCAACGACCCGGACGTAGCCCTCTGTTTCGGTTACCGCCAGCTTTTGTTCCTCATTCAGTCCTGCCAGCAGGTCTTCCATACAATTTACAGAGTGATTTCTCCGGTAAAGGTGACCTGAGCATTGCCCGTCATATAGACGGTTTCGTCAGTATACCGGACAATCAGTTTTCCTCCTTTTAAGGTGACGGTGATGGGCTGGTCCTTCCGGCAGTAGCCGTTCAGGACCGATGCGACCGCCGCTGCGCAGGCACCGGTGCCGCAGGACCAGGTCTCCCCGCTTCCGCGTTCATAGACTCTCATGCGGATGTGGCCGGAATCTTCTACTTCCACGAACTCGGTGTTGACCTTCTCGGGGAAGAGGGGATCGTTTTCAAATTTCGGTCCGATCTCATCCAGATCCAGATCGTTTAAATGATCGGTAAAGACTACCACATGGGGGTTGCCCATAGAAACACAGGTGACAACGTAGGTACCGCCGGCAACCTTGGCCGTACGCCCTACTACGCTCCCGTTTTCGTTGGCTTCCAGCTTGACCGGGATCTGTGCGGGATCCAGGATAGCCGGCCCCATATCCACGGTCACGGACTTGACTTCACCCTCGAAAACTTCCAGCGACACGGATTTGATGCCGCTTCCGGTCTCGATCTTCATGGCCTCCTTGCGCACCCGTCCGCTCTCGTACAGGTAGCGGGCAACGCAGCGGATGCCGTTGCCGCACATCTCGGCCTCGGAACCGTCGCGGTTGAAGATACGCATCTTGGCGTCCGCGATCTTGGAAGGCAGGATCAGAATAGCCCCGTCGGAGCCGATGCCGTAATGAGGCGCCGAGTACCGGACCGCGATGGCTTCCGGATTCTCGATATACTGGTCGAAGCAGTCGAAATAGATATAATCGTTGCCGGTGGCTTCCATCTTGACGAATCTCAAGGTCTTCTTCTCGTGGCGCATATGGTTGATATCCACCAGCTCGAAGTTGTAATTGCGGTAGCGGCTCTTCAAACTCTGGGCCAGAGCCTGGGCCGTGTCGATAGCCGTCAGACAGGGGATGCCCAGCTCGACCGCCTTGCGGCGCAGCTGTACCGAATCGCGGGCCGGGATGCGGCCCTTGGCCGATGTCGAGATAATATACTGGATCTTTCCGCTTTCAAGAAGGTCGGTCGTATTGGGAGACCCCTCATGGATCTTGCGGACCTCTTCCGCCTCCAGGCCGTACAGGTGCAGCATGTTGGCAGTGCCGCTGGTCGCGTACAGCTTGAATCCCATATCCGCAAGCTGTCTGGCGATCCCGGCGACTTCCGCCTTATCGGAGTCGCGGACAGTGATCAAAACACCGCCCTTGGCCTTCATCTGATAGCCGGCCGCCACCAGTCCTTTGTACAGGGCCTCTTCCATGGTGGTCGCAATTCCCAGCACCTCGCCGGTCGACTTCATTTCAGGGCCCAGCATGGTATCAACGTTATGCAGTTTTTCGAAGGAGAAGACAGGCACCTTAACGGCGTAGATGGGGCCGTGCGGGTACAGACCCGTGCCGTAGCCCATGTCTTTCAGCTTTTCTCCGTTCATGATGCGGGTCGCCAGGTCGATCATGGGAACGCCGGTGACTTTGCTGATATAGGGGACGGTACGGCTGGAGCGGGGATTGACCTCGATGACGTAGATGCGGTCCTGATAAAGGATGT
Organism: uncultured Eubacteriales bacterium; assembly: GCA_900315265.1. GTDB lineage: Bacteria > Bacillota > Clostridia > Lachnospirales > Bianqueaceae > RUG760. The sequence goes on from OMYN01000014.1 coordinate 7,539, forward strand.
ACTGGATATTGATCAGTCCTTTGGTCCGCAGGGACTTAGCCATTTCGGTCGAATATTCGATCAGTTTTTCGGTCATCTTGGCGGAAACGTTCCAGGCCGGGTAAACGGCTATGGAGTCTCCGGAGTGGATGCCGGCCCGCTCGATATGCTCCATGATACCGGGGATCAGCACGTCTTCACCGTCGCAGATGGCGTCGACCTCAAGCTCGGTACCCATCAGGTATTTATCGATCAGGACATCGTTATCACCCTCATGTTCCAGGATGATCTTCATATACTCTTTGATATCTTCGTCCGAATGGGCGATGATCATGTTCTGGCCGCCCAAAACGTAGGAAGGCCGCATCAGAACGGGATAGCCCAGGCGGAAGGCAGCCGCCAGCGCTTCTTTTTCGGTATGGACGACCGTTCCTTTAGGGCGGGAGATGCCCAGTTTTTCAAGCAGGGCGTCAAAGCGGCCCCGGTCCTCGGCCTCATCGATGCTGTCCGCCTGCGTACCCATGATGGGCACCTTATTGTCGCTCAGCACCTTGGTCAGCTTGATAGCTGTCTGACCGCCGAAGGCCACGACGACCCCCACCGGATTCTCGGTCCGGACAATGTCCATGACGTCTTCATCCGTCAGCGGTTCGAAATACAGGCGGTCGGCCGTGTTAAAGTCGGTGGAAACGGTTTCGGGGTTATTGTTGACGATAACGACCTCATAGCCGGCTTTCTGCAGGGCCCAGACGCAGTGGACGCAGGCATAGTCGAACTCGATGCCCTGTCCGATGCGGATGGGGCCGGATCCGAATACCATGACGACCGGTTTACCGCTTTTATGTTCATTAATAAAGGGAACTGCTTCATCGGTTCGCCCGTGCACGCCGTAAAAGTAAGGCGTTTCCGCCGCGAATTCGGCCGCGCAGGTATCGACCATCTGATAAACGGCCTTCTCATGGGTCCAGCTGCCCCGGGGAATGACCTTGTCGGGGAAGCCGAAGACTTTAAGCTGATGATAAAGCTCCTGGTCGACCGGCCCCTTCTTCATAGCGTCGGTCAATTGGCAGATGTGTACTAATTTATTAAGGAACCATTCGTCCACCAGCGTCATCTGGTGAAGTCTGTCCACGGTCCATCCCCGGCGAAGGGCTTCGTAGAGGGCAAACAGCCTCTCGTCGTCCTGAGCTAGGATCTTGTCGGACAGTTCCTGGTCGGTCATTGCCTGAAACTCGGGAACTTCCAGGTCGAACTCGGAGATAGCGGCGCCGCGAACGGCTTTTAGCAGCGCTTCTTCGAAGGTCTGGCCGATGGCCATGACCTCACCGGTCGCCTTCATCTGGGTGCCCAGGCGGCGGTCGGCGTATACGAATTTATCAAAAGGCCATTTGGGGAACTTTACGACGACATAGTCCAGGGCCGGCTCGAAGCAGGCCTTGGTCCTGCCGGTTACTTCATTAGTGATCTCGTCCAGGGTATAACCCAGGGCGATCTTAGTGGCCACGCGGGCGATAGGATAGCCGGTCGCTTTGGAGGCCAGGGCGGAAGAACGGGACACACGGGGATTTACCTCGATGACCGCGTAGCGCATACTCTCCGGATGCAGGGCAAACTGGACGTTGCAGCCTCCCTCGATCCCCATGGCGCGGATGATGTTGATGGCAGCGCTTCGAAGCATCTGGTACTCTTTATCCGCCAATGTCACCGCCGGAGCGATAACGATGGAATCGCCGGTATGGATGCCGACAGGGTCAAAGTTCTCCATGGAACAGATGGTGATGCAGTTGTCTTTGGAGTCCCGCATGACCTCGAACTCGATCTCTTTCCATCCCGCGATCCCTTTTTCGATCAGGACCTGGGTAATAGGAGACAGACGAAGTCCGGCTTCGGAGATCTCTCTGAGTTCATCCTCGTTATTGCAGATGCCGCCTCCGGTCCCGCCTAAGGTAAAGGCAGGACGCACGATGACCGGATAACCAATGACGTCAGCGTAGCTGACTGCATCTTCAATGGTGTTGACGACTTTGGACGGAATGACCGGTTCGCCGATGGCTTCCATGGTGTCTTTGAACATCTGGCGGTCTTCAGCTTTGTCAATGGTGGTAGGATCTGCCCCTAGCAGACGGACATTATGGCTTTTTAAAAACCCGCTCTTGGCCAGTTCCATGGACAAGGTCAGGCCCGTCTGTCCGCCAAGGGTAGACAGAACACTGTCCGGCTTTTCTTTTTCAATGATACGTTCGACCGTTTCAAGATTGAGCGGTTCGATATAGATATGGTCGGCCATGGCACTGTCGGTCATGATGGTGGCCGGGTTGGAGTTGACCAAGACCACGTCAAGGCCCTCTTCTTTCAGCGCCCGGCAGGCCTGGGTACCGGCATAATCGAATTCAGCTGCCTGGCCGATGACGATCGGTCCGGAACCGATCATTAACACTTTATGGATATTCGGATTGAGCGCCATGTCATTCTCCCTTCTCGGTCTTGTACCGGTCTACTTCCGCAATGAAGCGGTCAAAAAGGCCTTGGCAGTCCAAAGGACCGGCAGAAGCCTCGGGATGGAACTGAACCGTTGCCTGGCAGCAGCCGTCATAGCTGACGCCTTCGTTGGAACCGTCATTTAAATTAATGAAGGTCTCCCGGCAGCCCAAAGGCAGGGTCGAAGCATCGACCGCATAGTTATGGTTCTGGCTGCTCATAAAGATCTTGTCCTGCTGAAGATCTTTGACCGGCTGGTTGGCCCCGTGATGACCGTATTTGAGCTTGGTGACCCTGGCCCCGTGAGCCAGCGCCATCAGCTGGTGGCCCAGGCAGATGCCGAAGATGGGAAGACGTTTATCCTGAATGATCGTCTGCAGTTCTTTAATAATCGAAGGGTTGTCGTTGGGGTCTCCGGGGCCGTTGGACAGCATCAGGCCGTCCAGATCCAGGGCCTTGATCTCTTCCGCACTGGCTTCCGGACGGATGGCCGTTACGTGGCAGCCTCTTTTCATCAGTTCCCGGACAATATTGGATTTCTCACCGAAGTCCCAGATGCCGACATGATATTTGGCATTTTCGACCGGATAATCGGTTTTCATGGTACGGGTCGTTTCAAAAACAGCGTTGGTAATATGATAGGCGCGGATCTTCTTCAGTGCTTCTGCCTCCGCATCCTTATTTTCCCATAATTTTTCATAGGTAAGAAGACCGTTCATAACGCCCTGGCTGCGGATATCTTTGGCCAGCTTGCGGGTATCGATATCATAGACGGCAGGAATATGCTGATCTTTAAAAAAAGTGTCAAGATCCCCTTGGCAGCGGAAATTCGAAGGAGACTGACACCATTCTCTCACAATATAGGCAGATAAATAGGGTTTATCACTCTCAAAATCCTGAGGGATGACCCCGTAATTTCCTATCAAGGGAAACGTCTGAACAACGATCTGACCATAATAACTGGGATCGGTAATCGTCTCCAGATAACCGGTCATACCGGTCGTAAAGACCACTTCGCCGATCACACCTTCCTGAGGAAGATCTGCTCCGAAGCCTTTACCCTCCAGGTACTGTCCGTCTGCCAGCAGTAAGTAAACGGTTTTTGTCATGATAGCCTCCGTGACTCTTGATCCGCCATGAGAAAAAGCTGCCCTGTATAACCGATCTCGTTATGCAGAACCATGTATATTCATACATGCAGTGCTGACTGCTGACAGCTGCGGCATACCGGCTCAGGCACTTAATCCGGCCTAAAAAAAACAGCCCCTTGAGGCTGCCTGACCCGACCGGCTGTTTCGAGCAGAACACTGCCTGCTTACTCATAATTCTTAAGGATTCTATCATTGCATAAAGACCTTGTCAATATGAAATACACACGGACAATAGCGCCCTTTCTGTCCGTTTTTTAACGATACTTGTATTTTATACCTACTGTTTTTATAATGAACCCGAAACCAATTTCGTATAGGAAAGGATATAAGAATGAATAAGAAGGGTGCCATTCTGATCGGTGAGCCCATGGGCCTTCTGATGGCCAAACAACCGGGACCGCTCGCTAAGCAGGACAGTTATGATCTGGCCGTCTGCGGAGCTGAGCTGAACGTAGCCATCGGTCTGACCCGGCTGGGCCACCCGGTCTCTTATGTAACAAAACTGGGCCGCGACCCTTTCGGAAGCGTGGTCTTATCCTGTATCCGGGACAACGGGATCGGTACGGAACTGATTTCCTATTCGGACGATCATACGACCGGTTTTATGCTGAAAGGACTGGCGCTTAGCGGCGACCCGGAGATTTTCTACTACCGCAAAGGATCGGCCGCCTCGACCCTGTCCGCCCGGGACATTGACCGCATCGATTTTTCGTCCTACCGGCTGCTTCATATGACGGGCATCCTGCCGCCTTTGTCGGACTCCTGCCTGGCCGCCTCCTTTGAGGCCGTAAAGCAGGCCCGTAAAGCCGGCCTTCTGGTCACCTTCGACCCCAACCTGAGGCCCCAGCTGTGGAAAGATACCGATACCATGGTTTCTACCCTTAACCGTCTGGCTTTGCTGTCCGACATTGTTTTCCCGGGCGTCAAAGAGGGTCAGATCCTGACCGGCTCTTCCGATCCGGATGCCATCAGTGATTTCTATCTTTCCCGGGGAGTCAAGGCCGTCATCACCAAAGTCGGCAGCAAGGGAGCTTACGTGGCTGCTCCCGGAATCCGGACCATGGTGCCCGGTTTCCATGTTGATAAAGTCGTCGATACCGTCGGCGCCGGGGATGGTTTTGCGGCGGGCTGTCTGAGTGCTTTACTGGAAGGGGCCTCTTTTGTCGATGCTGCCCGAAGAGGCAACGCCGTCGGCGCCATCCAGGTGACTGTCCGCGGGGACAATGCCGGTCTTCCGACCCCGGAGCAGCTGGAATCCTTCATCGCTTCTCATTGATCTTTGAAACATGTCAGTAACTGCAAAGGAGAACATCATGGCTGACAGAACACATTCAAAAGACGTTTTTGATGTCATCGAAAAGGCTCATTTCGTTCCGCTGATCGTCTTATCCGACGCTGAGGATGCCGTCCCCATGGCCCAGGCTCTGGTCGAAGGCGGTCTGCCCATTGCCGAGGTCACCTTCCGCACATCAGCTGCCGCAGAGGTCATGCGCCAGATGAGCTATCATGTGCCCGAGTGCCTGGTAGGTGCCGGCACCGTACACAATGTTACCAAAGCCAAAGAAGCGGTTGACGCCGGTGCCCGTTTTATCATTACCCCCGGCATGAATCCGGCTGTCGTTGACTGGTGTCTGTCTCATGATGTACCGGTCATCCCGGGGACGGTAACTCCGTCCGATCTGGAGGTCGCCCTTGATTTCGGGCTGGACGTCTGCAAATTCTTCCCTGCCGAAGCCTATGGCGGCGTCACGACTCTGAAGGCCCTGGCCGGACCCTATGCCGGCATCCGTTTTCTTCCCACCGGCGGTATCAATAAGACCAACGCCCGCTCCTACCTGGACCTTCCCAATGTTATCGCGGTCGGCGGTTCTTTTCTGACCCCCTCTGCTTTGGTCAAGGCCAAAGACTGGGACGGTATCATCAAAACCTGTAAAGAAACTGCAAAGATTGTAAAAGAACTATGACATTTCGTGTCTAAAGTCTTAAAAAGCTTTCTGACAGCTTGACAAGTTTGAAAGGCGGCTTTATATTGAAGTCAATAAATCGTTGATGCAACGGTTTTTATTTTGAAAGGTGGTAACTATTATGGCATTTTGTCCTAACTGCGGCGCTCAGGTCCCGGACGGGACTACCGTCTGCCCTCAGTGCGGAGCTCAGATCGCTGCTGCCGGCCAGCCCCAGCAGGGTCAGCCTCAGCAGGGCCAGCCTCAGCCCAATTATCAGCGGCCTAACTTTCAGCAGGCCCCCTATCAGCAGCCTCCCTATCAGTATCAGCAGGCTCCTGATCCCAAAGACCACACCGCTGAGTTTGATCCTCAGGATATTTCCGATAATAAAGTATTCGCAATGGCTGCCTATCTGATGGGTACCTTAGGCGCCATCATCGCTCTTCTGGCCGCCCAGAAATCCCCCTATGCCATGTTCCATGTCCGTCAGGCTTTGAAGATTTCTATGTGCGAGATCCTTCTGGTCATCATCGCCATCATTCCTATCGTAGGATGGATCTTTTCCGGCGTTTGCACGATCATCCTTCTTGTCGTCCGCATCATTCTCTTCTTCCAGGTTTGCCACGGCAAAGCCAAGGAAGCTCCCATCGTCGGCAGTCTCGGTTTCCTGAAATAAGACCGGTACCGGCACCGTACGGAACAATCGATATGTAAGATTTTCAGAAAAACGCAGGCAGAGATGTCTGCGTTTTTTCATTATCGTGAAAACGTCTTGCAATTTTTTACGTTCCGTTACATAATGAGAATAGAAAAACTCTTAAAGGAGGGCCTTCTTATGAGTCGTATCATCACGATCGGACGTCAGTTCGGAAGCGGCGGCCGTGAGATCGGCCGCCAGTTGGCCGCTCAGCTCGGCATTGCCTATTATGACAAGGAAATCGTTACGGAGATCGCAAAGCGGACGGATCTGGCTGAAGAATATATTCGCCATGTGGAAGAACGTCAGCCTCAGCCCGTGATTCCTCTTTCGATCGGGCGGTCTTTCTCTCTTTCGGTAGATCCTCTGATCGATCAGCAGCAGTCCGTTTTCATCGAACAAAGCAATGTCATCCGCGAAATGGCTGCCAAATCGGATTGTGTGATCGTCGGCCGCTGTGCAGACTATATCCTTCGCGAAGAAAAACCTCTTCGTCTTTTCTTCTACGCGGATCTGGCCTCCCGCATCGAACGCTGCCGCAGGGTGGGTGAATTAGGCACCGATCTTTCCGATAAAGAAATGGGTAAAAAAATCACAGCCATCGACAAATCCCGCTCCCAGTATTACCGCTACTATACCGAACAGGAATGGGGCGACAAGTCCAATTATGACCTAATGATCAATACCACCAACATTCCCGTAAAGGATGCCGTAGAAGCAATCATCAAAGTCCTGCAGTAAGCGGCAGACTTTTGGCATCTTTCCTGACATCAAATTTGTCCTGGCATCAAAAAACTCCGCCGATCAAGCGGAGTTTTTTTGATGTTCGTCCGGATCCTTCCTAAGTTTCCTCATAATAGGAAGGAACTCACTGTGCTCCGGTCACACATCTTTTCTGGTTTCCACCCATCTGCCGTTGGTAAAGTCGGGGATGGCAACGGGCATGGAGCCCATGGCGATCGACTCTTCCGACAGAACAGAAATACTCATCCAGGCAGCCATATCATAGACATCGATCGGAGGATCGGTCTGGTTTTTGACACTGTCGAAAAAGGCGCGGTCGACCAGATAATCCATCCCGCCGTGGCCTCCCCGGACCCCGTCATGGATAAAGGCATCCCACACGGGATGCTCGTATTTTTCCAGCATGCGGTCGGCGTTGCCCCATTGTTTGCGCCAGTCAAAGCCCTCTTCCTCGGTATTCTGCTGATCGATAAAGAAGGACTGGTTATCTTCCATAAACATGGCTTTGGTACCCTCTACGATCAGGCCTCTGGAGTAAAAACGGGGCAGAGTCGTATCCAGAGTCAGCGTGATCGTCTCACCGTGAGCGCAGGTGATCACCGTCGTGACCACATCCCCCTGGGCGAAACGGGCCCGGGACTGATCGTACGCTTCCCCTTTGCGGCTGAGAAGATAGGCGTTGAGTCCCTTGGAGCAGGACGCCGTACTGGTCAGTTTCAGCATACGATTCCCGTGATTGATCCCCAGCATTTGGGCGATGGGGCCCAGCTCATGGGTCGGATAGTTTTCGGCATTGCGGTTAAGATAGTTAGCATTACGGTAATGGCGGTTTTCACGTCCGAAAGCCACTTCTTCTCTCAGATCATGGCGGTAGCCGCCTTCCAGATGGACCAGCTCTCCGAAAATGCCTTTGCTGATCATGTTTTTCAGCAGCATCTCATAACGGCCGTAGCAGCAGTTTTCCAACATCATACAGGGGATCCCGGTCTCTTCCGACGTGTGGACCAGCTGCCAGAGCTGGTCGATGGAATAGGCGCCGCCTACTTCAACGCCCGGGCGGATGCCCTTCTTCATGGCATCGATCGCGATGGGAATATGGGTCTCCCAGGACGTGGTAACGATGATACTGTCAAGTCCCGGGATATCCAGGATATCGTGGTAGTCAACTGACGACAAAGGCGAGGTGCCCCGAGCTTTTTCAACCGCTTTGCAGCCCGCCTCCGCGCGGTCCTTGTACAAATCGCAGACGCCGACCACATCAACGTCATCCAGTCCCAAAATTACATCCTTTAACAGGCCCAAACCGCGGCCTCCTAAGCCGATGACCGCAGTGGTTATCCTTTCTTTCATATTGATCCTCCTGTGAACGCTGTCAGAAATCAGCGTTTCATGGCGCTATTATAGTCTGCCCGGACCGGGCTTTGCAAGCTATGCAGGGGCCGGAACGCTATTCTCCATCCTCGTCTTGTATTTTTTCAGCCGTTTTACAATGGCGTCTTGCAAAGGCCGTCAACTCGGTTATAATTGCACTTAATGCATAAGCCGCTATTTTCATGCATCGAATCCTCAGAGCCAAAGCCGGCTGTCCGAGAAGGAGGTACCCATGAAAGAGATCGTATGGGCCTTTTCCATGATGGGCAAATCGAAATGGCGCTTGTACCTTTCGTATTTCCTGTCGATCATTTTCAATATCCTGGTCGTCATCGACCCCCAGATCCTCAGTAAGATCGTCAACGGCATCATTTATCCTATGTTTGAAGACCAGTCTATTCCAACGTCAACGGTCCTTCACCAGCTGCTTCCCCTGCTGGGTCTGGCCTTCGGCCTGATCGTTGTCAGAAGCCTCTTGAGGCTGTGGGGCAGCATCCTCCGCGAGCAGGCCGGTCAGGCGGCTACCTTTGAACTGCGCAACGCCCTGTTCAAAAAGCTGGCCCTGCAAAGCCGCAGCTTTCTGATGTCCAACCGGTCCGGAGACCTGATCAACAAATGCACCGGCGATATCGACACCATTTTCCAGTTTATCAAGTGGAGCAGCTTTTCTTTGTTTGACAGTATCGTCATGGTGATCGCCGCTCTGATCGTCTTCTTCGCCATCAGTTGGAAATTCACCCTGGTGGAGCTGGCTCTGGCTCCCCTTGCTTTTCTGATCGCGGTCAAATTGGGCAAAACGGTCCGTCCTATATTTGCCGCCGCCCGCCAGCAGCTGTCCAAACTCAATACCGTCGTTACCGAAAACATCAACGGCAACCGTGTCGTACGCGCCTTCTGCCGCGAGCCTTTTGAGATCGAAAAGTTCGACAAAGAAAACAATCGCTACTATCAGATGAACCTGGACGCCAACAAAGCCTGGGTCACCTACTCCCCTTATATGGAAACCGTCGGCAATCTGATGAACGGCGCCGCCATCATCATCGGTTCTCTGATGGTCATCTGGAACCAGATCACGGTCGGCGATTTGATCGTTCTGACCTCTCTGACCTGGATGATCAACCAGCCTTTCCTGCAGTTGGGATTCCTGATCAACGATACCCAGCGCTTCATGGTTTCCTGCGAACGGGTCCATGAACTGTATGAGTCCCAGCCGGATATCGTCAGCCCCGAAAATGCAGTCGCCGACAATGAAATCAAAGGCGACATCGATTTCGACCATGTGTCCCTTTCCTTCGACGGCAACCAGGTCCTTAAAGATATCAATCTTCACATCCCGGCCGGCACCACCGTGGGCATCATGGGCCCCACCGGTTCGGGCAAATCCTCGCTTTTCAACCTGATCGACCGCTTTGTAGATCCCGATAAAGGCGAGGTAAAGATCGACGGCATCAACGTAAAACAGTACGATCTGCAGCATCTACGCCATAATGTGGGCATCGCCCTGCAGGACGTTTTCCTTTTCTCCGATACGGTCGAATCCAACATCGCCTACGGCGTTCCGGACACCCCTATGAGCAATGTCTACGGTTCTGCCATTGACGCAGACGCCGACAGCTTTGTAAGAAAGCTTCCCGACCAATACGACACCATTGTCGGAGAAAGAGGCATGGGTCTGTCGGGCGGCCAGAAACAGCGTCTGTCCCTGGCAAGAGCCCTGGCCGTCAATGCCCCCATCCTGATCCTGGACGATACGACATCGGCAGTTGACCTGGAAACGGAAAAGTATATCCAGAGCCAGCTCAAACAACGGGAAAAGAAGGCAACGACATTGATCGTCGCCCAGCGTATCTCTTCTGTTAAAAACGCCGATATCATCCTGATCCTGAAAGACGGGCGCATCACCGAATCCGGCACCCATCAGGAGCTTTTGGAAAAGAAAGGGTATTACTATACCATCTACCGCATCCAGCAGGGTATCGCTACGGCGGAGGATATCGAAGAAGCCCGCCGCCAGGCAGGACAAACGGTCCAGGCGCGCAGTGCCCGCAGGGTCATGACAGGAGGTGAGCGCTGATGGCTCGCAACCGATTCGATGTCGATGAGGAACTGGTCGAAGAATTCGACTACCGCCAGCTGGTCCGCAGTCTGGATTATGTCAAAAAATATAAAGGTCTCTTTTTCGGCGCCTTTTCTTTTAGTATGATCTCCGTCATCCTGGGTCTTTTGATGCCTTTGTTCACCAAAGATGCCATCGATGTCATGATTCCGGCCAAGGATGTAAAATCCCTGATCTGGTGCGGTATCGCTGTTGTTGCCATCATCATCGCGCAGGCCATCTGCAACCGCATGCGGTCCCGTTTTTCAGCCATGGCCGGTCAGGCTATCATCCGGGATATCCGCCGCGATCTGTATGTTCATCTGCAGTATCTGCCTTTTGACTATTTCGATTCCCGTCCCCATGGAAAGATCCTGGTCCGGGTCATCAACTACGTCAACTCGGTTTCAGACTTTCTGACCAACGGCATCGTTAACATCCTGCTGCAGCTGATCAGCCTGGTCGTCATTGCCATCTTCATGCTCTTCGTTAACGCTAAACTGTCTCTGGTGGTATTTGCCGGCCTGCCCATTTTCCTGATCTATATTCTGTCCATCAAAAAGAAGCAGCGGCTGGCCTGGCAGATCCAGGCCAACAAGCATTCCAACTTTACCGCTTACCTGGCTGAGTCTATCAACGGGGAACATGTATCGCAGAGTTTTGCCCGTGAGGATTACAACTGCAACATCAATACCCGTCTGACGACGGAAGCAAGGGACTCCTACATGCACGCCATCATCCTCAACCACAGCGTATGGCCTTTGACCATGATCATTTCCCGCGCTGTCTTTTATTCCATCTATCTGATAGGCGTCGTCTATATGCGCAGTTCCATCAAAGTTGGTATGCTGGTCGCCATGACTTCCTATTCCAACAACTTCTGGAACCCCATGATCACCCTGTCCGATTACTACAACCAGATGATCAACACGGCTTCCTATCTGGAACGTATCTTCGAACTGATGGATGCTCCCATCTCTGTTACTGATAAACCGGATGCTGAGGTCCTGCCTCCTATCAAAGGCCAGGTCGATTTCGACCATGTCGTCTTCGAATACGAAAAGGACCATCCGATCCTGAAAGACGTCAGTTTTCATGTCGACCCGGGCACCAGCATCGCCCTGGTCGGCCCGACCGGCGCCGGCAAATCTACCATCATCAACCTGGTCTCCCGCTTTTATAACATCAAAAGCGGCCAGGTCCGCATCGACGGTCACGATATTGCCAATGTAACCCTTAGGTCTCTTCGAAGTCAGATGGGTATCATGCTGCAGGATACCTTCATCTTTTCCGGGACCATTATGGAAAACATCCGCTACGGCCGTCTGGATGCGACTGATGAAGAATGCATTGCCGCTGCCAAGCAGGTATATGCCGACGACTTCATCTCCAAGATGCCTAAAGGCTATTACACCGAGATCAACGAAAACGGCGACATGCTGTCTGCCGGCCAGCGGCAGTTATTGTCCTTTGCCCGCACCCTTCTGTCCGACCCCAAGATCCTGATCCTTGACGAAGCCACCAGTTCCATCGATACCAATACCGAACTTCTGGTGCAGGAAGGAATCAAGAGCCTGCTGAAAAACCGAACTTCCTTCGTAGTAGCCCATCGCCTGTCCACTATCAAAGACTGCACGACCATAATGTACGTCAATGACGGTCAGATCATGGAGCGGGGAAACCACGAGGCCCTGATGGCCAAAAAGGGTCTCTATTACGAGCTGTACACAAGCCAGCTGTCCAACAATTAAAGTCAGCAGGTCTTTCGCCAAACAAAATATCCCGGTGCTCTGCCTTGATATGGCAAAGCACCGGGATTCTTTTTTTAAAAGCGGATTCCCTTCCACATGATGAAAGCGTCCTCACAGGGATCGGAATAATAACCGGGACGGATGCCGGCCGACCGGAAGCCTTCCTTTTCATAGAGGGCTATGGCCGCCTGATTGGAGACCCTTACCTCCAAGGTCCAGGCGCTGATCCCTTTTTTTCTGCCTTCTTCAAAGGCAGCTTCCATCAGACGCCCGGCTATCCCCTGCCGGCGGAAATCCGGATGAGTCGCTATATTGTTGATCTGTCCTTCATCCAGGACCGCCCAGAAGCCCATATAGGCGGCCAGGCGGCTGCCGTAAAAAGCCCCGTACCAGGCGGACAGTTCATTCTTCATGTCCTCTTCGAACACTTTTTTTGACCAGGGATCGGTGAAACTGCTTTCTTCGATAGCCACCATCTGGTCCAGGTCCTGGTCTGTCAGCAGCCGGATGGAAAATCCCTCGTCTTGGCCGGGCAGGTTCATGATTTTTCTCCCGCCTTTTGGGCATCTTCCCGATCCGCCTGCTCCTTAGCCAGACGAGCTTCCCGCTCGCGGACTGCCTGAGGTTTTCTAAGGTAATTAATGGTCAGCTGATCGGTTTCGACCGCGCAGGAAGGGTCCTTTGCGACTTTTTCGGCGGCCAGGCTGCACAGGGAAGCAGCCGACAGATCTTTCAGATGGGCCGGAGCCAGATGATAGCGGCTGCCCAGTTCAGAAGCAAATAGATCATGATACAGGTCCGAGGCGTCCCCCATAAAAAGAAGGGGACCCTGAGTCTGTTTCAACTTTTCAGCCAACTCCAGCGGAGGGATGGTGTCCGGTTCGATGACCGTCCCGTCCTGATCATAGGCTGCGCAGTAGACCTGGTGGCGGCGGGCATCCATGGTCGCGACACGAATGACCCCTTCCTTCCAGGCGCTGTTATAGGCCAGCGATTCCAGCGTGCATACCGGGATGATCCTGATCCCGGCGCCCAGACCCAGACCTTTGGCGGTAGCTGCCCCGATGCGAAGACCTGTAAAAGATCCCGGGCCGTTGGTCAAGGCGATGTAATCGACCTGATCAAGCTTTCTGCCGGATTCCTTCAGGACCCGGTCGATCATGGGCAGCAGGGTCTGTGAATGGGTCAGCCCGCTGTTGGCGGAAGAAGAAGCCAGGATGCGGCCGTCTTCATACACGGCTGCTCCCGCTACTTTGGCCGCCGCCTCAATTCCAAGAATCAGCATCTGTTTGTCCTCCGCTAATGGTGATCAGCCGGTAATCGACGCCCTTGCCCAGATCCTTTTCGATACGGATCCAGACGGCGTCTTTGGGCATGGCTTCTGCCACCTGGTCGGCCCACTCGATCAGCACGACCCCGTCCGACCCTATATAATCGTTCCAGCCGATCTCGTCCAGTTCGTCCTCGTCCTCCAGCCGGTAAATGTCAAAGTGGTAGAAAGGAAGGCGTCCCTTGTACTCATGGACAATGGTAAAGGTAGGACTTACCACATCGTCTGTAACGCCCAGCCCTCTTGCCATACCCTTGGCCAGGACCGTTTTACCGGTACCCAGGTCCCCTTCAAGGCAGAAGATCTGTCCCGGCCCGGCTTCTTTTCCTAATTTTTCTCCGACCGCGAACGTTTCTTCTTCGGAATGGGTCGGAAATTGTCTGAATTTATTCGGGTCCACTGCTTTTCTCCCTTTTCTCAAGGCTTTATTACGCTTTCACGGTCCTATTTTACAATAAAAAAGGGCCTGAAAGGAAGGTGATATCGAAAGATGCCTGCCTTTTGGGCCCTGATTTTTACTGCTTGTTCTCGCTTTTTTTTGCACTCTTTACTTCGGGCTGCTCCAGTGCAGCCAGTTTCTGAAGCGCCCGGGCTTTGACGATGGGACGAGTGTGTTCTTTAACTACCAGAAGAGGCTCGCGGCCGATGAACCACTCTGACGCAAACTGCGACAGAAGAGTGATCACATAACGGTTGTCCGGCGTCCCTTTGGTAAAACTACAGATCAGATAATAAACTTTATTGGGCGAATAATAGAGCTCACTTTTCATCTGGACCTGGCTGGGGATCTGCGCGCAGGCTTTTGTCAGCTGTGAAAAACTTTCGAACTGAAAAATGATCCCGTCGCCGGCGCCTGCGAAAATGCCCTGCTCCCTCTTTTTAGGCTCTTCTTTTTCCTTTGCGTCCCCGGATGATCTATTTCCGTCCGCTTTGTTATGAGAAAAGTCCGACGCGTCCGCCTTGTCGCCTAAAGGAAGGTTGGTGCCGAACATACCGCCGACCTGAGAAGAGCCGACCACACGGGTGACCGTGATCGTCAGTGTCTTATCAGAAATGGGAATGGCCTCGATCATCATCGGTTTTTCTGTAAAATCGATGCCGAACTCATTGAATGCCTGCTTCAGCATATCGTCAAAGAGTGCTTTGGTTTTATCGGTCCCGTAAGCCAGTTCCGAAAATTTCAGGTTGCGCTGAGCAAGGTCTGCTTCTGTCAGCGTAAAACGCACCTGGTCCTGGTTGATCCGTTCTGCTTTCACCGTTTCTCACTCCTTTCTATGCCATATCTGCTTCCCGCCCTAAAAAACAGGGGAAAACAGATGAAAAACGCTGCCTCAAGGATACGTAACTTAAGGCAGCGCCGCTTTGATCCGTTATACGCGGTTTATGCTTCCGCTTCGTACTTATCCTGAAGATACTCATTAACCTGGTCGACGATGTCCTGAGGGTCGATGCCGTGCACGAAGCAGGCTGCCTCTACGGATTCCATCTGGGAAGCCGGGCAGAAAATGCAGCCCATACCGTTCTGGATCAGGATCGATGCGATATCATCGTCTACTTTTAAAACATCCGTGACCAGCATATCTTTGGTGATTTGTTTCGCTGCCATATCATTACCTCCATCTATATCGGGGGAAAAACAATATCCATCTTGTTGGAACATTATAACACGCATACAGATCCATGGCAAGTACAAAACCCTCAAAAATAGTGGGTTTTTCGAGGGCCTGTCCGGATAAATTCTTAACATACAAAAACAGTTTGTCTTGATTAACTCAATGCCTTCGTAGTATCATCGACTCGCAAATATAAAACACAGGAACCGGACGAATATTCCCTATGGCGTAGCCATATGACAAATTCAAAGGTTTCACCGTGTAAAACATGTGTCACACAGGAGGTAATACCAATGGCTTATAGAATCGACAAAGATACTTGCATCGGCTGCAGCACCTGCGCAGATGGCTGCCCTGTTTCCGCAATTACCGAAGGCGACGATGGCAAATTTGTCATCGATGAGGATAGCTGCATCGAGTGCGGCGCTTGCGCGGATGTTTGCCCGGTAGGCGCACCCAGACAGGCTGAATGATCTGACGTATATACTGCTTGCAGTACGTACCCTGAAAAACAAAAGGATGCCTTCCGCGTACCTTTCGTGTACGCGGGGGGCATCTTTTTTGTACATACCTTTTTACCTGCCTGATCAGTTGTCCGGGCCTTTTTTCAAATCATAATCGTCCAGAAAACTATGGACGATCCCATCCTGTTTATAGCCGATGACCGTGTCCAGTTTTACGTTCTCCACACTCTTAAAAATATGGCCTTCTACGTCCGGATTAGTTTTCTTTAATTCCTGTATCAGCTTTTTTACTTCGACCCGTTTGGAGTTGGTCTCATGATTGCCGCCGACACTGCAGGTGTCCGTAAATTTGCAGGCGCACTGCAGGAAACGCAGGTGATTGTAATCCCGCCAGCGTTTGATATCGTCCTCCCGGATCAGGTATAAGGGTCGGATCAGTTCCATCCCTTCGAAATTCTGGCTGTGCAGTTTGGGCATCATGGTCTGTATCTGAGCACCGTACAGCATACCCATCAGGATGGTCTCGATGACATCATCATAATGATGGCCGATCGCGATCTTGTTGCATCCCATCTCTTTGGCGTAGGCGTACAGATGGCCCCGCCTCATGCGGGCGCACAGATAACAGGGTGATTTTTCGATCGTGAAAACTGCGTCGAAAATGTCCGACTGGCGGATGGTAACGGGGATCTGCAGACGCCTTGCATTTTCTTCGATCAAGGCCCTGTTTTCAGGGGCGTAGCCGGGATCCATGACCAGATATTCGACGTCAAAAGGGATCTTGGTATAGCGGTGCAGCATCGAAAACATCTTGGCCATCAGCATGGAATCTTTTCCGCCGCTGATGCAGACCGCGATCTTATCGCCCGGCTGGATCAGCTGGTATTGCTTGATCGCTTTGCAGAAAGGACTCATCAGCTGAGAATGGATTTTTTTCTGGATGCTCTCTTCTACTTTTTGATTATAGGCTTTAAGCGCTTCCGGGCTGTTATCGATTTCTTCCTGCTGCAGCTGATATCTTCTCCAGGCATAGTAACCGCCTGTCAGACTGTAAGCTTTATAGCCCATCTCTTCCAGTTTTTCAGCCAAAGGGATGCTGAGTTCTCCTCTTGCACAGACGATGACCAGATTGTCGGTCCTGGCAAATTTCTCTTCCCGGGCCCTGTCAAGTACCTCTTTCTCTGACAGGATATCCGCCCTCTCTATGGGAGAATGGGAGACATCATAGCCGCTGCGGGTATCGATCATACGCCAGACGCCGCCTCCTAAACGGCGGCTGACCAGCTCTTCCATGGTAATTTCCATTCCTGCTGTCCTTTGCTGTCAAGATAAAAAGCCGCTTCCCTTCCAACGGGAAGCGGCTTTGCTTAGTCAGTCGGATTTGTATAGCCCTGCCCTCCTACCAGACTGGAGAAGCGGGTATACATACCGTCGTATCGTAACTTGACGGTACCGGTCGGGCCGTTGCGCTGCTTGCCGATGATGATCTCGGCAACGTTACGGTCTTCCGTATCCTCATTATAGTATTCATCCCGGTAGATGAACATAACGACATCCGCGTCCTGCTCGATGGCACCGGATTCACGAAGATCGGACATCATAGGCCGTTTGTCGGACCGGGCTTCGACTCCACGGCTCAGCTGCGACAAGGCGATGACCGGAATGTTCAGTTCACGGGCCATCAGTTTCAGGCCTCGCGAAATTTCCGAGATCTCCTGCTGGCGGTTATCCTGGCTGCGGCCGGATCCGCTCATCAGCTGCAGATAATCGACCATGACCAGATCCAGTCCCTTCTCCAGCTGCAGCTTGCGGCACTTGCTCCTCATCTCCGACACGGTAATACCGGGCGTATCATCGATGTAGATCTTGGATTTGGACAAGGGATCCAGGGCTTCCACGATCTTGGTCCAGTCGTCATCTGTCATAGTGCCGGACCGCATATGTTCCATATCGACCCTTGCCTGAGAGGCCAGCAGTCGGTTGGCTACCTGGGACCCCGACATTTCGAGGCTGAAGACCGCGCAGGATTTGCCACTGTGCAAGGCGGCATTTTCGACAATGTTCAAACCGAAGGCAGATTTACCCATAGCGGGACGGGCCCCGATCAGGATCAGGTCCGAAGGATGCAGGCCTGCCAGTTTGGCGTCCAGATCCGGGTAGCCCGTGGGGATGCCGGCGATAGTGCCCCCGTTTTTGCAGACGGCTTCGATCTGGTCGAAAGCCTGCACCAAAAGGGCATTCAGATCGGCAAAGTCTTCCGATCCCCGGTTCTGCAGGATACCGAAAACTTCCTTTTCGACCTTGTCCGACAGATCCTCGATCGAAGTACTGGTGGAATAGGAATCGTTCAGGATGTTATTGGCCAGGTGGATAAAACGCCGATACAAAGACCTCTCCCGGACCGTCTGCACATATTCTTTGATATGCACGCTGGTGGGTACCCGGACCGAAATACCGGTCAGGTACTGGGACCCGCCTGCTTCCTCCAGTTTGCCTTCCTTTTCCAGTTCAGACAGGACCGTGACCAGATCGATGGACTGGTTCTTCCAGTGCAGGTTGAGCACCGCATCAAAAATGATCCGGTTGCGGGCATTGTAAAAGTCATCCGCCTTCAAATGTTCTGCCGCCCAGACAGCCGCTTCCTCGTCCAGCATGACCGAACCGATGACGGACTGCTCCGCCTCATCGCTGTGGGGCGGGATGCGGACAGTGCCCGGTGAATTTAGGGCATGCTCGCCAGGAGCATGCCCTACGTTTGTATCGATATTGCCGTTATCAGGCATCCGGAGCCACCTTCAGGGTGATCTCGGCAGAAGCCGCGCCGGACAGTCTGACCGTTACCTGATAATTGTCGACGTTCTTGATCTCATCCGGAAGAACGATCTTCTTTTTATCAACGTCGAAATTCAGCTGCTGTTTGATCGCATCCGCTACGGACTGAGCCGTAATAGTACCGAACAGACGGCCGTTGTCACCGGCTTTTGCCTTTACGGTCACGGTCTTGCCGCTAAGCTCGGCCGCTTTGGCGATCGCTTCCGCCTCTTCCTTCTTGCGGCGGGCTTCCTCAGCTGCTTTCTTTTCTTTCCACTCTTCCATTATCTTGGCAGTAGCCTCGACCCCCTTCTTTTTAGGGATCAGAAAGTTTCGTGCATAACCTGTCGATACTTCAACGACCTGGCCGGCTTTACCCAGCTTTGCAACATCTTCATTCAGCAGGATCTTCATGATTCGTATCTCCTTTCGGGTCATTTTTTTCTCTGTTCTCAGGGTAGACCTTGTCAATCGCCTCGATCAACTTACGGCGGGCTTCTTCCAGCGTTACGTTTTTAAGCTGCGCTCCGGCCATCGTCAGGTGGCCGCCTCCGCCAAGCTCTTCCATGATCAGCTGTACGTTAAACTCGCCCAGCGACCGGGCACTGATATTGATCTGCCCCTGATCGATCTCGGTCAGGACAAAGGACGCGGCGATCCCATGGATATCCAGCAGCTCGTCTGCCGCCTGAGCGGCAACAGTCGAAGCATTGGGAAGGGAACTTGCCCACGAAGCAATGGCCACCTTGTCCGAAAAGATCTCGGCACCGCCCACGATCCTGGCCTTTGCTTTATAGTCCTCCATATCGTTCTTGAACATCTTACGGACACGGACACTGTCCGCTCCCTTGCGGCGCAGATAGGCAGCTGCCTCAAAGGTACGGACGCCGGTCTTTACCGTAAAGTTCTTCGTATCCAGCGCAATGCCGGCAAACAAGCCGTCCGCGTCGATGGATGTCAGCTGGGGGTTCTCCAGTATATACTGCATCAGCTCGGTGACCATCTCACTGGCAGACGATGCAAAAGGCTCCACGTAGGAAATGGTAACTCCCTCGATACTGTCGGCGGCCGTACGGTGGTGGTCGATCACGACAATATCTTTAGCCTTTTCCAATAGGTCGGGAAACTGGACGATGACTTTACGGTTTACGTCAACCACGATCAGAAGGGTCTTATCGGAGCTGCTGACAAATTTCTCCGCCTTTTCCTGATCTAATAATACATCAGAATAGTCTTTTTCGCCAGATACCCGCCGGTATAAATAGTCGACCGCCGGATGCTTATCAGCACTCATGGCGATATGGACCGGTTTCTTCAGTTCATGCACGATCCGCCACATACCCAAAGCTGCTCCGAAGCAGTCCAGATCTGGGTTGGCATGTCCCATGACCAGGACCTGGTCCGCCGCTTCGATACGCTCTTTTAACGCGTAGGCGATCAGACGGGCCCTTACACGGGTATTATTTTCAACGGTCGTCGTCATGCCGCCGAAAAACTGCTGATCGTTCTTACTGCGGATGACCGCCTGGTCGCCGCCCCGGCCCATAGCCAGGTCCACACCGCTCCGGGCGTATTTGCGGGCCGTTTCGATATCCGGGTCGATACCCATGCCGATGGAAAGAGTCGTCTGATAACGGCTTCCGCTGTCCATCTTCTTGATCTTGTCCAGGATGGCAAACTTGCCTTCCGTCAAATTCTTCAGATACTTATGCGGAAAGATCACCAGAAAACGATCCCTTTCAAGCCGGGTCATTACTCCCTTGAGCTCCGTGGCCTGGTCGGATAAGAGCCGGTAAACGCCGGCTTCCAGAAGAGGCCTCTGATTCTCGCTGAGGGAATTCATGATCTGGTCGTAGTTATCTACATAAAAGAGTCCTACAACGCTCTGCTGATCCAGGTTTTCCTGTTCCAGGACCACTTCCCGGGTCACATTTTTAAGGCTCAGCGAATACAGCTGCGTATAGTCCGCGCTGTTTTCCATATCCTTGACCCCCCGCAGGCGGATCTGGTTCATCTCGGCCCGGAAATAGCTGTCGCCTCTTTGGATCTGTTTGATGATGGGATCCCATTCGGGCTTTTCTTTGCCCCAGTCGATCTTAAGATCAGCCAGGCTTTTTCCTGCTCCGTCGTCCTGGCCGGTCAGATGGCGGAAAGCATCGTTGCACCATACGATCCTGAGCTGGTCCGTCAGGATAGCATAAGGGTACTCCCACTGCTTCATATACTGCTGGTAATCGGAATCGATCTGGGCCCCTACCTCGATCACTTTGGACCGGAACCGCTTTACAGAGGTACGGTAGAGGATAATGACCAGGACGATGACCGCGGCCAGAGCGCTCGTATCGATCAGGTACCGGATATAAGGTTGCTGATCCGAAAACGCGTAATCAAGCCCTAAGGCCGCAGCTACGATGGCGACCAAAAGGACCAGCTGGACTGCCAGCTGGGTCAGACCCTTTTTTTCTTCATTCATGGCTGCTCCTTACCGGCGGATACGCTTCCGGATGTTTCCCCGGCCGGCATGGCAGCCGGCGCATTGGGATTGATCTCCTGCCCGTCCCGGATGATCCTCCTTACCCGTTTTTCAAGTTTTTCGCGGGGGATCATCACTTCTCGCATGCAGCCCAGGCATTTCATCCTGAAGTCGGCCCCTACCCGCTCGATCTGCCACTCCCGGCTGCCGCAGGGGTGCTGTTTTTTCAAACGGACAACATCGCCTACCCGAATATCCATGATGCCATCCTTTCTTTATACCAAAGTAACTCTTAGCAAAGATCACGGCTCTGTAAGACTGCGGCGTTCTGACGCGGCCTCTAAAAGAGCCCGGAACAGGCCCATTTGCACCGGATCCTGCATCATCCTTTCCGGATGCCACTGGACCCCGACATAAAAGGGAAGTTCCGGCTTTTCCAAGCCTTCGGGAGTCCCGTCCAGTCCGTGGGCCGTCACCTGATAGGGCATAGAGGGATCCTCCACGATGCACTGATGATGGAAAGAGTTGACCCAAACCTTTTCTCCCAGGATCGAAAACAGCTTTGATCCTTTTGCCGTGGTGACCTGATGGGTCGGATACCAGACCGGAGCTTTCTGCCCGTGCTGATCCCGGGTGCCAAGTTCATGATAGATATCCTGGTGCAGCTTTCCGCCGGCGGCCACCGCCATCAGCTGGATGCCGCGGCACAGCCCCAGGCAGGGGACGCCCCGTTTGATGGCTTCTTTAGCAAGGGAGATCTCATAGACATCCCGGAAAGGATCGATCGGACCATTGTCGACACTGACACGTTCCTCAAAAAAAGCAGGATCCACATCGCAGCCCCCTGTAAAAAGAAGGCCGTCGACACGGTCAAAGATCTCTTCCTTTACATCGACCGAGTCCAGCCAGGCCTTTCGGTCGCCGCTCCAGTTCTGAGGGATATCCAGAGGGTATTCGATGATCAGCGGTACCCCTCCCGTCTGCCAGACAGCCTGGATATATTCCTGTTTGATGTAGTAGCGGCCGTTGGATTCATCACGGTCGCCCGTCACGCCGATCACCGGTCTTTTCATTTTGACGCCTCCAGCATTTCTTTTTTGTTGCCCTTGCGGATGATCTGATGATAATCCAGAAAATCGTAGATAGACTCGTCAAAAACAGGGTCGAAGGTCCTGAGCTCATCCAGGGTCAGATCCTCGATCGCGCAATGTTTGTCCTCACAGGCGATTACGATACGGCCGACGATAGCATGGGCATCCCTGAAAGGTACTCCGTGATCGACCAGATAATCCGCAACTTCCGTTGCATTCAGAAAGCCGCTGCGGACGCTCTTTTCCATAACATTCTCGTTGACCTTCAAGGTGGAAACGACCCCCGTCATGATATCCAGGCAGGCCTTGACCGTATCCACCGCGTCAAAGAACTGTTCCTTATCTTCCTGCATATCCTTATCGTAGGCCAGAGGAAGTCCTTTCATAACGGTCAGAAGGCCGGTCAGGCTGCCGAAGACGCGGCCCGTTTTGCCCCGCACCAGTTCGCAGGCATCGGGATTTTTCTTCTGGGGCATGATGCTGGATCCGGTCGCGTAGGCATCATCGATATCCACGAACTTGAACTCCTGGCTGCTCCACAGGATCAGTTCTTCGCATAAACGCGACAAATGGACCATGATCAGCGACATATCGGACAAAAGCTCGATCAGGTAATCCCGGTCGGACACGGCGTCAATAAAATTTGCTGCCGGCCGGTCAAAGCCCAGGATCTGGGCCGTACGGCTGCGGTCGATATTGTGAGTCGTGCCCGCCAGAGCTGCCGCTCCCAGGGGGCATTCATTAAGCAGTTCTTTGGTGTTGGCCAGCCTTTTTTCGTCCCTGGTCAGCATGCTCTCGTAAGCACCTGCCCAGTAAGGGAAGGTAATGACCTGGGCCCTCTGCAGATGGGTGTAGCCCGGCATAAGGCAGGGATGCTGGCTCCCTGTCGTATGAAGAGCCTTTCTGAGCCCCTGAACTTTTTCGATCAGCTCATCCGCCTGACGGCGCGCGTACATGCGCATATCCAGGGCTACCTGATCGTTGCGGCTGCGGCCGGTGTGAAGCTTTTTGCCCACATCGCCGATGCGCCGGATCAGCTCGCCCTCCACGAAGGTATGGATATCCTCTGCGTCCTGACTTTTACCGGTCAGGGCAAGACGGCCCTTTTCCAGATCCGACAGGATCTGGCCCAGGGTCTTATAGATCAGGTCCGCGTCCTCCTTAGGGATGATGCCCTGCTCGCCCAGCATGGTCACATGGGCCATGGACCCGGTAATATCTTCCTTATATAATCGATCGTCAAAAGGGAAGCTGGAGTTGAAATCCTCCATCATCCGGTTTTCCTGTTCTCTGAAACGTCCGCCCCACAGCTTCATCATCCACCTAGTTACTTTCTTCGTGCAAAAAGCACGGTTTGTGCTTTAACACGACTTTGACCAATTCCGGCCGAATAAAAACCCTTGGACCTCCAAGACCTTCGCTGATGATTTCTGTCATATCGCCTGCCTGATGGCAGCCGTGTGTGTACTTGGGAAACCACCCCTGCCCCGGAGCGATCAGCCTTTGTCCGAAAGGCATCTTCATAAGGCCCCCGTGGGCATGTCCCGACAAGGTCAGATCCGCGCCCAGCTTTTCATATAAATGGATCAGTTCAGGCCGGTGGGCCAGCAGGACCATATAAGGCCTGTCCGGCTTTTCAAAAGATCGGTTCCCATCCAGATAAAGGCAATAGCTTTCATCATCTGCCGCCTTCCGGCATTTGGAAAAATATGCCTTAAGCTTCTTTTCGCGCAGCTTTTTGTCCTTTCGGGCACCCAGATGATAAAGGGTTTCCACCCCCGTTACCTTGATGCACTCGCCGTCCCTGACCAAAAAAAGCGACTGGTCAAGCAGTGTCACGATCCCATTCTGAGTAAGGTCGTCGATCACGTCCTGTTTATGCCTGAGTTTTGTCTCATGATTGCCCAGTATCCCTACGGTAGGCGCGACCTGTGCCAGCTCTTTCTCAAGGCTGGTAATAATGTCTCTATCCTTGCCCCGGTAGCGGTTGCGGATCCAGTCGCCTCCCGTCACGATCAGGTCCGGCTGCAGGGCTTCTGCCGCTTTGCCCAGTATCTGCCTTTCCTCGTGCCCGCGGTTGAAATCGTGAGCATGAAGATCCGACACGAAGACCAGGCTGAACCCGTCAAAAGCAGAGGGAATACGCGGACTTTCCACGGTATAGGTACTGGTCTTGATCCGGTCCATACCGGGAAGGTAGGCGAGGCTTTCAAGCAGACGGGATACGGCAATATTGATGTTTCTGCCTATGATCCGCCTTATTTTTCTGCTCATATCTGTCGTCTTTCTTGTCTTGTTCAAAGCTTTTTTACAGCCTTTCCCGACTGTTTAATTACAGTATTATAGACTGAGGGCTGAGTTTTTGTCAACGAAAGGCGCCTTCCGCCGGTCTGCGCACGGCTGCAAAGAAAATAAGGTGCCCGGGCAAAATCATACAGATTCTTATCAACTGTCTATCCCATCCGATACTACAGAGCGAAAAAGCTGTTAATAAAGGTTTAATGTTTTTTGTTTCATTATAATTTGACAAAAAGTTAGGCTCGTCTTATAATTTTTTCTACATAGACGGGTTTGCACGTCTAACTTTGGGGATGTCCGGTTTCGACGGGGGTCGTCAAGGTTTTGGGAGCCATCCGCAGCGGGATCTGCGTTAAAAGCCCACCTAAATATAAACGCAAACAACAATAATAACGCTTACGCGTTCGCAGCCTGAGGGCTGTCGTCCTCCGCTGAGCACCTGTACTTAGCGACCTGGGCGTAATAGGAAACAGGGAACGGTCCGCATTAAGCTTTGCGTGCGGAACGGTAATATGAAGCTACTAAGGCTCTGATTCTGTCGGCGGAAGCTGAGCCAAGGGAATGGTAAAATACCGACTATGATGGTAGCTGCCCGGATCCGCGGGGCTTTCGGACAGGAGTTCGATTCTCCTCATCTCCATTTTTCGTTCACAGGCACTGTTTTTTGGGTGCCTGCTCTGCATACACCTTGAGGTTTCGGCGGCTGGCACTGCCGGGACCCGGCAGGTGGAAAGGCGCATGCTATGTCGGACCGAACCAAAAATTCATTGGTCAATGCCCTGAAAAAGCTTCTTAAAACGAAGTCCCTGAATCAGATCACGATCCAGGAGATCGCAGATGAGTGCGGTGTCAACCGGATGACTTTCTATTATCATTTTCACGACATCTACGATATGATCGACTGGTATTTTGCTACCACGACCAGGACGCTTTTGGACAACCGTCAGCCGGGCGAGACCCTGCAGGAGACGGTGCTAAGGGTTTTTGAGGCTATCCAGGAAGACAGAGAATTCATTATGAAGATCTGTCAAAGTGTCAGTTCCGACAGAGTAAGAAACTTTCTCAGCCGTATGCTGAACGAGCCCATCCTGAACTATATCGCCGGCAAAGCCGATGGTATGAATGTTCCTCCCAAAGACCGCCAGTTCATTGCGTCATTCTACCGCAACGCACTTTTAGGCATGGTATGGGATTGGATACAGGACGGTGAACAGGATCCTTCCGGTATGGTGGAACAGCTGCGCATCCTTTTAAAGGGCAATGCTGATCTGGTCCTTTCCAATTTTGAAAAGAACTACCGTTGATCCTTATACCTGCTAAAAATAATATCGAAACAAGGAGAAGCAGCAATGTTTTCTACAACAGCTTTCAAAATCGGTCTGCCCGTGGCCCTGAATTATCTGAGCAAAGATCCTGAAAAGAACATTCCCAAGCTGATGTCTTGGGTCGATAAGATCGCCGGTGACAATCCAAACTCCTTCCCTGTACAGCGTGCCTATATCCGCGACGTTATCAACAACCCGGATTCCAACTGGTACAAACTGATCATGCGGATCTTCCACGAAACCGATAATGATGTTATGAAGACCTTCTTCACCAACTTTATCCTCAACACCAATATGATCGGCTGGCAGACTCAGGAAAAGTACCGTAAAAAATATAACTGCAATATTCCGTGGGCTATCCTTCTGGATCCTACCTCTGCCTGCAATAAACACTGTGTCGGCTGCTGGGCAGCCGAATACGGCCACAAGCTGAACCTTAGCTACGAAGACATCTGCAGCATCATCGACCAGGGACGTGAACTGGGTACTTATCTGTACATCTATACGGGCGGCGAACCCATGGTCCGCAAAAAGGATCTGATCCGTCTGTGCGAGAAGTACAAAGACTGCGTCTTCCTCAGCTTTACCAATGGTTCTCTGATCGACGAAGAGTTTGCCAACGATATGCTCCGCGTCAAGAATTTCGTTCCGGCTATCTCTGTAGAAGGCACCAAGGAGTCTCATGACGGCCGCCGCGGCGAAGGTTCCTTTGCCGAAGTCGAAAGAGCGATGAAACTCTTGAAAGACAAGAAACTGCCTTTCGGTATCTCCACCTGCTATACCAAAGCCAACGTCGACGTAGTCGGCAGCAGCGAATTTTTGGACGACCTGATCGAACGCGGCGCCGATTTCATCTGGTATTTCCACTATATGCCGGTCGGTATGGATTCCACCGCAGACCTGCTTCCGACTCCGGAGCAGCGTGAATTCATGTTCAATCAGATCCGCAAATTCCGCAGTGAGAAATCGATCTTCATGATGGACTTCCAGAATGACGGTCAGTACGTAGGCGGCTGCATCGCCGGAGGACGCCGCTATCTTCATATCAACGCCAACGGCGACGTCGATCCCTGCGTATTCATCCATTATTCCAACTGCAACATCCATAAGCAGACGCTTCTTGAATGCCTGCGTTCCCCTCTGTTCCAGGCTTATCATGACAACCAGCCTTTCAACGAGAACCATCTGAGACCCTGCCCCATGCTGGAGAACCCCGAGCGTATCGTGAAACTGGTCAAAGAGACCGGCGCTCATTCGACCGATCCTCAGGCACCCGAGTCCGCAGAGCATCTGACCAGCAAGACCGTCCCCTACGCAGAAAACTGGAAGCCTACGGCTGAAAGACTGTGGAGCGGAGAAATGGCTAAGAAAGAACAGCGCGACAAAAAACGCCAGGAAATGATGAACGCCAAGGTCAAGGAAGTCAAATAATCATTCCGTTTGATTAAATAAACGGTTTTCGGTCCTTATACCGGATAATAAAAATATCCCCGGTCTTCTTTCACTGACAGTCAGTGAAGGAGGACCGGGATTTTTATTTTTAAGCCTTATATTGATTAGAGTGTATCTTACAGTCCGAAGCGGATCACGTTCCAGCTGTACGGTTTGGTCTGAGTTTGGAAGATGCCTTTGTCCATCTGATAATCGGTACGGGTGACCGGCGCTACCGCTTCACTTTCTGCCGAGTTGACAGCCTTCAGATCGCAGCCTTCCAGGGCCAGATATTCCCTGACCTTGTAGCCTTCAAAACTGCGGACATCGGCTTCAAAATCAACAGCGTAATCGGTTCGGTTGACAGCAAAGACGGTGACTTCGTTTCTTTCCTCATTATAAACGGCCACACTGTCGATATCGGTGACGTCTTCGTGATTTTTGGTGTCATGTTTGCCGCCGCTGACGACCGGCTGCAGGGCTGTGCCCCGTCCGTATAAGGAAGCATGCAGGAATGGATAAAAGATGGTCTGTCTCCAGGCCGGTCCGTTTTCTTCGGTCATGATCGGGGCGATCACATTGACCAGCTGAGCCAGGCAGGCGATCTTGACACGGTCTGCATGCTTGATCAGGGTGATCAGCATAAGGCCTACCAGGATCGCGTCTTCATAGGTATAATGGTCTTCCAGAAGGTGAGGCGCCACGGTCCAGGGATGCTCTTCCATATACTTGTTGTCCGACTGATTGCTGTGGAACCATACGTTCCACTCATCGAAGGACAGCATCATGGTCTTGCGGCTGCGCTTTTGCGCTTTGATGTAGTCGCAGACAGAGATGACCGTATGGATGAAACGGTCCATGTCCTGCGTTTTTGCCAGGAAGTCATCGGTGTCGTTTTCATTGTTGCCGTAATAGGTATGAAGTGAAATATAGTCGACGTAGTCGTAATCCTCGCCCAGGGTGATCGCTTCCCAGTCGGGAAAAGTAGGCATGTCCACGCTGGAAGATCCGCAGCTGACCAGCTTGACGGAAGGATCGAGCGTTTTCATGGCTTTCGCGGTCTCTGCCGCCAGGCGGCCGTATTCCTGAGCCGTCTTGTGTCCGGTCTGCCAAGGGCCGTCCATCTCATTTCCGAGACACCAATGCTTGATCCCGTATGGTTTTTCATGTCCGTTTTTACGGCGCAGACCCGCCCAATAGGTGTTAGTATCCAAGTTGCAGTACTCCAGGATATTCAGTGCATCCTGGATACCGCGTGTGCCCAGGTTAATGGCCATCAAAACATCGGTATCGGCTTTTTGGGCCCAGGCGGCAAATTCATCCAGACCGAACTGATTGGTCTCCAGCGTCCTCCAGGCCAGATCCAGACGAGCCTTACGCTTCTCTTTCGGTCCGATGCCGTCTTCCCATTGATATCCGGACACGAAGTTTCCGCCGGGATACCGTACGATCGGCACCTTCAGTTCCCTGACCAGGTTCAGCACATCGGTGCGGTAGCCGTCCTTGTCCGCTGCCGGATGGCCCGGCTGGTAAATACCGCCGTATACAGCTCGTCCTAAATGCTCGATAAAAGATCCGTACAAATCGTCGCTGACCTGAGCCAGCGTAAGATCCTTGTCAACGATCATTTTGGTTTTCTGATTGTCTGACATTTTATACCTCCTGAAAAATTTGAATACAATACTCAGTTATCTTTTGTGATGTTCGCCGTCTGGGCCTGGGCCGCCTGGATCAGATCCTGAGGGGTCAGCTCTACCTGATAGCCGATCTTTCCGGCACTGACCATGACAGTCTCCTTATCTAAACAGGACTCGTCGATGACCGTCGGGAATTTTTTCTTCATGCCGATCGGAGAGCAGCCTCCCCGGATATAACCGGTAAGCGGCAGCAGGTCTTTGACATGGATCATCTGGATCGACTTTTCCCCTACTGCTTTTGCACATTTTTTCAGATCCAGTTCTTTAAGTACCGGTATATCGAATACATAATGCTGCCCTTTTGAGGAAATGCAGACCAGGGTCTTGAAGACCCGGGCCGGATCCTGGCCGGTAAGACGGGCAACTTCCGCTCCGTCGACGGCATCCTTGCCGTGCTCGTAAGTATGAGAAGTATAATCGATCTTCAGCCTCTCAAGTTCCCGCATCACATTAGTTTTTTCTGTCTTCTTCATAATACCTGCCGATGTTTCTTATTAGACATATCCCGCCTGAAAACCGTTTTCAAAGCCGGTCCGGCGGCATCCGAAACTTTTTATTCATTGTAACATAGCTCAAAAGAAAATGCATCGGGAATGCAGAGCCGATCGGGAGGAAAAAATCCCTCTCTCTACTTGAACCTCCCTTCTTATTCCTGTATAATAATTAAAGTCTAAATTATATGCAGCTGAGGTTTTTATGAATATTAAAAAAATGTTCGCGGCTTCGGATATGACCGTGGGAGTCCCCTGGAAGGAGATCGTTATCTTTACGATCCCTATGCTGATCGGCAACATCGCCCAGCAGCTTTACAACACCGTCGACTCCATCGACGTAGGACGCTATATTGGGGACAACGCACTGGCTGCGGTCGGCAGCGCGGGACCTATCTACAACTTGCTCTTTGTTCTGTTCATGGGGGTTTCCATGGGCGCCGGTGTTGTCGTTTCCCAGTATTTCGGGGCCAAAAAACGCGAAGAACTGAGCCGGTCTATCGGAAACTGCATCACTCTGACTCTGCTTGCCTCGCTGATCGTAATGGTCATCGGGGCGGTAACCATCAAACCATTGTTAAGACTGCTCTCGACTCCCGACTCGATCCTGGAATGGTGTTATGAATACCTGCTGATCCTGCTGATAGGAATAGCCGGTACCTCCTATTACAATATTTTCGGAGGCATCCTGCGGGGCCTTGGCGATTCAACGTCAGCTTTGGTCTACCTTCTGGTTGCCTGCGGTTTGAACATCGTTCTGGACATCTGGTTCGTAGCCGGTCTTAAAATGGGTGTTCCGGGGGCCGCCTGGGCAACGATCATTTCCCAGTTCATCTCCGCCGTCTTATCCCTGTTCAAACTGATGCGGATGAAAGACACCTTCGACCTGAAATGGCGCTACCTCAAGCTGGAGAAAAAATATGCCGGGACTATCCTTCGTCTGGGTCTTCCCTCCGGTCTGACCCAGGCCATCTTCAGCACCGCTATGATCCTGGTACAGTCTCTGACCAACAGCTTCGGAGAACAGATCATTGCCGCCAACGTTATTATCATGCGTGTCGACGGCTTCGCCATGATGCCCAACTTCTCATTCGGCATGGCTATGACTACCTACGCCGGTCAGAATGTCGGAGCCGGCAAGTACGACCGGGTACACCAGGGCACCCGCCAGGGCACCTGGATCGCCGTCGGGACCTCTGCCGTCATCACTACCCTGATCATGCTGTTCGGACGTAATCTGATGGCGATCTTTACCAGCACGGAAAGCCTGGTAGACCTTTCCTATAACATGATGCGCATCCTGGCTGTCGGTTATGTGGCAATGGCCGTTACCCAGAGCCTGTCCGGAGTCATGAGAGGCGCCGGTGATACCGTAACTCCCATGTGGATCTCCTTGATCACTACCGTTGCTATCCGTGTTCCGCTGGCCTATGGTCTGGCTTACCTGACCAGGACTCCCGCCAAACCTAACGGAGCTTATCAGAGCCTTTGGATCTCTCTTCTCAGCAGCTGGGTACTCGGCGCTGTCATCACCGCTATTTTCTTCAAGATCGGAAAGTGGAAGAAAAAGGCCGTTACTGCCGCCGGACAGGCCGCTTCCAAGGAACTGTAAACTTGCAGATATCTATATACGAACTTTGCTGTAAAAACACGGTCTTGGGCAGAATAAGAAATCGGTCCCAACAGTACCACAAAGCATAAAAAATTCCCCGTTCTGAGTTTTTCAGGACGGGGATATTTTTTTATTGAACCAGGCCCAGCACGATCAGTAATTGAGCGGCTGTGTAGGTTTCCATGACCATCCGGTCCGGTTTATCCGCGAACATATGAAAATATAGGATCGAATCGGAAATGACAAAAAGCCAATATCCGATCAGGGTCAATAGTGGCGTCAGGCTTCCGGAGTAAAACAGGCTGACTGCCCGGTAAAAAGCTAACAAACAGGCTGCATAGATAGTGAACATGTAAACCAGGCAGGGGATCTTGATCCTGGGATCGGCCGCTTTGAGCATCTTTGGAAAGAGCCAGATGAAGTACCCAACAAAAACCAGACAGACCGGGACCACCCACCAGACAGGCCGCTGGCTGAAAGCAGCTCCAAGACCGGTCCGCGACCAAACAGAAACCAAAAAGGCGCTTCCGTATAAAACATGGGCCAGCCAGAAGCCGATCAGGCCGAAAATAAATTTCAGATCATCCAGTTCAAGCAGAGTATCGCCCGCAAAACTGGCCAGCAGCGCGGCAGCTGTCAGGATCGCAACTGCCGGATTTTCCAGCGAGCCCTGCCCTGCAAAAATAGTCTGCCGGCAATAGGCACTGATGAAAAAGACGGCCAGCACAGGCATCAGCAGCCCCTTGGTCCAACGTTTCTTCGTACCCTTTTCCGCCTTATAGGAATCGGCTGCCGATAAAACCAGATAAGCTGCGAACGCAGCGATGGACAGAATCATCAGGAACTGCTTCATAATTCCGAACCATCCTTTCCTTTGCTTCTTTTGCTTAGTTACGCTGCCTCTGAGGTGCGTATTAAATTCAACCAAGCCAACGGTCACATCCTGCGGGTCAGGGTCTTCAGATCCCGCCGGGCCTCTTCCGCCTGGTTCTGTGTGACATCGTCCGGACCGTCCGGACCCGGGGAACGATAACGGGCTTTGAGGTACAGGTCATACAAGTCCCTTGCGGCCTCTGCCCGTTGATCCTTGTCCGCGGCCTCTGTTTCTCCGGCATTCACTGCCGACCGGATCACGTCCCCGGCTGTATCCGATTTCGCAAAAGGTCCCCGCTTCTTTTCCGTCCAGGCTGTCAGGCGCCGGAAGCTTTCACGGATGCGTCCCCGGGGGCTGCGCCGGTCCTCAGGGCCCCGGCCGATCCGGTCCACCTCTTTCAGCTGCGTTCGGACTTCCGTTACCGATCCCCGGTCTTTAGTGCCTTCCTCCCCCTGTTTGGCAAAGGCCTTGATCAGACGCCGGATGGCCTTATAGATGATGAATGCAGCTAAAAGGATCAAGAGGAAATATAAAAACCAAATGCCCTTTCCTCCGGAGGAGGTAAGGACCTCTTCTGTATCAGCATAAGTGCGGTTTAGCAGACTCGACTGGGAAAAATCGACGGGAGCTTTACCGCCGCCCGCGCGGCTGACCAGCCAGGACAATCCCATCAGGATCAGTCCTCCGGCTTTTGTTAGGACAAAGACCAGCCCCGCCAGAGCTTTGACCAGGACATGATCATAAAGGAAGCGGAAAATGCTTGCCAGACGGCTGCCCAGGCCCAGCCCCATCAGCAGCAGGGCGGCAGCCAGCATTAAAGCCAAAGGCAATATGTTCAGCAGGCGGTAGCGGCGGCCGGAGGCCGTTACCTGATCCTGACGGCTGAAGCGAAGCAAAAAAACGGTCAAAAGCGCCCATGAAACCAGCCAGACCAGATAGGTCTTGAGGAGGGCAAAACCTCCGTAATGAAGGCCGAACAAGGCCAGGACCGGGAGGACTAGCCACCAGAGCAGCTGGTGCAGGGCCTTCTTTTTCATCCGGTCATAGGACAGCTGGTACTGCCTGCGGACCGCCAGCAGGATGGTCCATGCCAGCGCCAAAAGGGTAACCAGTATCCTGGCCCACCCGGGAAAGGGGAATTCAAACATGGTGCCCAGCAGGGTAAGCGAGTAGAAAAGGAGGCTGAGGGACAGGCAAAGATCGGCTGCCATGCCGGCCAGGGTCATAACCATGTGATTTCTCCTTTCCGGTCCACGACCGCCACAAGGGGCTTAAGGCCGCAAGCTGCCTGCAAACGGCCCAGCGCCTGCCCATAGGCAGCTGAAAGGCCATTTAGGGAAAGTTCCTCTGCTGAAAAGGATGATGGGGCCGCGGTCACGATCAGGGCCCTTTGTCCCATTTGGCTGTAGGACGCTGTTTTTTCCAACAGCTTTTGAAAGGAAAAAGCGGAATCATAGGTAGCCCGTCCCAGGGCGGTCAGCACCCTGAACAGTTGGCTCTGCCCTGCTCCGGCCGGGATGTAGGATCCCTGATAGTCCTGTCCGGCCTGGCGCATATTGGTGATAAAACGGTAGCGGATCCCGCTCGCCTCCAGTTCTTCGGCTATGGACCTGGCCGTTGAAAAGAGCCTTTCCATCATAAGGCCGTCCGACGACAGGCGCTGTCCGTGGTCCGTGTTTACCACAAGGGATACGACTGCGTCTTCCGTAACATCATAGGTCTTGACCATCAGCCTCCCGGCCTGGGCGGTCCGGGTCCAGCTGATCTTTTTCATCGGCTCCCGGCCTGTATAGTCATTGAAACCAATGGTCAGCATGGGGTCTTCCCAGATAAAACGCTGCACCGACCGGTCCCCCATCAGCCCTCCCATGGTTTTGGAAAGGCTGGCCTTGTCCAGCGGTTTGGGCAGCACCACGACTTCTTCTGTTTGGAAAAAGGCCCTTTGACTCTGGGTCAGCCCCAGAAAATCCCCGATTTCCAAAACGCCTCCGTGAAAGAAGTATCTGCCTCTTTGGGAAAGGGTCAAGGTCCGCCGCCTGGTCACCCGCTCGCGGGGCATCAGATACAAATTAGAAGTAACTTTTTGGCTTCGGCTGCCTTTATAGGGCAGATACTCGATCAGGCGGGCAAACAATATAGGCATCCTGCCCCTGTTTTCGACGACCGTCTCCATCTGGAATTCCCGATCCGGCTCCGTTACCTTGACAAGAGGCCGCGAAGACATATACAAAAGCTGCTTAGGCCTGTACAAAGAGACCAGCTCCAGAAGGAGGGCGATCCCTGCCAGGATCAGCAAAAAAACGCCCATGATCGTTACCGGTCCTGCCCGGTCATGCTGTCAGAGTCTTTGACGCCCTCTTCCATGGGAACGGTCACTTCCTCTAAAAGCTGCGTCATGGTCCTTTGCTTTTCGGCATAGCTTCCGGACGAGGTCAGCACCAGCCGGTGGGCCAGCACGGCGACCGCGTTGTCCCTGACATCCTCCGGGACCGCGAAATCGCGCCCCTTCACGGCCGCCGAAGCCTGGGCCGCTTTATACAAGGCCAGCGTCCCCCGCGTCGAAACTCCGTTGGCTATCAGGCTGCTGGTACGGGTCTTTTCGATGATATCCATCAGATAATTCTGCACTTCTGAGGACATGGTCACCTTGGCCGTTTCTTCCTTCGCCCTTTTGATGTCGTCCAGGGTCACCTGAGGGCGGACATCTTCGAGCATTTTTTCCCGGTCCGGCTGTACCATAACGCTCATCTCCTGGTCGCGGGTCATGTAGCCGACGGTCAGGCACATGAAAAAGCGGTCGATCTGGGCTTCCGGCAGGGGAAAGGTCCCGTAGCTTTCCAAAGGATTCTGGGAAGCCATGACCATGAAGGGCTCGGGCAAGGCCATGGTCCTTCCGTCGACACTGATCTGGCTCTCGCCCATGGCTTCCAGCAGGCTGCTCTGGGTCCGCGGAGTCGCACGGTTGATTTCATCGGCCAGGACAATATTAGCAAAAAGAGGGCCCGGCCTGAAAACGAACTCCCCTTCTTTTTGATTATAGAAATTGATGCCCGTCAAATCGGACGGCAGAAGATCCGGGGTGAACTGGATGCGTTTGAAGTCGCTTCCTATGCTTTTGGCAAAGGCTCTGAGCAGCATGGTTTTGCCCGTGCCGGGGACATCCTCAAGAAGAACGTGACCGGAGCAGAGAAAAGCGCAGGTCACCTTTCCGATGACATCTTCTTTGCCTACGATGATCTTGCTGACGTTGCTTACGATGCGGTGGTAAACCGACTGAACGATCGATGGATCCATATTTTCCTACCTTTTATTTTCGATGTGCTGATAATGTTTCGGACTTTTTCGGACTTGTTGATGGTTTCAGGTGAAAGGGCCGCGTGATTGTTGCTCTTGTTTCGCGCGATCCTCTCATGTGATCCTTTCACGTGATACTTACTTGTGATTATTTTGCGCTTATCAGAGGCAAACTGCAAGAAGTACTTGTAGTGCTGTCTGGCAGCTGTC
Source organism: uncultured Eubacteriales bacterium (assembly GCA_900315265.1). GTDB lineage: Bacteria > Bacillota > Clostridia > Lachnospirales > Bianqueaceae > RUG760. The sequence continues at coordinate 42,765 of OMYN01000014.1, forward strand.
GCCTCTTATTCTGTACGGTTCCTATTCAGTGGCGCTTTCCATTCAGCTTTTTCTTTGCTGTTTCGTCCAGATTATCTCTCGCCTTATTATAATAGTAATAATTACTATTTTTGCCTTAAAACGCTTGACATAAACTCGTATATCGTTTATATTATACCTAGAAATGATAATCATTGCTGAAATGAAAGTCATTTCAGTCTACGAGAGGGTGTGACATATGGCAGGGCTGAAGCACAGTCGCCAGAGGGAAGCAATCGTCACGAACCTGAGAATGCGGAAGGACCATCCGACGGCATCCATGGTTTATACGGATATGCGGAAGGAATTCCCCAATATCAGTCTCGGGACGGTATACCGGAATCTCTCTTTGCTGGCAGATCTGGGACAGATCCGCAAGATCACCACAGGGACCGGTGCCGAACACTACGACGGAGATATACATCCGCACAATCATTTTATCTGTAAATGCTGCGGTAAAGTCACCGATATGAATGACTTCATCGACAACAGCAAGATCAGAGATCTGGCTTCAGGCCAGTTCGATGGGCGGATCGACGAGTGCAACATCCAGTTCTACGGTGTGTGCGGCGAGTGCCTGAAGAAAGAGGAAGGCCCGGCGGCGACATCCTAACAAAGCAGTTTACAATTTTTTACACACAAGGAGGATCTTACTATGGCAAAATGGGTTTGCAGTGTTTGTGGTTATGTATATGAAGGCGATGCCGCTCCGGAAAAATGCCCGGTTTGCGGTGCTCCCGCTTCCAAGTTCACAAAGCAGGAAGAGGAAATGACTTGGGCTGCTGAGCATGTCGTTGGTGTTGCTTCCGATGTTCCGGAAGACATCAAAGAAGATCTGCGCGCTAACTTCACCGGTGAGTGCTCCGAAGTTGGTATGTACCTGGCTATGAGCCGCGTTGCAATGCGCGAAGGCTATCCCGAGATCGGTATGTACTACAGACAGGCTGCCTTTGAGGAAGCTGACCATGCATCCAGATTTGCAGAGCTGCTGGGGGAAGTCGTTACCGATTCCACCAAGAAGAACCTGCAGATGAGAGTTGACGCTGAGAACGGCGCAACCGCAGGCAAGACCGATCTGGCTAAGAGAGCAAAAGCTCTGAACCTTGATGCTATCCATGACACCGTTCATGAAATGGCTCGCGACGAAGCTCGTCACGGCAAAGCTTTTGCAGGACTTCTGAAGAGATATTTCGGAGAGTAATGCAGCCGGTAGCGGTCGATCGACTTAACTGATCTAAGAGGAGAGGGATGGAGCCCTCTCCTCTTTTTGTTGCTGATGATTCAGCCGGCCAGCCGGTCTGGTAAGAAAGGCTGCCGGTGACGGTAACGATGCCGGCGGATGGGACGGCAGCTTTTTTTGGTGGGTCGATGCCGCCGGATGGGCGGCAGCAAATGGTTTGGCAGTCACTGGGATCCGCCGGGCGACGTGTGATGCAGTCGATGGCAGCAGGATCTTGTCAAATTTTGGATTTACCAAATTTTGGCGAGATTTGTCACGCAAAATTCCGAAAATCTCGCCAGTTTTCTGATTTTCGGGCAAGTTAACAAGATTTGTCACGCCTGTTTTTTGAATCCTGTTAACTATTGGAATTTCGTGTAATCTAACAATGACAAATTACCACAATTCGTGAATAATTCGAAAATATTAGTCTATTATATGTACACATTA
>OMYN01000015.1 GCA_900315265.1 uncultured Eubacteriales bacterium
CGGAAGATAGCCTTTGAACAGCAGAAGCTCTTTGCTGCAGCATGACAGTGGCATACCTAAAGGAAATCTAATTTACACACAATTTTGGACTTGACTCCTTTGCAGCGGGAAAAATGGCAGATAATTTCGCCCATCCTGGAGAATATATCCGCCTTGCCTTCCTTCTCCCTCTAAAAATGGCGGATATACTCCGTCAGAAAACCGAATTTATCTGCCGCCTGTCCTAGGCCGGATGCTTCTTAGCCCGGGGCCGGGGGCTGCGCTGCCTTATCTTAGCTGTGCTCAAAACCGCTGCCCCTCAGCCCCTCCACCAAGGCCCCGCCCACAAGTTACCTTCACACTAAAAATTTCCGAATCAATACATCGACATACTTGGTATTCAGCCTCATCTCAGACGTTTCGAAGGTTACCAGCAAACGGTCCCCTATAAAATACCCTGCTTTCGCATAGCATTCGATACGGTACAAAGCTTTGTTCCGGTAATCCCGGTCATCCATCAGGCCAAAATGCTCCCAGTAGATTTCCTTTCTTGTCTTTCTGTCAAAAATGGTAAAATCCGGGTACACAGTACCAAGTTCCGGCAGCAGCAAGGGCTTTTCATACAGGAAAGGAACATGCGCGGCATCCAGCCGGTCACCAATCAACATCTCCGATTTGGATCTCATCAACCTTCCCTTCATGGTATAATATCCCTCTTGAATAATAAAGGGATTACTCTCATAAGAGGTATTCAGAAAATCCCGGACGGCTGTTTCAATAGGAATGACAAGCGGCCGAATCAGCGGTTGAAACGATTTCGGCATTGAAGAATAAACGTCCTCTTCCTCACCCGAAGCACGAACCCGAGCCAACCGCGTCAAAAGAGTATATTCTTTACGGAAGGAAGCCAGCAGTTTCCGATCATAATCCCTCTGTGCGATCTTTTTGGCAAGCGTCATCTGAGACTTCTTAATATAAACCCCGTTGCCGTCCTTAGGATCTTTGCGGTAGTAATACTGCCAGCCGGCACCGTGTTTATTTCCTCTCAACCGCCCCTTAGGTGCCTTCTCCAGTTCTTTTTCCAGTATGCTAAGGCTTTTTTTCAGATACCGGATCCGCTGTGCGATCATAAAAACAAATGTCATTTTTCAATCCTCCTGATCATAGTATGTAAGCGATGGGGTCAAGGAGGACCCGATATCTGAATGCGTACATCAATCCAAATACGAACGCCGATCCGAATACGTACTTCACATTTTCCGCTGCACCTGACACGGTAGGTACAAGCGCCTAAAACGAATGAGGGGCGGCTAAGATCCGGAACACCCGAATCAAAACCGCCCATATTTCCCCATCTTTTTGAACTTACTTCAGTAAATCTCCCACTACTTTATTAATCAGCTTGCCGTCGGCCTTGCCCTTCAGCTCGCCCATGACTGCCTTCATGATCTGGCCGCGGTTCTTGGTCGCCAGCACATCCGCAAACTTCTCGGAAATGATAGCGCGCACCTCGTCCTCCGACAGCTGCTTGGGAGCAAAGGCCGCCACAGCGTCATAATACTTCTGATACTCTTCTTTTAAATCGGTCCGATCCGCCGGACAGGTCTCCAGCTGTTCTTTGGCCGTTTTCAGCTCTTTACTGATAGCGCCGTCGACAATGTCCTCGGTGATATTGTCGCGGACGCCGTTATCAATGGCCGTCTTTTTAGCGTTGGAAATAATAGCGGAGACCGCCTGTTTCTTTACGCTGTCGCGCGCCTTCATGGCTGCGATCAACTGTTTTTGTAATTCTGCAAACTGCATGATATTAACCTCCAAAAAATAAACTTTAACATTCTTCCCGCCGTTTTAACGGCTCCGCAGTGGCGGCCGGCCTGGTTTATTCGACTTCCACGACCCGGATCATGTTGGTATTGCCGGATTGGCCCAAAGGATAGCCGGCTACCAGGACGATTTTATCACCCTTCTGAAGAAGGCCGGTCATCTTGGCCCGGTCAACGGCCGAATTGAACAGCATATCCAGGTTCTGCTCCTCGTTGATGATTAAAGGGATCAGCGCATAGTTGAGGTTGAGCTGGCAGGCCACGCGGGAGCTGGTGGTGCAGGCGAGCACCGGGACCGGGGGACGCAGACGGGACAAAGCCCGGGCCGTCGCTCCGGACAGGGTGACCGCCAGGATGGCTTTGGCTTTGGTATCTTCCGCTACCGTGATGGCTGCGTGGCAGATGGCTGTGGTTACATTGTGCTCGGTGCGGTCCTGTGCCAGGATGGCGCGGCGCTGCATATGGTAATCGATATCCTTCTCCGCCCGCTCGGCGATACGGCCCATGACACGACAGGCCTCCACCGGATACTGGCCGGAAGCCGTCTCCCCGGACAGCATGGTCGCAGACGTACCTTCCACGATGGCGTCGGCCACATCGGTAACCTCCGCCCGGGTCGGCCGCGGATTGTGGATCATGGAATCCAGCATTTGAGTTGCCGTGATAACGACCTTACTGTTTTGCTGGCAGTAACGAATGATCCGGCGCTGGATGCTTGGTACCTCTTCCATTGGCACTTCGACGCCCAAATCACCGCGCGCCACCATGATGCCGTCCACTACCGGCAGGATCTCATCCAGATTGCGGACTCCCTGGGTGTTTTCGATTTTGGCAATGACCTTCATGTTGCTTCCGTAGGCGTCCAGGATCTTTCTTACCTGAAGAATGTCGTCAGCGCAGCGGACAAACGAGCACGCGATCAGGTCAAAGCCAAGTTTGCAGCCAAACTCAATGTCGGAGCGGTCCTGCTCACTGATAAAAGGCATCGACAGCTCGGCGTCCGGAACGTTGACGCCTTTTTTATTGCTGATGATACCCGCGTTCTGCACCGTGCAAATAATATCCGTATCCGTTACCCGGTCGACCTGAAGGCCCACCAGACCATCATCGATCAGAATCACATTGCCCGGATGGACATCTTTGGGCAGATCCTTATAGGTGATACTGGCAATCGACTGATCGCCTTCTACCTGACGGGTCGTCAGTGTAAACGTCTGTCCGGTCGTCAGTTCGACTTTACCATCTTTAAAATTACGAAGACGGATCTCCGGCCCTTTGGTGTCCAGCATTGTTGCGATCGGCTTATTCAGCGAGATCCGCACATGGCGCAGGCGGCGGAACTTCGCTTCGTGCTCCTCATGGGAACCGTGGGAGAAATTGAAACGAGCCACATCCATACCGGCCAGCATCAACTGGCGCAGGGTCTCTTCATCTTCACTGGCAGGACCGATGGTGCAAATGATCTTTGTTTTACGCATACATACCCCTTAGCATCTTATCCCCGTCCCTTCCAATCTATCGACTGTCCTTACCGACTTACAGGCTGTCATTTTCAATCTACTGCTTGTTCTTCGGATTCTCTGACTGTCCTTTCGATCTGGGGAAGGCAAACATAATTAATTATTATTATACTCGCAATCGGTGTCTGCTGCTCAGAAAACCTTACCACTCTGCGTATTATTTTTTCGAATTTCTTGTACAGAATACGTAAAAGCTTTTTTAAACAGAATGGCGGATAGGACAGCGGGCAAGTGCGTGGCCAGGTAGGGCTAGGTTGGCGTTCAGGAAGGTGACCAAATGTAACACGCTTTGCAGCCGGACGGCTGGATCGATCATGTAAAGTATACCTGTATATGGTAGAATATATTTTGTATTTGATTGAATATTATATCGTGGTCGATATAATCAACCATATCAAGATAAGAAATCGTTCCATTCGAAAGATGGAGTATACGATAACGGACACAGTCCGAAAGATGGGATGCACGATTACGGACTCAGTTCGAAAGACGGGAGTATAAAACTATGGATATAAAACTTCCTTCAAATGCTCGTAAACAAACGATCAATAAAACGACCTATGTATACATTGATAAACCTTTTTGGAATCCGCAGCGAAAACGCGGGGAGCATAAAAGAGAATATATCGGAAAAATGGATAACGATGTTTTCATCCCTAATAAACTGTACCGGAAACAACTTGAAATAGAAGAGATGCGAAAACAAAAAGCGCTTTCGGAGGGTGCCGCTGATCCTACTTCCAGCGACAATCCTTCCGATAGTCTTTCCGACAGCCTATCCGGCAGTTCCTCCAATAAAATAAAAAGCCCTTTATTGGTGCTGGACCGGATCAGTGAGAAATATCAGGTCAAACAAGCACTATGCTGCTTATTTCCGGATCATTATCAAGAGTTACTTTATTTATGTTATTATATTGCCTTGGAAGGCGCTGTTACTTTTGACCATTTTACCAACTGGGCTATCCAACAGAATATACCGTGGCAGAAAGAACGTACGATGCAAGATATCGAAGCGCTGCTGCATTCAATAACCCCTGCGATCTATGACGGGTACTGTCAAAAAATCTCCTTTGTCTTCAAACAGGCTGATATGATCGCCTATGATATCACGATGGAGCAAGATCAAAGACAGGTTTCAACTGTATCTTGCTCTGACTCGTTTTTTTCCCCGCATTTTCTGCTGATCGTCCATCGCCGTTTTGGGATCCCTGTCTATCTTTGCGGTTGTGAAAACCAAACTGAAATCAACGACCGCATTCGAGGCATTCGCATCGGCCGTTCTGATGCTCAGCCTGTCTATTCCAAGATCACTGTTTATCCGGATCCTTATCTTGAATCTTCTGCAGGGGAAAACTTCCTGCACAAACCATTAATAGAGAGCATTCTTCAAGTGATCCGTAAATGCAAATACTTTTATACCTATCAAACATCCGGACATGGCATTTCCGGCTACCCCTATTTTTTCCTGTCTTTTATTGCTTTACAATTGACAACTATTTTGGATATTTACTGTGACCTTCTGCTTTCCAAACCATCTGAACAGGTAATCGCCGATCTTTACCGTTTTGATAACAAAAGGGAAGCCTCCTCTTCGACCTTGGGCCCCGAAGACAAGAAAACGGATGGGTTTTTAAGGCTGATAGATAATATCGCCAAAATATGAATCCTCATCCTAATCAATGGAGGGCTATTGACATCATTCGAAGTTGATGATATAAAATAGATACAGGTTATATCTATTAAACCTTGTCGTTTGCGACCTGCACAAGAGGAAAACTATGCGTAAAGTTCTGTTTCTCGTTAATGGTCAAGGATGGGGACATGCCGTAAGGGATCTTATGATTGCAAAGAAGATCCACGAACTCGATAAAAGCACGATGATTTATTTTGCTTCGTCTGAAGATGGGCTGCGTTACTTTACTCTTCAGGATATCGATTGTCTCTCTCTTGACGCAATCACTTATCTTGATCTTTATTCTCTTGTGAAACCGGATCTGATCGTATCGGATGAAGACTTTAAGGCATTAGCCAGCTATCAGCTGCTATTGTCCAAACTGGTTTTCATCACCAATTATCTGGATCTGATCGATAGGGATACTTTGACACTCTTGTCGCAATGTCATTGTGTCCTGTTCTGTGAATTCTCTGATTCCGTACACAATAAAAACGCGATTTCGGACAATGTGCTGTTTGTCGGTCCCCCATGCTCCTGGGACTGTACAGCCGTTTCTACTTCGAATACAGAAAAAACGGGAGTTCGAACATTCATAGGTCGAACCATTCTGATTAGGCTGGGTGGGTGTCATAACTCCTCTGCACGCTTGGAGAATTACCAGCTGCTGTATCGATTAGGTAAGGTTCGCTTGCATAACTATACTTTTTTACTGGCAGATACTTCGTATACTGCCCTTCACATTCCCTGGAACACGACTATGCATGTGATCGACCCCGGCCGGATCGACCAATCCCTTCTTGATTCGTGTCATCTGATCATTGCAAGAGGGGGATGGAACACTCTTTGGGAAAGTGCTTTTTTAAAAAAACGCTGTCTCTCTATTCCCTACTCCGACAAAGTCAACCCATTGGAAGAGTACACAGCTCTTACGATGAAACAAAGACACCTGATTTCAAGCATCTGTCTGGACAATGGTCAAACCGACCTTCAAGCGCAGTTGGCTCAATCGATCGATTCGAAAGATCCTCTTATTTCTCCTGCAAGCTGGATCGCTCAGCAGCCGAACCGATCAAGCCTGAACGATGTTCTTCGAAAACTAGCGTGATTTTCATAAAATCATTTTGTAAAGGAGGCAGTCATGAACTGGAAGAAAAAGATCGAAACTCACGACCGGTATCTGGCTATTTCTTTTCCAAACACTGAAAACTGCCTTCTTACCAACCTATATGATAATTGTACGATGTCGGTGACACAGGATGACCTTGCCAAATTTCAAAGTATCCTTAAGGAGGAAAAACTGTCTCAGCTGGCTTCAAAACTGATCGCTAACGGCCTTTTACGGTTTCGCGGGCAGCAGACCGTCCTGGATCAGGAAAATGATCGATTTCCCTCTGTCGTATACTGGGGACTGACCGATCGCTGCAATCTTAGATGCCGTTATTGTTACGGTTGTTTTGGGGAAAACAAAGAAGCGGTCCCTTTGTCCCGGATGGATGCCTGCACGATAATCGATCGATCAACAGAACTCGGCGTTCAAAAAATCAACCTGACAGGCGGTGAGGCATCCCTGCATCCCCTGCTTTTCCAAATAGCCGAACAGATCCGTGCCAAAGGAATCGACTGCGGACTATTAACGAACGCACAGGCCATCACCGCTGAAAATGCAGGTAAGTATAAGGTTTTCAGTTATGTAAAAGTAAGTTTGGATTCGCAGTATGCGGATCTCAATGACGCCTGCCGGGGCTCCGGCAGCTATCAGAAAACGATCGAAAGTCTTTCTTTACTGCGCCGGGAAAACATTCCGGTCAGTATAGGATGTGTCATCAACCGACTGAACTACCGGCAGATCGATTCATTTCAACAATGGTTGGAAGATCGTTTCGGCATCACGGACGTTTACCCTGCTTATCTGACTCCTACCGGACGCGGGACCGGTACAGGCTTGGATCTATCGGAAGATCAAGTACTGGAAACAGAAAATCAACTGTTTACCAGACTGATGAAGGATGACCGATATCGACAGCGTGCGCTTAAAAAGCAAAACCTTAAACGTGCCCGCGTGAGTACCCGCTGCGGCATGGGCATGACGGAAGTCTTCCTTAATTATGCCGGGCAGGTTTACCCCTGCCGAGCAACGTATGAGCCGGACATGGATGCCGGTAATCTTTTGACTGATCCCCCGGAAACCATCCTTGACAGATTGCATGCTATTTCGGACCAATATGATGTAGCCCGCCTTTCCTGCCGTGACTGTGATTTTCGTTTTCTCTGCTCCGGAGGCTGCCGGGTCTATCATAAGGCGTACACAGGCAGCTGGACCATCAATAGTCCGGTCATCTGCCGGCGAAAAATCAATGAAATCTGTCATTCGATCATACTGAATTCCGGATTATCCGGAATCTCATCCTACACCTATCAGGTTATATCTCTGACAAGCGAAACCAATCAGCCTGGCAGGGTATAATAAAATCTCGAAAGGAGGAACATGACCATGTATGAAAAGCCTGCAATGGAAGAGACCGAACTGATCGTTTATACGAAGTGCGGATGTGGGTGCGGCGGCCACAACGGCGAAGGCGCCGGCTGCTGAAAGGTACATGTCATCGACCGCGGCCTTGTTTACCTGGGCCGCGGCCTCCCCTTACCATCGAATCAAGCTTACGGAAAAACATAAGGAGGCCCTTTATGCTTCATTTACGTGACGGGATCGTGATCGAATTCAGCGAAGGCAATGACGCCTATGTACTGATGGATCTTGACGAAGGTAAAGTATATAAGCTTAACTCTACCGCTCATAAAATGCTCTCTTCCATTGAAAACACCGGAAGCCTTCAGCAATACTATGATGAGGTCAGAGACCAGGCAGATGATCAGACGATCCGCCGGGATGCGTCTGATTATTTGAATGAACTTATCAGTAAGGGATATGTTATCGATGAATGAACCGGATATACCATCACATTTACCCGCCTATCATATTGGCAATGCAAAAGAAATTAAACCAGTAGAAAATTTTTCAGCCACGACTCGCGGCCAATCGATGCTCCCTTTGATCAAAGATGGAGATAAGATAAGTTACAGACCTGTCAATGAGGGAAAAGTTGACATCGGTCAGGTCGTTCTGGCTTTTGACGGCAAACATTTTTTCAGTCACAGGATCATTGATCGAATCGGAAGCAAATATGTGCTTAAAGGGGATAACAATCATTATATCGACGGTTTGTTCGAAAAAAAGTCTCTGATCGGAGCCGCTGTATCCGAAAAGGTAAATGACGACCGATTTTCTGTTCTTTTTAAAGAAAAGGAAGCTTTTTGGGCCAAGATCACTTTTACAGGAAACCTGTTCGAGTCATCGACTTTTCAAAAGGCCTGTTTTGAACATATGCCTTTCCATTTTGAATCACAGGTACCCTCCGGAACGGATCTACACATAGGAATCGACCGGACAAGTGGGATCACTTTTTCCGAGGGACTTTTAAATCATTTTGAAGAACTATATAACGCTCGATCCATTTGTATCGATTTTTCCCTTAAGGAAGATGATCCTCATAAAGATATGACCTACACGTATTGTTGGAATATAGAAGGGCAATATCAGATTCCCGGACTCGATCAAAAGGATCAATGTCTGATGATTATTGGCATGTTAAGTCAATGCCTTACCAGGAGGCTGCGTCATGACAAATCTATTTAAGATTTCGTCTGCTTTTAATAAGGATAAAGAACTGACACAAAAAGCTCACCGGCTTTTGTGGATATGTCTGGCCGTTTCCCTTGTGACGGCGGCGATCCAGTTTTTCGGTCCGCTTGCTGCCCGGCAGTATCTGGATCAGATTTCCACCGCAAACATCCTGACGGCCTGCGCTATTATCCTGGGCAGTTTTCTGTCAGTCGGTCTTTTGCAGCTTCTGTTTCTGCTCTACAAATATAAAAGCGGGGTCCATATCAAGGCTTCCATGCTGGGGACCCTGATCACCCGTATCCTGACCATGCGCTACGATGCCCTGATTGCCAAAGAACCGACTTATCTTTTGGACAGGTCCGGAGAATGCGTCAACAACCTTTTCGATTACTACACCGAGACCCTGCCGGATCTGTTTAGGACCCTGATCACCCTTGCCGCCTGTTATGCAGCCGCTTTTCTGATTCACTGGCCCTTAGCGGTTATTTTCACGCTGGTCCTTCTGGTCCAGGTTTTCGGCTACCGCGGGCTCAATCAGAAGCTGGGGACCATGAGCGTGAAGCTCTCCAAGATCGCCTCCCGCAAATTCACCATCCTCAGTTCGCTGCTGGGCAATGTTGACTTTTTGAAGCAGCTGCCGGACCGCAGCGCGGTTGCCAAATTTGTCTATGACAAAGACCGCGAGGAAAAACAGGTCGAAGCGGACATCAACATTTACGCCGGTAAGGTCAGCATCATCTTCGATAACCTCCTGTCCATCCTGTCCAACGGGGTCTATGTCTACATCCCTATCGCCCTCATGCTGGGCTGGCTGGACCTGGGCGACTCTGTCTATCTGGCCCTGGTAAGCGGGCTTTTTATGCCGGCCGCCAAACGCATGGTCGGCGTACAGCTGAACATGAAAGCCCTTTACGCAGCCAATGACTTTTTGAGTCAGGATCTGGCTCCCAACCTGGAAGAGGAAAATAAAGGGATGTCTCTGGCCGGACCGGTCACCGACATTTCCATGGATATCAACAACTTTTCCATCGATAAGAAGCTGCTGGTACAAAACGGCAAGGCTCATATCGAATCCGGCAACATCGTCAAAGTGGCCGGTCAGACGGGCTGCGGAAAATCAACGCTGATGAAAGCCCTGGTCGGCTTCCGCCCGGTCGACAAGGTGACGCTGGACGGGCAGGCCCTCGACACGCTGAGCAAGGCCAGCATCCGCAGCCACATCCTCTACATCCCCCAGCAGGCGCCTATCTTTTCGGGGACCGTCGCGGACAATATCACCCTGGGGCTTACTCCGCCCATGAGCGTGGATCAGCTGGCCAAGCGTTTAAAGGGCACGGTTTTTGAAAAATATGTATCCGATGCTTACGGTCTGTCGACCGCCATCGTTGAAAACGGCGCCAACCTATCAGGCGGCGACCGCCAGAAGATCTCGCTGGCCAAGGTCGAAGTCTTCGACTGGGACGTGCTGATTTTGGACGAGGCCACCAGCGCCATGGACGCCGAGACTGAAGACCGCATGCTGGGCTATATCTGTCAAAAAGCCAAAGAGCGCCGCGCCATCGTCTTCATTATTTCCCACTCAAGCACCATCGACGCTTTCTGCAGCAAAGAAATCCTGATCCAAGACCGGCATCTGGAATGCCTGCCGCTGGATCCGTGTCCTGAACGTCAGCCTCTTGAGGAAATGTAAGACCCGCCTTCAGGCCAGGAACCTGCCGGTCCGGCTCTGGGAACAGTTTTTCACGTCCTTAAGCGTTCCGGCCGCCACGATGGTGCCGCCTTCCTCTCCGCCTCCGGGCCCCATATCGATGATGTAATCAGCATTGCTGATCACGTCCAGGTCGTGCTCAATGACGATCAGCGTTGCTCCCTGCCGGATCAGGCGCTGGAAAACCGTCAGCAGATTCTGCACGTCCGCAGGATGCAGGCCTATGGTCGGCTCATCAAAGACAAAAACGGATCCTTCCTGTCCTCTTCCCATCTCATCCGCCAGTTTCAGCCTCTGTGCCTCCCCGCCGGAAAGGCCAGGCGTCTCTTCGCCCAGGGTAAGATAGCCAAGACCCAGGTCATGGAGCGTCTGAAGGCGCCGGGCGATCTGCGGCCGTGACGCGCAGACGGCAAGGGCCTGGTCGACGCTCATATTCATCAGATCCGGCAGGCTGTATTCCTTTCCGTCATCCCACTTCCGTTTGATCTTTTCCGCCTCTTTTCCATAGCGGGACCCTCGGCAGTCCGGGCAGGTCACCTCCACGTCCGGAAGAAATTGAATATCCAGCGAAATGGTGCCGGTCCCGTCACAGGTCGAACAGCGCAGTTTTCCCGTATTATAGGAAAAATCACCAGCCTTGAAGCCGCCTTCTTTTGCCGTCTTGCAAGAGGCATACAGCTTGCGCAGAGGGTCATGGATATCTGCATAGGTTGCCACCGTAGAACGAATATTGATGCCGATCGGAGTGGCATCGATCAGCTTGACCAGGCGGATGCCGTCCGCCTGGATCGACGTTACATGGGGCGGCAGGCTCTTGCCGTTTATGTGTGCCGCAAGAGCCGGAACCAGGCTTTCCAGTACCAGGGTCGTCTTACCCGACCCGGATACTCCGGTCACGACCGTCATCCTGCCGCAGGGGATATCCACCTGCAAAGGATGGACCGTATGGATACGGCCGGTTTCCATGTGGATCGTTCCCTGGCTGAAAATCTGATCCTCCGGGACCAAGGGACGGATCCGCGTCTTTTTCCCCGCAAGATAGGGGCCGATCAAAGAATCCTTATTGTTGATCATGTCGCTGACGGTTCCCTTGGCGATAACGCTGCCTCCGTCAGCTCCCGCCCCTTTGCCCATTTCGATGAGATAGTCCGCGTGGCTTAAGACCTGGGTGTCATGATCCACCAGCACGACCGAATTGCCGTCGGCTGCCAGATCGTCCATGACCCCGGTCAGGCCTTTCAGATTATAAGGGTGAAGTCCGATGGACGGTTCATCCAGTACATATAAAATACCGGTCGTACGGTTGCGGACGGCCCTGGCCAGCTGCACCCGCTGCCTTTCTCCCGTCGACAGGGTCCCGGCCGCCCGGTCCAGTGACAAATAGCCCAGTCCCAGGTCCATCAGCCGTTTGGACGTATCCAGGAAGGATTCGCAGATGCTGTGGGCCATAGGCTTCATTGGATCCGGAAGCGAGTCCGGGACTTTTTTGACCCATTCGATCAGATCCGACAGAGTCATGGCAGAAGCGTCCGCCAGACTGATCCCGCACAGCTTAGGAGCCCTGGCCGCTTCCGACAGTCTGGTTCCATGACAGTCTGGACAGACCCCTTCCTTCAAATACTTTTCCACCCGCTTCATGCCCTTTTCATCTTTAACCTTGGAAAGGGCATTTTCAACGGTCCGGACCGCACTGAAGTAGGTAAAGTCCATCTCTCCCTGTTCCTGAGAGTTAGGATTGAAATAAGTCATATGCTTCTTGACCGCCGGTCCGTGCAGAACGATCTCCTTTTCCTGATCGGTCAGGTCCTTGTAGGGGACATCGGTCCTGACCCCCATCAGACGGCAGACGTCCTTCATCAGCGACCACATAAGGGTCCCCCAGACGGCAACGGCTCCCTGATCGATGGTCAGGTTTTCATCGGTGATCAGGGTGCTTTCGTCTACCGTACGGACGATCCCCGTGCCCCCGCAGGTGGGGCAGGCTCCGGAACTGTTAAAAGCCAGGTCTTCGGCCCCCGGCCCGTAAAATTGGGCTCCGCACACGGGGCAGATGATAGGAGTCATAGAAGCGACCGCAAAAGACGGCGGGCAGTAATGGCCGTTAGGGCAGCGATGGCTGGCCAGTCTGGAAAACATAAGCCTGAGACTGTTCAAGAGCTCGGTCATGGTGCCGAAGGTGCTGCGGATGCCCGGTACCCCCGGCCGCTGGTGCAGGGCCAGGGAAGCAGGGATGTAACGGACATCATCTACATCCGCCCGTCCTGCCTGGGTCATGCGCCGTCTGGTATAAGTAGACAGGGATTCCAGATACCGCCGGGATCCTTCGGCATACAATACCCCCAGTGCCAGCGACGACTTGCCTGAGCCGGACACACCGGCGATCCCCACGATCTTGTGTAAGGGAACGTCCACATCGATGTTCTTCAGATTGTGGACTCTGGCTCCCCTCACTTCTATGCATGGAGGGATGTTCTGCAGGCCGCTCTCAATCTGCTCATTGTTGACCCGTTCTCCTTCAGCCATCTTACTATTCCCTCCCATTCATCGATTCGATCATATTGGATACTTTATTATTTAATCGGTGGTTTTTTGTTTTCACATTATTATACGAAAACATTACTTATCCGATTGGTGAAGCCTCTGGCACTTCCTAGTTCAGCCCAACAGCGCCTGAAAATCCTCCGGAAGCGGGGCACGAACAGTCCGTCTTTCTCCCGTCATTGGCTGATCAAACGTCACCGTCATGGCATGTAACATACAGCGCTGCCGTCCGGGGCCTATCCCCCCTTCGGCAGCCCTATTTGTTTGTCCATCCGCGTGCGGATGGACTTGGCCAACCGCTTGCGGATGGACTTGGCCAAACTTATGAGTTTGGACTTGTCCGTAAAGCCCATCAAACAAAAGAGGGTGCCCGATAAAGGCCATATGGGTGCGGATCTGGTGCATGCGGCCGGTACGGATATCCAGCCGGACAAAAGAGGCAGGGCTGCCGTCCGGAAGGTTAAAGTTCCGCAGCACTTCATAAGCAGTATAAGCCGTCAATACAGCCGACTCCGCCTGATATCCCTCTGAAGCCGCGGCAGTCGACCGAGTTCCGCTTACAATGATACCTTTTTTCAAAGCCTGCTGGGCTCTGGGGTCGCTGACCGCCAGCATCAGGCTCATAGGATGGCCGCTTTTTCCTAAAAGATCCGGGCATTTGACCCGGACCAGCGGGGTATCGATGACTCCCGTCCCTTCCAGCCATCCATGGACCAGGGCCACATACTCTTTGTGATAGACCCCCTCTTTGCGTTCCTTTTCCATACGGGTCAGGGCTACCGAAGACCGGCAGGCGCCGATGACCCCGGACGTGTCCATATCCAATCGTCCGATCAGGCGGACCGGCTCCGGATAGCGGGCCGCCAGGATATTGGCAAGAGTTCCGGACGCATGATCACCGGACGGATGGACCGGCATCCCGGCCGGTTTACTAAGAAAAACAAGGTCCCTATCTTCATATAAGACAGGGACCTTAAGGCCGGACCGATCCTCTTCCACCGTAGCGCCGCCGTCCGGGAAACAGACGCGGATGGTCTGTCCCTGGCGAACGATCGTACCGGTCGAAGTACGGCCGTCCTCTGCATAGGTTAATCCGTCAAGACTGATCCCGCCGGGAGTAAACTTTGCCCGGCTGATCTGACGGGACGAAAGTCCCATCTTCTGCCTGAGCACCTGGCCAAGCCTCATGCCGTCTTCATCCCGGCTGACAAGGTGGGTAAGAATCAATTCCATACACGCTGCCTTTTGTAAATCAAGCTGCTTATTTGCCGGCCTGATGGTGCTTTACCTTCAGACGGTTGGCCGTACGGGCAAATTCCAGCTCCGCCAGACGGTATTCCTGAATGCTCTTCTTCTGCAGCATGATCTCTTTGGCTCGGGCCTGCTCCTGCCTTGCCCGGTTGGCATCGATCTCTTCCGGCCGCTCGATGGTCTCGCACAAAATAAGCACTTCTCCATCCTCGCATTTGACAAAGCCGTGGGAAACCGCCGCGTACTGGTTCTGACCGCCGGGCACCCTCCAAGTCATCTGGCCCGGTACAATAGCACAGATCATATTGCTGTGTCCCGCCTGAATGCCCAGAAAACCGTCCCGGTAGGGAATGATCAAACTTTCCAAAGGTCCCTGGTAAAAGGGTCCTTCCGCTTTCAAGATACGTCCGTTGAACGCTTTCACCACAGGCCTCCTTTATTCCTTATTTTTTCCGATCTCGTTGATCTGGCTGGACCGGCCGCTCACCGACAGGGTCTTCTTGGCGACTTCGCCGATACCGGCGTCTTTGGCGACTCCTTCTTCCAGCATCTCGTCATGGCTGGCTTCTTTCTGAAGCCGCTCTGCCTTGGCAATCACATCATCGATGGTACCTACGTTGAAGAAGGCAGCCTCCGGATAATCATCCATCTGTCCGTCGATGATCATACGGAAACCGCGCAGGGTCTCTTTCAAAGGCACATATGCACCGGCGACACCGGTAAACTTTTCGGCCACATGGAAAGGCTGCGACAGGAAACGCTGGATCTTGCGGGCGCGGAAGACCGTCTTGCGGTCCTCTTCCGACAGCTCCTCCATACCCAGGATGGCGATGATATCCTGCAGTTCATTGTACTGCTGCAGGATCTCCTGCACGCGGCGGGCAACCTCGTAATGCTCCTCGCCCACGATGTCCGGCTCCAGAATGCGGGAGGTAGACGCCAGAGGATCGACGGCCGGGTACAAGCCCTGCTCCGCGATCTTACGGGACAGAACGGTGGTTGCATCCAGATGGGAGAACGTTGTCGCAGGCGCAGGGTCTGTCAGATCAT
Organism: uncultured Eubacteriales bacterium; assembly: GCA_900315265.1. Taxonomy (GTDB): domain Bacteria; phylum Bacillota; class Clostridia; order Lachnospirales; family Bianqueaceae; genus RUG760. The sequence goes on from OMYN01000015.1 coordinate 15,230, forward strand.
CTGCCGGGACGTAGACCGCCTGCACGGACGTGATGGACCCATTCTTGGTCGACGTGATCCGCTCCTGCAGATCGCCCATTTCGCTGGCCAGGGTAGGCTGGTAGCCGACCGCCGAAGGCATACGGCCCAGCAGGGTCGAAACCTCGGAACCGGCCTGTACGAAACGGAAAATGTTATCGATAAAGAGCAGCACGTCCTGGTGCTCCTTGTCACGGAAATACTCCGCCATGGTCAGTCCGGACAGGGCTACTCTCATACGGACACCGGGTGTTTCGTTCATCTGGCCGAAGACCATGGCTGTCTTAGCTGAAACACCGCTGGCGTTCATTTCGTTCCACAGATCGTTGCCTTCACGGCTGCGCTCTCCGACACCGGTAAAAATAGAATAGCCGCCGTGCTCGGTCGCAACATTATGGATCAGCTCCTGGATCAGAACCGTTTTACCGACGCCGGCGCCTCCGAACAGACCGATCTTACCGCCGCGGGGATAAGGTTCCAAAAGATCAACGACTTTGATACCGGTCTCCAAAATGCTGACGGCGGGGCTCTGGTCTTCAAAAGAAGGCGCCTTGCGGTGGATATCCCACTTTTCGACCGGGGCTGCCGGGGCGGGCTTGCCGTCTTCGGATAAGGCCGGCGGATTCTTGACCGGACCCTGCCCATCGATGGGCTGGCCTAACAGGTTGAACATACGTCCCAGGGTGCACTCGCCCACCGGGACCTGAATGCCGCGTCCGGTCTGAGTGACCTCCAGACCACGGGACAAGCCTTCGCTGCCCGCCAGCATAATGCAGCGGACGGTGTTATGTCCGACATGCTGGGCTACTTCCATGACCCGCACGTCTTTATCATTTTCTACCGTAACGGTCAGCGCGTCATTGATCCTGGGCAGATGGTCCTGGGGGAACTCAACGTCCACGACGGGACCGGAGATCTGTACGATCTTTCCTTTTTCAAGATCTTCCAAATTTACGCCTCCCTTTCTTTACGATTGCGGCGCAGCGCCTTAGCGCCGCTGGTAACTTCGGTGATCTCCTGTGTGATCACACTCTGACGGATCTCGTTATACTCTTTGCCAAGCTGGGCCAGAACTTCGTTGGCATTGTCGTTGGCCGAGCTCATGGCCGTCATACGGGCATTCTGCTCCGAGCAGAAACTGTCGACCAAGGCAGAGTATATATAACCGGTCATATAACTGGGCACCAGACCGTTGATGGCCTCTTCAACGGACGGGACAAATTCAAAGGGCTGCTTGATCTTTTTTTCCACGGTCGGGCTGACAAAATTCGACCGGTGGAAAGGCAGCAGACGATAGACCACCGGCTCCATGACCATACCGTTTTTCATGTTGGTATAGAGCACATAGATCTTTTCGACCTCTCCTGAATCGTAGACCCGCTGCAGCTCCAGGTTGATTTCCCGCGCGCGTTCGATGCTGGGGTTCTGAGCCGTATACAAAAAGTTCTTTTCGATTGGGATATGCCGGCGCGTAAAGTACTGACGGCCGTACTCGCCCACCACAAACAGTTTGAAGTCCGGATGATTCTTTAGTGTCTCCTCCGCCTTTTTGAGGATATTCTGGTTGTAAGCACCGGCCAGGCCCTTATCGGCCGTGATGACCAGCATGGCATAGGTGCCGCTCAGAGGTGGCTCATTTTCATCCGGATAAAAATACTTACTGTCTATATGATCCTGGGTACGCAGGATACGCTTGATCTCACTGGCGACCGCGTCCATGTAGGGGCGGGTGTTGTCCAGATCCTGCTTTGCCTTGCGCATTTTCATCGAAGCGATCAGGTACATGGCGTTGGTGATCTTCTGCGTATCCCTGACGCTTTTCATGCGCTCTTTGATCTCTTTGGTATTGGCCATGGCTTACTTCTTTCTGAAAGCAGCCAGCACCTCTTCCGCACTGTCCGTGATCTCCTGACGGGCTTCATCGGAAAGCTGGCCGGTCGTATCGATGGTCTTGCACAGATCAGCCTTTTCACGGGCAAAATAGGCAAGCAGCGTCTGGGCAGCTTCGCCTACCTTCTTGACGTCGATGCCTAAAAACTGATGAGCCAGCGCGCAGGTCAGCAGAATGACCTGTTCGTGCTGCTGATAGGGATGATGCTGATTCTGCCGAAGCAGCCGCATCAGTCCCTGGCCGTAGGCCAGCTGCTGTTTGGTCGTTTCGTCCAGATCACTGGAAAACTGCGTGAAGACTTCCATCTCCCGGTACTGGGACAGGTCCAGTTTGATGGATCCGGCGGCTTTTTTCATGGCCTTGGTCTGGGCTGCACCGCCCACACGGGATACGGACAGACCGACATTGACGGCCGGACGCTGTCCTTCGAAAAAGAGATCGCTCTCCAGGAAGATCTGTCCATCGGTGATGGAAATGATGTTGGTGGGAATGTAGGCGGATACGTCGCCTGCCTGGGTCTCTACGATGGGCAGGGCCGTCATGCTGCCGCCGCCCTTCTCGTCAGACAGATGGGCTGCCCGCTCCAGAAGACGGGAATGCAGGTAAAAGACGTCGCCGGGATAGGCTTCCCGTCCGGGAGACCTCTCCAGAAGAAGACTCATAGCCCGGTAAGCGACCGCATGCTTGGACAGATCGTCATACACGATCAAAACGTCCCTGCCTTTATCCATGAAGTACTCACCCATGGCGCAGCCGGCATAAGGAGCGATGTACTGAAGGGGCACCGCATCCGAAGCCGAGGCGTCAATGACAATGGTGTAATCCATAGCTCCGGTGTTTCTCAGAGTCTGGGTCAGCTGCATGACGGAACTGTTTTTCTGGCCGATGGCCACATAAATGCAGACCACATCCTTACCTTTCTGGTTGAGGATGGTATCCAGCGCGATCGTGGTTTTTCCGGTCTGACGGTCGCCGATGATCAGCTCTCGCTGGCCGCGTCCGATGGGGAACATGGAATCAATGCTCAGGATACCGGTCTCCATGGGACGGTCGACCGGCTGACGGTCAATGATCCCGGGTGCCGGCGATTCGACCGGACGGTAATCCGTTGCCTGGATGGTTCCTTTTCCGTCGATCGGAGACCCTAAGGCATCGATGACTCGTCCCAGGAACTGATCTCCTACCGGGATACCGGCTTCGCGTTTGGTCCGATAGACCTTGCTTCCTTCCAAAACGTCCTGATCGTCACCGAACAGGATGCAGCCGATCTGATCTCGTTTCAGATCCTGGACCATGCCTTTAATGCCGCATTCGAATACGACGATCTCGCCGTAGGTTGCGTTGGTAAGGCCCTGGACAAGAGCAATACCGTCGCCTACGGTCATCACCGTCCCCACTTCCTGAGGAACAACGGCAGGGCGCCACTTGGCGACATTTTCACGGATAAGGGGCATGAGACGGTCGGAAGGAACCTGCGGCAGCTCCTCGATCATCTCCCTCATCTGATAAAGACGTCCGGACAGACTCCAATCATACACGTCGTGGCCGATCTCCAGAACAAAGCCCGACTTTAGACTGGAGTCTTCCTGGAAGGTCAGCGTGCAGGGCCCGTATTTTTTGGTAAGGAAGCGCTCAAAAGCCCAGAGCTGGTCCTCCGAAGGCGCCTGGGCAGCGCGGATGACAGCCCGCTTCTGTTTGGAATCGGAAGTTGCGCTCATGAACGATCCCCTCCCCGGGCAGGTTCATCCTCGTCATCGTCAAAGCCGTCATCGATGTCGGCCTTAGCGCTGTCGATAAACTCATCATATACATCGGATACCGACTGGCGGGCCAGCTTGGAAGCGGCTTCTTCTGCCAGAGAACGGATCTGGCGGGAGGCGCTTTCCATAATATTTTCTTTGTCGCTTTCCGCTTCGCGGCGGGCTTTGGCAAGGAGCTGTTCCGCCTTTTGACGGGCATCGGCTTCCTGCTGGTTCAGCTTCTCCTGCATATCCTGCTGAGCCTGCTTTTTGCGCTCCGCGATCTCCTGGTCGGCCTGGTCCAGCTTAGCCTGATACTGGGACTTCAAGGCTTCTGCCTGCTGGGTCGTTGACGCTGCCTGGTCGGCCATTTCTTTATACTTTGCCTGCCGTTTGTCCATAAAATCCTTGACAGGCTTATAAAGCAGCAGATAAAGCCCGCCGAACAAAATGGCAAAGTTGAACAGATGCAGCAGGATCTGCTGCAGATTGATATTCAGTGGCATAGATTCGACCCCTCTTCCCTTACAGGGTGAAGACGATCAGGATGGCAACGATCAGGGCATAAATGATAGCCGTTTCAATAAAGACCAGACCCAGCATCAAGGCCGTACGGATACTGCCGGCAGCTTCGGGCTGGCGGGAAATGGACTCGACCGACTTGGAAATGGACATGCCCATGGAGAAGGCGCCGATGCCGGCAACGACAGCGATGGCAACAGCGGCTGCCCATGCTTTGCCCTTAACGGAACTTGCCTGGGCTGCGGCTGCGGAAACTTCGGTATCGGAAGAAGCTGCCTGGTCTTCGTAAGCGACCGGCTGGGCTGCTTTGGCCTCTACAGCGGGAAGCAGGGTCGAAAGGCCGATGACCAGAGCCAGAGCAACAAGGATGACACGTTTCATAATGGTTTTCATAATTAATAATTCTCCTTTAAATAGACGATAGGGATCGTCCGTACATTCAAATGTTCAAAGTTCTTCAAAACGCTGAAACATTCAAAACGTTACTGCGCTTGGAAACTTTATGCTGCCGCTTTGACGGTTTTGGCAGCTTTAGTCTTAGTCTTTTTCGGCTTTTTAGGGCTGGGCAGAGACACTTCTCCGTAAAAGACCGTAGTCAGCATGGTCAATACATAGGTTTGGATCACGGCATGCATCAAAGTAAACATGACGGCTACCGCTACCGGGATCACAAAACTCAGGCTCAGTGAGTAATACACCAGTTCGGTTACCAGCATACCGCTCAGAAGCGCACCGAACAGTCGGAAACTCATCGAGATCGGCAGTGAAAACTCCTTCAGTGTCAGGCCGATGCCTTTGACGTGATTGCCGGCGATGCCGCCCGACATGATGACCCCGTAAGACAGACAGCCAAGGGCAATGGCCGCGTTGATGTCCGACAGCGGAGACGGCAGCGACATGCTGGCACCGGTGGTTGTTACCGCCTGGATGCCGAAGAGTTCGAACAAAGTCCCGAAGAAAATATAGCTTCCGGCGAAAAATACGTAAGCTCCCAGGAATTTATGACGGTGGGGACTGTTCTGTCTGGCCAGACCGTCAGCCAGATCGACCAGGCTCTCCAGGACCATCTGAAATTTACCGGGGACTTCTTTAAAATGCGGGATCGCGAAAATACGGATCAGGGCTGCGGCCCCCAAAAGGATCCCTATGATCCACCAGTCGGCGATCACCGAGGGGTTCACCTGCATGCCGAGCGCATTGATTTTATTGTGGTCATGAAGGACCCCATCCTTCATAACGTCCTGCAGGGTCTCCGCATTAGGACCCGGCTTGCCCATCAGGGCAATCAGGACCAGCAGGATGACCAGCAAGGCTGCCCAGACAATCAGAAACCGTTTCTTTTTCTTCTTGTCCACAGTCTGTATCACTCCTTTCAGAGAAATCATTCCTTGCTAATAACATTCATTTTGAATTTAGCGTATGTTATTATACACTATCTTTCAAAAAGAAAACAGCCAAAGCTCAAAGCTGTTGAAGGTCAAAAACTTGTGCTATTAGACAGAGTTATTGATTAAGTTGATTTTCAATATATAAAATACGTATAATAAAATAAATGATTGAAAAATCTGCAGCTGGATAAGGACACTCTCTATGGAAAACGAATTATTTGAAAAGGCACCGATACACAAAGCCTACCTGAAGCTGGCCATGCCGGTCGTGTTAGGTATGGTCGTCAGCCTGGTCTATAACATGGTCGACACCTGGTTCATCGCCCGGACCGGCGATACCAGCCTGGTTGCCGGCGTTTCTTTGTGTGCGCCTGTCTTCTCACTGATGCTGGCTTTCGGCGATATTTTCGGCCTTGGCGCCAGCTCGGTCATCTCCCGTCTGTTCGGGGCCAGGCAGTATGAGGAATCGTCCCATGTGCATGCTTTTTCCTTTTACACGGCGCTTGGCTGGAGCCTTGTCTGCGCGCTTGTCATGTTTGTCTTTAAGAATCCGATCCTAAGGCTGCTTGGCGCCAAGGAGGATACCTTTGCCAGCGCCTCCGCCTATTACACCTGGCTGGCTGTCGGAGCCCCGGCCATCATCCTGTCCCTGGTCCCCAACAATACCCTCCGCACCGAGGGGCTGGCTTTTCCGGCCATGATCGGCACCATCATCGGATCGGTCCTCAACATCATCCTGGATCCTATTTTTATCTTTACCTTAGGCCTTGGAGCAGCCGGCGCTGCCATCGCCACCGTCCTGAGTAATGCCGTGACCGTTATCCTATATATCGTGGTACTGCTAAAAAAGAGCAAAAACCTTTCGATTAAACTTTCCGATTATAAGGCAAGCGCTTCCGATATAGGCCAGCTGTTTGCCATCGGGCTTCCTGCTTCCATCACCAACCTCATGCAGAGCTTCGCCATCATGATGACCAACCGCTATCTTTTGCCTTACGGTACGGACAAGATCGCTGCCTTAGGGATCGCTATGAAGGTCAATATGATCGTCATGCTGACCATGGTTGGTTTCGCCTTCGGCGGGCAGCCCCTATACGGCTACAGTTATGGGGCTGGGAATACGGACCGTTTGAAAAAGACCCTGCGCTTTGCCCTGACCGTGGAACTGACCTTTTCCGTGGTCATGACAGCTTTGTTTATCCTGCTGGCGCCGGGCATCATCCGCATCTTTATCAAAGACCCGGCTGTCGTATCATCCGGTACCCAGATTTTGAGAGCTTTAGTTGTGTCAATGCCTTTGATGGGTGTGATCCTGGTGCTGACTACCCTCTTCCAGTCTGCCGGCAAAGCCCTTCCCGCCTTTATCCTGTCCCTCAGCCGTCAGGGACTTGTTCTTCTGCTCATGCTGATCCTTCTGTCCGCCCTCTTCGGCTATTACGGAGTGATTTATGCCCAGGCAGCCTCGGATCTGATCACCTGCCTGATCTCCGTGATCCTGACAAAAACCAGCCATGTGTTCACAAAGCCTGCTCTGAAAAGCACCTGACGGGATAGATAGCTTCTGATTTGAATTCTGCGACATTGACAAATACTCATGAAAGTACCCATGAAAAGACCTATGAAAAATGATATACTGACCAAAAGGAGGCAATATGGACAAATATCAACCACACTTTTCGATCAGCAATGAAATGCTGCAGATGTTTATTTTATTGTAACGAAAAAGACCTTTTCGATATCCTTCGAAAAGGTCTTCTTTTACTGTAAGTGGAGTATATGGGATTCGAACCCATGACCTCCTGAATGCCATTCAGACGCGCTCCCAACTGCGCTAATACCCCAGCAGAACGGTATTATCTTACCAGACACCTGCGCTTCTGTCAACGAAAACTTTCAAAGAAACGGCTCAACGTAAACTTTCAAAGAAACGGCTCAACGGGATTTAATGATCCCGATGATAGCGCGGATCTGTCCAGTCGTTCCAGTCGATCTTTTTGTCCCGGAAATAGTAAATGTCATCCCTATCGCTGATGGGACGCAGCAGCCGGCAGGGCACACCCACAGCGACCACGTTGGCAGGGATATCTTTGGTAACGACCGAGCCGGCTCCGATGACGCTGTTTTTGCCGATGGTGACTCCCGGCAGGATCACGACGTTGGCTCCGATCCAGACATTATCTTCGATGTGGATGGGCTGATTGCTCTGGATCCCATAATAACGGAGATTGGGCTGGACGGGATGACCGGCCGTGGTCAGGGTCACATTGGGGCCGAACATGACATGGCTGCCTACGACGATCTCGCCGTCATCGACCATAGTCAGGTTAAAGTTTACGTAGACGTAATCTCCGAAGGTGCAGAAGCGGCCTGCCCAATTGGCATGAAGGGGCGGCTCTATATAACAGCCCTTGCCGATCTTTTTAAACATCTTTGTCAGCAGTTCCTGCCTTTTTTCCGTATCCAGCGGACTGGTGACGTTGTACTCGTTCTGCAGCAGCAGGCACTGGGCCTGCAGTCTGGCTGCTTCCGGATCGGTTGGCTCATATAATTCTCCCGTACTCATCCGGGCTTTCTGTGTATTTTCCGACATGACCTTTCTCCTGATGTTCTTATAATAATAAGTAATATTATAAAAAATTATACCACTATTTTCGAGTGTTTTTTTCTGTTCAGGATAAAGAGGAACAGGACACCTGCCGCCAGCATGGCCCCTCCCGCACGATAAGCAAAGGTTCCGGGCCCGCCGGTAAACGGCAGCTCAAAGCCTTCCTCAACATTTTTAAGGGTCTGCCCGTTACCGATCCCGCATCCTGGTCGGCCAGGCCGTTTCCTGCTGAATCAGCATATTCCGTCCTGTAGCCATCCACTTTGACCTCGGTCAGCAAGTAGCTGTACTCATTGCCGCTGCTGTCGGCATAAGGAAGGTTCTGGAACTCGAAATTAAAGGTCCCTTCTCCGCTGCCGGTCACCAGAGCATAAGAAGAGATTTCCGCTTCCCCTGTCACCGGCGACTCTTCTGCTGTAAAGGATCCGTCCCCATTCTTTGTGATCACAAACCGGGAAGCGATCTTTTCCCCGCCGGAGCTTTTTCCCGTCAGAATGACCGTAATGTCCTTCTGCCAATCACTCTTAACGGTTCCATCAGTCCCGATCCACTGTTTATTGAAGGCAAAGGAGGTATACTGCACCAGATGGTCACTCTTATTGGTAACCGTAATGGTGCCCTTTTCGATACCGTCGTTGTTGACAGCGGTGGTGGTGAATCCGGCGACTGCCTCTTCCTTTACGTAGTAATAATATTTGTTTCCAGCCTCATCCTGAGCCGGCAGGTCGACCCAGGTGTGGCTCCAGTTGCTATCGGACGTAAGCGTTTCTTCCGGATAGGTGTTCCCGTCTGCATCCTTGGCCCGTTCATCTATGGTGGTGCCGCTGTGCGTATACTTCCTCCACAGAGTCACCTTCGCCGTCTTGCTGGGATCGTTCAGATCCTTGTTGTCTGCGTTCAGCCAGACTTTATGGACAGTGATCGCTTTCATTTCATTGGGCACGAACATAGTCCCGCTGGACCGCACAAACTGTATCTGACTTTCCAGGTTGCTGTCGCTGGCGGAAGAAGCCATGTAAATGTCGTGGTCGCTCTTACTCTCGTTGCCGACCGGCACCCACATAAAGTAGTACGGAGTCGAACTTAACTGATATCCTTTAGCTTTATTGGCATCCCCCACGTCGACCTCCGTCAGCCGGTACAGGGTCCCGGTCTCCAGGCCGTCGTCCCGCTTGGAGAAGAACAGCTGACCGCTGGCATCCGTGGTCAGCGAATGAGTCCGAGGCGTTACCCCTACCCACTTATCCGAAGCAGAAGAATCATACTTTTCAAGCTTGAATGTGACTCCGTTCAACAATATTTTATTATTGTCCGCGTCCACCTTATAGACGTACATCTCCTGGCGGACGACGCCCGCTCCGGTATTGGTGGTCGATACCTTTAGTCCCTTGTCATCGGTTTTGACTCCCAGACCCTGCAGCGATGCCGCATTGGTAACGGTGGGATCAGACTCTCCCAGCACAAAAGAATACTGATAGCTGACCACACAGGCAAGAGCGTCCGGCAGCGTGATCGTCAATTTATTGGTCTTCGTGTCGTAGGTGTACGAGTAACGGTTAGGATCCAGCTTAGCCCCTTTATTATGGGGCTTGGAAGCGTCAAAGGCATACACGTTCAGGCTCTCTGCCACAAAGTAGGGATCGTATCCTTTTTATCAACGGATAAAGTATCTTCCAGGGTTACCGTGTCCCCGCTTTGGTTCAGATCCTCCCCCTTGGGATTGACCGTAACGTTGTAATCGATGACGGCTGCGCCATTGCTATTGGACAAAAGCTGAGCCTGCTTATCCAGCGTTTTTACGACATGGTCGACTTCCGTCTTATTGAAAATAGAGACATTATTAAACGTCACTTCATTCTCGTAAACTTTTGAGGAATGATTCTGGTCCTGCCAGAAAGCCTGGTCCTTGATCGAAGCGGAATAAGTGATATCGATCTTGTCGCCGGGCTGGTAGCTGTACTTGACCGGATTATACTGGTCTTGTTGATATTGTCCTTTTCGAATGGTAAAAACAACTTTTGTACGGCCGTCCGACATGGTTTCCGGGGACGTATGGCTGAAATAATCATTTACGTCCAGCCGGGAATTATTAAGGGTGTCGCTGTCGTAAGACTCCAGATAAAAGCTGGCGTGCAGGGACGACTCATCGATGGTAAGGCCTGCCGGCAGGATATCCGTCAGTGTCAGCTGGTCCCCGGCATCTTCCGGAACGGTAAAGATGATGCGGTAATAGATCTTACCGTCCTTGTACTGGACCTTGGTCCCCGCCTCCGAAAAGCTGTCATGACCTCCGTCGGCCGAGGGTTCCTTTACGAAATCTTTTTCCGTTCTGGGTTTTTTATATTCGTAATATGCACTTGTATTATGGCCGGGAATGGCCGCTGCGTTCTTGAACCGCCAGGTTGTCTTATCGGCCTGATCCGAATAATCGGCGTAGGAACTGTAATAATAGGTAAGGTTCTGGGCGCCGCTGATTTTGTTCAGCGCCGGATCTTTGAATACGACCCTGAAGCCGTAGATAGGATCCTCCGACTGATCGTCGGCGGCAATAACCGTCCCGTCAAGTTTCTGGACGTCATAATCCGTCCCTCTGACCAGAGTATCCCCGTAGCCATTGTTTCCCAGGCCGCTGCCCAGGTAGGGAGTAAAACTCAGGGTAGCATTCAACTGCTTTGCTGTCGTATAATGATTGCCTTCCAGTTCACTGCCGTCGCAGCTGGTGGTCATGGTATCATCAAAGGTCAGCTTGGACAGGTCGGACGAGTAATACCTGCTATCCGGCAGTTCGATATAACCGCCCCACGGAATGGTAAAGACGCTCCCATCGGAAGTGATGGAATTCGTATAGACCGTCTTTTCTACGGTAAATCCCTTAATGGTCCCTGTCCCGCTGGTCCCGTTTTGGTATGTTTTCGTTCCGCCGCCGGGCGTATCATACACCGTATTGTTGACGGTTACTGAGCTTCCGGCATCCCCTTCGGGATAATCCGTTGTATAGGTGATGGTATACTGGCCGTCGGTCGATCCGGACGGAAACGTAAAGTTGCCGTTTTCATCCACGGTTACGGTAAAATCAGCCCCACCGTCGGTGGGATGGACCGTAAAGGAAGACGGGAGAGTCAGACTACTCCCGGAATCGGTCTTGATAACGTCCCGGAACGTATCCCTACTGAGGTCATGGCCGTCCGGATTGTTGATCGTAATGGTCCACGTGAATTTTCCGGTCGTATCGTTGCTGCTGACCGTTTTGGTCAGGTAAGGTTCCCGGCTGGTGATGGTGACCGTGTTGCTCCACTGGTTTTCTGCTTCCGCCTGGTTGCTAATAGTCCTTCTGCCTCCGGGGCCTTCCGCGTATCCATTTGCATCGTCGACCGTCACGTCATAACAGATTTTATAGGATCCTCCCGCAGCCAGTTCAGGCAGATCATCGATGGTCCAGTCATTGGAACCGCTGCTGTGGGAAAAATCGTAGGTCCCCAGCACATTGCCGTTGTTGTCATAAACGGTAGCTTTTGAAACCCTAATGTGATCGGGATAGATATCGGTAATACGATCATCGAAGCGATAAGTCCTGCCCGAGCCGTTGGTCGAGCTGGCAACTACGGTATAATGATAGATGTTTTTATCGTTTTCGTCCTGACTGCCGCTTTTCTGAAGCGACACATCATGGTTTTCTTCCTGCGTCTTGGGATTGACAGTGATGGTGGTTTTACCCCCGATCGTGTAAGTGTCACTGCCGGAACTGTTGGTGTCGTGGACGAAACCTTCCAGTGTGATATACCCGTCGAACCCTTTGGAAGTATCAAAATCGGAATTCAGCGTGATCGTAACGGTCCCGTCTCCGGAAACCGTATAGGTACCTGCATCTACTCCTCCGGACGTAAGCACATGGCCGCTGCTTCCTTCCAGAAGGGACAGGCCCGTCAGGTTGGTGCCTGCGCCGTTGATCTTAAAAGTAAGAACCGCTCCCGAAGGATATTTGCCGCTGTCTGCGCCGTAAATGATCTTAATACGGACCTTGTCGCCATCCGTAAATTCGGTCGAATCCTGCCATTCGCCGTTGACATTTTTCTGAACGACAATATTAGAAATAATGTCTGACATATCATAGGTGCCGCCGGAGGGGTCCGTACCGTTCCCGGTATTGGCCGGCAGTTTGGCCGGACTCTGTTGAGGCTCACCTTCTTCTGCGGTGTTTTGGGAAGCTGTATTTACGGAGTCTGTGATTTCAGAATCTGTATTATCGGAATCTGTATTACCGGAATCTATATCTTCGGAATCTGTATTTCCGAGATCAGTATTTTTGGAATTTGTATTTACGGAATCTTCGGCAGCTGATTCTTCCGCTGCTATGTCGGTAGACTTCATCATTCCGGTACAGGTCAACGTAATCATAATCGCTATCGCAACGGCCACGGCTCTTGTTATCATCTTTCTTCTTCGCCAGGAATGGTTCTTGTTATGAATGCGCCGCTGGTTATTCTCTGCTCAGTATGTGTCTTTTGATCTGATACTCGCATAGAATTACCTCTTGTTTTCAATATAATTGATTCAGCCCAATGGAGGTCCGTTCAGCTTGTAAGTTCCGTCACTTTTATGTAGAAAAATCCTTTGGCCGGCCAAAACCTCCAACCTTAACTCAGCTGCGGCCGGTTTCCCCATTTGCCGAACTTGTTGTTTCCTTTTGTTTTCCTGCATGTCCGTTCAATCGATACAAAATCACCGGAAAGGCAAGAAAAACAGATGAATGATCATCTGCCTGCATCTACAAAATATATAGTTGTATCCCTGCCTCCGATAATAAAATATTATATTCTTTACCGGTCACGCAGGCAAGTCTTTGAAAATATTTTCTACGTGTTTTAATATGTTTCAATATTTTTTAAACTATTTTTAACAACATTGCCGTTTGCATAGAGGACTTTTGAACTGAATTTCTCTTCTTTTCAACTTTGTATATGCCACTGGCGGATAATAGCAATAATGGGGGTTGTATTATCTGCCAATCTACAGCCCTCATCAACAAACATTTGACTACCGCCCTCAACCATGGTACTATTGCTATGTTCTGAACACAATTACATGGCGCCTGCAACTGACGGTAGACAGAGATCCTGTATAACAGTTCGATGATTGTTCAATGACTGTTCGATGACAGCTCTCTGTTAGGTGGATCACCACCGGGAAGCAGGAAGCCTTACGCTGTTCCGCTTTGCTGCGGCAGCCGTCGACCGTCTGGGCGCACCGCACAAAACAGGTTTTGTTTTGCCGCGATGCTTTTTTATTGTCATGAGATTTCATATAGGTACGACCTTATATGCATGACGGTTTCACATGCATGAGGCTCACTTGCCTGACGCCCTCGTATGCATAAGGTCACCTATCCATGAAATCCCATAAGAAGGAGGTTCTTTTATGAACATTGTCTCTCTGTCACAAGAGCTGAAAGGCTCCTCCTACCCCGGCCGGGGCATCGTTCTGGGCCGCAGCGAGGACGGCAGCAAAGCCGTCGCCGCCTACTTCATCATGGGCCGCAGCGAAAACAGCCGCAACCGGGTCTTTGTTACCGATGGCCGCGGCATCCGCACCCAGGCCTTCGATCCTTCCAAACTGACGGATCCCAGCCTGATCATTTATGCCCCCGTCCGCGTAATGGGCAACAAGACCATCGTCACCAACGGCGACCAGACCGATACCATCTACGACCTGATGAGACAGGGCAAAACTTTTGAAGAAGCCCTCCGCACCCGCACCTTCGAGCCGGACGGCCCCAACTTTACCCCTCGCATCAGCGGCCTGATGGATTTTGAAAACGGCTACGATTTCTGGCTGTCCATCCTCAAATCCGACAGCGGCGACCCCTCCTCCACCCTGCGCCAGACCTTCTCCTATACAAACCCCAAGGCCGGGACGGGCCGTTTCATCCACACCTATAAGGATGATGGCAGTCCCCTTCCCAGCTTTGAAGGAGAGCCTACTTTGGTCGACATCAAGGGCGGCATTGACGAATTCACCGATCTTGTCTGGACCGGTCTGAACGAAGCCAATAAGGTTTCTTTGTTCGTCCGCTTTATCAACATTGCGACCGGCAGCGAAGAAACCAGAATCGTTAACAAAAACAAATAACCTTTGTTTCACACGATCAATCCGACATGGATCAGAAAAGGAGCTTTGCAATGAACGAACTGCAGCTTAAGTACGGTATGAACCCCAACCAGAAGCCGGCCCGCATTTATATGGCCGACGGTTCCGATCTGCCGCTGACCGTTCTCAACGGCCGCCCCGGCTATATCAATCTTTTGGATGCCCTGAACGGCTGGCAGCTGGTTTCGCAGATGAAGGCTATTTCCGGCCTGCCCTCTGCTACCAGCTTCAAACACGTATCCCCCGCAGGCGCTGCCATCGGCCGTCCTCTGACCGACGTGTTGAAAAAGATCTACTGGGTCGATGACCAGAAGACCTTCACCCCTCTGTCCTGCGCCTATGCCCGGGCCCGCGGAGCCGACCGCATGAGCTCTTTCGGTGATTTTATCGCTCTGTCCGACTCCTGCGACGTGGCCACCGCCCGCCTGATCCGCCGTGAAGTATCCGACGGTATCATCGCTCCCGGCTATGAACCCAAGGCACTGGAAATGCTGAAAAGGAAAAAACAGGGCGGCTACTGCATCCTGCAGATCGATCCGGCCTATAAACCGGCTCCCCTGGAGATCAAGCAGGTCTTCGGTGTTACCTTTGAGCAGGGGCGCAACGAACTGGTCATCGACGACAAGTTCTTTGCCAATATCGTGACCAAGAATAAAGATCTTCCGGATGAGGCCCGTCTGGATCTGGCCCTGTCCATGATCATCCTCAAATATACCCAGTCCAACTCGGTCTGCTATGTCAAAGACGGGCAGGCCATCGGTATCGGAGCCGGGCAGCAGTCCCGTATCCACTGCACCCGTCTGGCCGGCCAGAAGGCGGACAACTGGTGGCTGCGCCAAAGTCCTCAGGTCTTGAATCTTCCTTTCCGCGATGATATCAAACGCCCGGACCGCGACAACGCCATCGATCTGTATATCGGCGATGAATACGAAGACCTTTTGGCGGACGGTACCTGGCAGAACTTCTTTACCGAAAAGCCTCCGGTATTTACCCGCGAAGAAAAGAAGGCCTGGATCGCTAAGAACACCGACGTTGCCCTCGGCTCTGATGCTTTCTTCCCCTTCGGAGACAATATCGAGCGCGCCTTCAAGAGCGGCGTCCGCTACGTGGCCGAGCCCGGCGGATCGGTCCGTGACGACAATGTCATCGAAGCAGCCGATAACCATAACATGGTCATGAGCTTTACCGGTCTGAGACTCTTCCATCATTAATGGTCGTTTTTAGACCGTTACCTGTTGCTAACGGTTGTTACTACGGTTGTTACTAACGGTTAGTTACGGTTCAAGACAAAAGGGGCTGTGAAGAAACGGTAATTCGTTTCTCACAGCCCTTTTTTTGTGGTCGAATGAGATCGATCCGATTCAAAGAGCGTTTTCAAAGGTCCTGTTAAAAGGCATTTTCAAAGAGCGTTGTTAAATTTCCCATTTAATAACAATTTGACAAGATCTGTACAGCGAAAAATGAAATATCTTGTTAGATTTCCGAATTAAGCGCAAGCTGACAAGATTTGTCCCCCTATTTTTGGGCTCGAAAAAGGCCGGAACCTTTGCACTTAGACATATTTGAAATTTGTTTATAGAACATTTTCTTGATTTTATAATACTTGCAAAAAGGCCTCTTAATAGTCTTGTCAAAAATTCGGAAATACGATTTTTAACAAGATCCTCTTTTTTAGGATGACAAATCTTGTCAGCTGAGGCGAAAAATCAAATTTTAACAAGATTTTTGAAAATCAGCGTGACAAATCTTGTTAGAAATTCGAAAATCAAAAATTTGACAATATCAACAGCTGTGTCCATTTTCCAGGGTATACTTTATAAACCGCAGGCTTTGTCTGTGATTATGATTCCCCGGGACTATCCTTTGTCACTACATCTTTTTTCGTCCTTCCCGTCAGCATGAAAACAATGCTCAGTCCTACCAGAAGCACCGCGATCACGATCATGCACTGAAGGAAAAATTCCTCAGGCAGGATGTTGATGACTGGGTCGGTATCGGGATCAAAGACCCAGTTGGTCTTGCCGGGAAAAAGGACCCCGTGAAGAAATAGGAATAGCCGTTCAAAGTCGATGGCGCTGCAAATACCCAAAAGAGCCGCCAGGATCAGCATGATGAGCCCGGAATAAAAGGGCCAGCCCATGGAGCCCAGGCGGGACGGCTGATAGATGTTGGCACGACCGACCTTACAGCCAACGGCACTGCCGCCGTTTGCATTACTGCCGATGGCATTACTGTCCGCCGCGAGCCGTTTCCGGCGGTTCATGAAAAGCCGGACCAGGCCGTTTATCAAAAGCAGGGCGGCAGAAACGGCCAGCACCTGAAAGTCCAGGATGAACAGGCGGCGGCAGTCCGCAAAATGAGAAGCCCCCGACTGAGAATAAGGCAGGATCCCCGCCGAAAAGGTATCGGTCCTGCCGATACAATAATCCAGGACCTCATTATAGGCCTCTTTGATCTGGTCTTTGGTCAGCCCCGACATCTGTGTAAGGTGCATGGAATCGATTCGGAGCGTGTAAAGCGGCCGGATCAGGATGGGGGCCGCAATGGAAAAGGACAGGATAAAAGCCAGGCCTGCGATGACCAGCACGATCGCCCATAGGTAGCTTTGGCGGACTGTCAGATTTGATTCTGATGTCATGACAAACTCCTTTCGAAGGTAAGTTTCCTTACCTGGTTTTTAAGCTTTGCGCAATCAGTACCTGTGCCGGCAGATAAAAGAGCCAGATCAGCAGGGATGCCGCCACCGCTGCCTCCCGCGGAAAAGCGGGAAAATATGCGGGAAAGTTGCGCAGGCCCACACACAGATCACAGCCCAGAAAAAGATCGATCCCCACCGCAAAAATCCGCGGGCAGCTGCCTTTTTTCCAGCAAAAGACCGCACTCAGGGCCAGCTGACTGATCGAATACATAGACAAGGCTGTCAGCAGATCCAGCACTCCCATGCCTTTCACAACGGCGATCAGGATCAGAAACAGCCCGGCCCGCACGGCCAGCTGCCCCAGGACAGCCTTGGACAGGCCCCTTTTTTCTCCTTCATTGCTCAGCGGCAGCAGGACGATCAGATACAAAGTCTCTACCAGACAGAACAGGGCCGTCCCAAGTGTATAACAAGTATCCAGCAGGATGAGAAATGTGTCGGCAGCCATGGTTATCACCAGGGCCGTCAGAACGATAGGCCGGGCATATGCCTTGCCGACGGCCTTCCATTTGTCCTTTGTTTTTTCAAGTCCTTTCCGGGATGAGTCCGCTCCCTTTTCTCGTTCCTTATGGGACCGCAGGCTCTGCAGGCTGTATAGAACAGCCATCAGGACAAGCAGGACGATACCGGTATATTTGAGCTTATCGGCCGTCAAAATGGCACCTGTAAGATCACAATAAGAAAAGGCAGCCATCAGCAGCCCTTCGACGATCAGAAAGATAGGGCCAAGATATTTCATGATTCTTCCACCAATCGGTATAGATAGAACAAGGATAGGGACATTATCAACCTTTTTGCCTGAAAATACAAACAGAAAACGATTTTTGCCTTCGGTGGGATTGACTTTTGTATGGATAATATGTACTATTATATTGAAGAATCAAGCACTGTTTTTGTGCGTTTATTACATTAATGGAGGTGTTTTTTATGCGTACGGATCTTCCTATCGGCATTCAGATGTTTAACCTTCGCAATGAGGCTGCCAAGGATTTTAAGGGAACCGTTCAGCAGGTAAAGGATCTTGGTTTTGATTTTATCGAGCTGGCCGGCCTGTACGGCCATAGCTATCAGGAGATCAAGGATATCCTGGACGAAGTCGGCATCCCTGCTCTGTCCGCTCATATCCCTTATCAGGAACTGGTACAGGATCCCGAAGGGGTGCTGGAAGGCTACAAACTGATCGGCATCAAATATGCTGCCTTCCCTTATCTGGATGAGACTGTCCGTCCCGGTACCGATGCCTTCCCCGAGACGCTGAAAAATATGCGCCACATCGCCGAAGTCGCCAAAGGACTGGGCATTCAGATGATGTATCACAACCATGACTTCGAGTTCATCAAGATGCCTAACGGCCCGTTCGGTCTGGATTATATCTACAGCGAGATCCCGGCTGATCTGCTGACGGCTGAGCTGGATCTGTGCTGGGTCAAAGTTGCCGGTCAGGATCCTGTCGCTTACCTGGACAAATATGCGGGACGCATCCCGGTCGTACATCTGAAGGACTTCTATCAGGAAGGCGCTGCTTCCAACATGTACGAGCTGATCGGTATCACCAAGAAAGAAGAGGCCCGCGGCTTCTTCCGCTTCCGTCCTCTGTCCTATGGTAAACAGTACTGGCCTCCGATCCTGGAAGCTGCCAAGAAAGACGGAGCCAAATACCTGATCTACGAGCAGGATATGAGCTACACCAATACGCCTATTCAGAACGCCAAACTGAGCATCGATTACCTGAAAGGTTGATCGGCGCTGTCGATGATCTTTCCGGCCTGCCGCCGGAAAGAGAAAGGGGGACCGCTTTCGGAGCGGTCCCCCTTTTTTTGTGGAAATACAATACTGAAACTACTTACTGCTTAACATCAAAGGGATTTTCCGTAGTGGCTTCCTGAGGCTGTGCGGGAGCATCCGTCGAAGCTTGGGGAGCCTCCGGAGCTTGAGCTGCCTGAGGTGCCTGATGACCTGCCCCTGTCTGAGGGGCCTGCGGTACAGCAGGAGCAGCAGGAGCCTGAGGAGCTGTCTGCTGCCACTGGGCCTGAGGATCGATCCGGCCGGAGCTGTAAGGATTCATGTTGACGCCGGTCTGCTGAGGATTCTGAGCAGGCTTTTGATAGGAACCGGTCTGATATGGCTGCTGATAAGGAGCCTGATAGGAGGGCTGGTTCTGCCCGGTGACCTGAGGTCTTTGCTGTGCGCCGGTCTGCTGGTAAGCAGTCTGGTTATAAGGAGCCTGATAGGAAGGCTGCTGATAGGTATTATAGTTTCCGGTCTGTGTATTGGAATTTTGATACCCACTGTTCGGATAAGCCGTATTTGTATAGCCGGTATTCGGATAACCGTTACTCTGGTACCCGCCATTCTGGTAGCCGGTGTTTTGATATCCGGCATTCGCATATCCGGCTGTCTGATAAGTGCCGGTCTGATAAGCGTTATACACAGGGGCTTGAGACAGGGTGCCCACATTTTTACGAAGCCGGATGAAGGTAATAGTCTCCAGAAGAAGGCCGACCGCTCCGGTCAGTCCAATCACCAGATTCAATACCGCATAGTTGGACGGGAGACCGATATACAGCCCCAGGCCGTTAAGGACAGACTGCATGGTGAAGCCGCCGAAAGAAGAAATAAAGTCGCGGATCAGGATCAGGAAGTTGAAAACGATGACCAGCATGGAGACAGCCGTTAAGGTGCGTCCCTGTAAAGCTACTTCCTTTCCGGCTTTATAGATCCCTGCCAGTTTCAAGCGGTAAGCAAAGGCCAGGATCCCGATGACCAGAACGACCAAGAGAAGAAAGATCATAAGAGCGGTAAAAGCTCCCTGGCCCATGTCCAGTTCGCTGGACAAAGAATACAGAACATAATTACCGCCTGCCATGACGACGATCATCAGGATAACGCCAACGACCAGACCGATCATGGTGAAGACGGCTTCAATGATATTCAAAACACGGAGCAGTGAAAAACCGCCGGTGGAAGCCTGTGCTTTCGAGGTGCGGGAGCCTGCCCAGGCAAGCCACATACCCAGAACGACCAGGATGGGGACGATCTGACCCAGGATGGCTTTGGTGACGCTGGCTGAAAACAGGTCGGTAAATTCACTGGGAAGGCCGGCATAATAAGCGACCTGACTGAAAATACCCAGAAAACCTCCTGTCGCGTTCTGTATGATCACCAAAAGGACGTTCAACGTTGCTAAAATCGTCGCGACCAGGTACAAGGGACTTCCGAACGTAGTTTCCAAAGCCCATTTGCCGGGTGCTTTATAAACAGGCTGCTGATAACCGCCGTAAGGATTGGTATTTGTCTGATAATACTGCTCCATGATGAACCTCCATGTCCACATAGTATGGAATCATTTTAGCACGTTTCAAAATCCCTTCAATAACATGGATAAATCTTTTTTTGTAAAATTATTGTTAAAAGAAAGATAACACTTCAGGCTTACAAGTCCCCGTTTGCAAAGAAAACGAATGCTGACTATAATATCAGAAAAGGCACCTGCTGTAAGCAGGTTGCTGTAAGCAGGTTGCTGCAAGCAGGCTGCCGTATAATCATGCAGAAAACATGAAAACGAAAGGAGAACTTACCATGAAATATAATCTGTTTGCCGATCAGCCCTGGCTTCCCATGGACCCCAACGGCCATGCAAGCCGTCATCTTCTAGCCTTTGATGACGGAGAAAACGGCTACACCCTCAATTATCTGAAGGCTGACCCCAAATGCGCTGCCAACATCCATAAACATCCTCACAAGCAGTTTGTCTATATCCTGAAGGGCAGCGGCAATTTCCAGTGCGGGGATGAGTTCAAGACTCTGAAAGCCGGAGACACCGTCCAGATCGATTCCAATGTCATGCATGGCTTCGTTTCTTTCGACGAAAACTGCGAATGGCTGGAATTTTTCACGCCTCACCGCGAAGATTTCGCGCCTGAAAAATAAGATGGGACAAAAGCAAAGCTCCGGGCAGGAGATGATCTCTTCTGCTCCGGAGCTTTTTTTATGGGAAAGATCAGGACAAATATCAACCGGATCAGGCCAGAGAACCCATAGGATCCCAGGGCTCCAGCACGATGGGTGCCTGCTCATAGGCCGCAAGGGCCTCCGCGGGCAGGTATTTCTTGTTTACGACGACCTGGTAGGTGTATTCGTTGAACCAGTCATCCGTCATTACGTAATAACCGTCCTTACCGGTATCCTTGCCCCAGCTGTTCTCGACTCTCCACCGGGTAGGCCTGCCGGCATCGTCCAGGTCGACGCCCTGGAAGGTCATGGCGTGGGTCATAAGGCTGTGGCCGTAGTCGAGGCGCTGAGCCTTTGTCATGGTGAAATCGGTCTTGAACAGATCCTTGGTATCAAACAGATCCAGAGCCATCAGCCCTTCCGTTCTTTCGGAGGACTTGCCTACGTCGCAGCCGAACCATACCGGATCTCCGTCCTTCATCTGGGCAATGGCTGCTTTTTTCAGCTCTTCGATGGGCAGATTGACATATTTGACGGAGCGGCCGCCTCGAACGTTGCCCAGGAATTTAACAGTAAAGCTGCGCCAGTATGGCTTATCCTGAGTCGGAGCGTTGATAACACTGATATAATCCGACAAATCAAGGCCAACATATTTATGGAAGAACTCCTGAGGAGTCAGGCCCGTATCACGGATGAATTTCTTATCCTTGTCGTGGACTTCCAGGTCGACGGTCTTGGGAGGAACGCCCAGGCAGATGGTCAGCATATTATAAATGGTGCTCATCATGTCTTCCTTCATGGAGCGCAGCTCCTCCCGGCTCTTGCCCTGCCCGTAGGCGGTACGAAGGACGCAGGCATCCTCGCGAAGCTTCTCGGTAAGGACGTTGTTCATTTCGCCGGTGTTGGAAGAGCTGTAGGTTTCAGGCATGCAGGCCTTAGGAACGACTCCGTATTTTTCCACCAGAGCACAGATCATGTCCCACTGGCCGCCGTCATTTACCGGAGCCATCAGCAGCCAGGCGATCAACCGGCTGTCGGTAGGCTGGTCCAGTGTCTCCAGGATGCTCTCCAGGAAGTAATTAGCCTTTTCCAGCTTATCATAGAAAAGAGTATAAGCCTGGCTCAGTTCAAAGGTCTCCAGATTCAGTTTTTTGATGACCTGAAAGCGCAGCGTGTTCAAAGCTGCGAACATCCAGCAGCGGCCGCTGCGTTTCTGGTTAGTGATCTCGCCCTGTTCCAGGCTGATCGAAAACTGATGAAGATCCGTACGGAAAGCCTCCGGATTTTTGCTGGCTGCGTAAACACCACTGTTGGTCACCGCATTCATGGCGATGCGGTTGCCCCGGCAGGCAGTAAAAGTTTCTTCGTAGTTTTTTAACTGATCGAACGTGATCTCTTTACCCATTGTTCTTCCTCCTTAATAATAAAAAGGATATTGGATCCTTGATTTTACGTCGTCGGCTTCATCTTTGCTTACCAGCCGTTTGATCAGGGTCAGGGCAAAGGGAATAGCCGATCCCAGGCCGTTGGCGGTTACAAACCGTCCGCTTTCGACTACCGGTTCTTTAACGAATTCCGCCCCTTCCAGCTGGTCTTCAAAGCCCGGATAGCAGGTCGCTTTCTGTCCTTTCAAAAGGCCCAGGACTCCCAGTACGCTGGGGCCGGCGCAGATGGCAGCCATTTCCTTTCCCTCCTGCGTGGAAAAATACGTAACAAACTTGGTAGTAAGGGGAGAAGCCTTCAGGTTATTGACTCCTTTCAGGCCTCCGGGAACAATGCACAGATCATAGTCCGCCGGTTCCAGATCCGACGCCAAAGCGTCCGCGATGACCGTGACCTTGTGACTGGTCGTGACCTCTCTGCGGTCGGAAATGGAGGCAATGGTTACATCCAGACCGGCACGGCGCAGAAGATCCACGCAGATCAGACCTTCGCACTCTTCCAGGCCGTCCGCGAACAAAATGACAACTTTTTTACTCATGGATATGAATACCCCTTTCTATTAATTTCTGCCGAAGTTCCCGTTCATCCCCACGGTACAGGATCCCGTCCATTCCCGCCATGATTGAGGCAGCTATGTTGGCCTGACTGTCATCGATAAAAAGGCACTGGGAAGGATCCAGATGATAAGTATCGAAAAAGGTCCGGTACATAGTCTGATCCGGTTTATAGCAGTGATGAAAAGCGGAAACAAAGAGGCCGTCCATGTAGGTAAAAGCCTCAAAACGGTCTTTGTATTCCGAAAAACGGGTGCTGGCATTGGACAAAAGGTAGAGCTTGTAGCCTGCTTTTTTTAGCTGACGCACGATTTCCAGCGTTTCCTGAATGGGATGCAGACTGTAATCAATAAAATGAGCAATGGCAAAGCGGCAGTCATCATGAGCCCACTGGGGCAGCCGTTTCAGCGCTGCCTCTTCCATCTCTTTTTCGGTAATAAAGCCGGCGTCCACCATGACCCATTCGGGGGCCGTAAAGACTTCTTTTTTCAGCAGCGGCTTGCTGGCTTCCTGGATGGACATTTCCTGCAGTATCTGATCGGCATTCCAGTCGGCCAGTACCCCGCCCATATCGAACACGACCGTTGTTATCATCCTTTTCTCCTTTGCTTAGCAGCAAGCAGTGCAGCATTGCTTGCTGTGGTAACAGGTCAATGGTATACTGAAAAGCGTGAAAATTCAAGTCGGAGGTATATTTATGGCAGACTCAGACGTTCGGCGCATCCTGTCGGCCGAAGACCAGAAACGGGCTGAAATGGTCGACGGCGCCGCCTTTTTATATTCAGTCGATTCATCCACTTTTAAAGCCAAGAATCCCGAAGAAATGGAGGCCCTTCCCTATCAATTATACGGAGCGGGCCGGCCGCTTACCTCTGTTTTATACGCCCACGACCACGATGTCTGGTTCGACGGGAATCTGACCAGGTCCGTCGGCATCGGCGGGGTCGCCACCCTGCCCGAGGGCCGTGTCAAAGGCGGCATGCGTTCCATCTTCGAGGCCTGTCTGCCCCAGTGGTACCAGCAGGGGTATGTTTTTTCGACCCTCTACCCTTTTTCCCATCATTTTTACCGCAAATTCGGGTATGAACTAGTCCAAAAATCCTCCTATTATACCGTACCCACCGCGTCGCTGGCTCCTTATCAAAATGACGAACCTGCTGCCCTAGTCACCGATCCTGCCCAGCTGGTTTCCATCGCTGACGCTTTCGGCAAAAGGAACAACCTGACCATCCGCCGCAAGCCCAGCCAGTGGGGCTTCGTCAGCAAAGACCCTTATAAAGACGTCCGCTATACCTACAAGATCGGAGAAGAAGCCTACCTTACCTTTAAAGTCAAAAAGAAGCCGCAGGGAGGCGACTACACCCTTAACGTTGTGGATCTGGCCTTTGTCAGCCCTCAGGCTTTCCGCCATCTTCTCGGTTTTATCTATACCCTGCGGGCCCAATTCGATCAGGTGGAGATGCAGCTGCCCGACAGTCTTCCCATGCACGATATGATCGACGAATGCTACGACGTTTCCCAGAAAGTGACCCAGCACGGCATGGCCCGGGTCATCAACCTCCAAAAAGCCCTGCAGCTGATGGCCTATCCTGCCGGAAGTTCAGGGTCTTTCACCATGAAGGTAAGTGACCCTCAGATTTCGCAGAATGACGGCTGCTTCAAGGTATCTTTTGCGGACGGCAAAGCAGTCTCGGTGGAAAAGCAAAGCGATGCCAACGCCTCTGCCGACCTGGCTGTGGACATTCAGACGGCTACCCGTTTGACCATCGGCTCTTTGTCGATTAGCGAAGCCTTGTATCTGCCCGGGGGCTTCGACTGTCCTCATCCTGAAAAAATTTCCTCTGTTTTCACCCGCCGGGACATTTATTTCAACGACGGATTCTGATTTTTATTTCAACGACGGATTTGAATTTTTCTTGACAGAAAGGCTTTTCACTGGTATCGTATCCATTTGTCAGTTCGAAACCATCCTGACCCTGGCAGCGCGCGCTGCCTCGTAAAAAACAAAACTAAGGAGACAATATCACATGAAAAGCAAAACCCGCTTTCTGACAGAGGCAGGCTTGATAGCCGCTGCCTATGCCGCCACGACTTACCTGTGCGCACTATGGGGGCTGGCTTACGGAGAAGTGCAGTTCCGCTTCTCGGAAGCACTGACCATCCTGCCCCTCTTTACCCCCGCCGCCATCCCGGGCCTGACCCTTGGCTGCCTGATCGCTAATATCGGCAGTCCTTTAGGAATGGTGGATGTCGTATGCGGCAGTCTGGCCACTCTGATCGCCGCCGTCGGCGTCCGTCTGGTCCGTCACGTACGCATCAAAAACGTTGCCTGGCTGGCCCCCCTGATCCCGGTCGTTGCCAACGCTTTGATCGTCGGTCTTGAGATCAGCTGGTTCCTTCCCGAAGGCCTTACCTGGGCCGGTTTCGCCGGAGCCGCTCTTTCGGTTGGCCTGGGCGAACTGGTCGTCTGCTACGGGCTGGGGCTGCCCCTGTCCATCCTGTTGGACAAGCTGCCCATTTTCAAAAAAGACAAAGATTAATGTTCAGGAAATAATGGATACATGCCTCCGGGCAGGTTCTCGAATAGGAGAAACTGCCCGGAGGTATTATAATATGTGAAAATGTCCGCGATCCCTCGATCGATACTGCAGGTGCTGCCCAACCAGGGAACCGTCAACGATCGGAAAGGAGTTATGTCATGTCCAAGCAGGAGCATTTGATCCCTATAGGGACCATGGCCCGGATCAACCGGATCACCATCCCGACTCTTCGTTACTACGACCGCATCGGTCTGCTGAAACCCAAAAGGACCGACCCGGATACGGGATACCGTTATTATTCACTGGAACAAAATGCCCGTCTGGATATCATTTCATACATGAAAGAGATGGGGATGAGCATTTCGGAGATTTCGGAGATCCTGCAGAAAGAAGACCTGAACCTGATCGAGGAGATCCTGTCGCGTAAGAACGAGCAGTTTTATAAGGAAATGGAAACACTGAAGATCCGGCAGGATTTCGTCCGTTCCGCCATCGACAGTATCGAACGCTACCGCAAAGCTCCCAGCACGGGAACGACCTCCCTGGAGTATATCGACCAGCGCTACATTTGGTCTATCCCCTGCAGCGAAAACTTTTACGAAAAGGATCTGGAATGCTACGAAAGGCTGCTGACTCAGCTGCGCTCTGCCCTGATCAGTAGCGACTTTCCTCAGGTCCATTCCTATAATACAGGGACTTCGATCCTGCAGAAGGATTTTACAAAGCAGCGCTACATTGCTGACAAGGTCTTTATCTTTGCCGACTATCCGCTGGCAAAACGCTATCCCAACATGACAGTGCTGCCAAGCGGCATGTACGCCTGCATCTATGCCGATAAGTATGAAGACGAACTGCCCTTTGCCCAAAAACTGTATGACTACTGCCGGGACAAGGGGTATCTGATCAGCGGGGACTATATCTGTGAAGTGCTGACGGAATTTAATGTTTTCGACGCGGATCGCCGAAATATGTTCATGCGGCTGCAGGTGCCCGTGACCGTTTCTGAATAACAGAAGACCATACCCAAGAAGAGCGCTGTCCTAACATCCTTGAGCATATTTCCCTTTAGCATGCTTACCTTGAGCAAATTTCCCTTGAGCATACTCCCCGCGCCTTACTTTGATTATTTTTTATCAAAAACGCTTGACTCTACCTTTAGGTGAGACTTTATACTTTAACCATACTCGTTCGGCAGCAAGGGGCTGCCGTCATCACCTTATTATTGGGGGGTATTCAAATGGAAAAAATCAAAGTTGTACAGTACGGCTGCGGCAAGATGAGCAAGTACATCCTGCGCAATCTTTATGAGCACGGCGCTCAGATCGTCGGCGCCATCGATGTAAATCCCAGCATCGTCGGCATGGACGTGGGCGATTATGCAGAACTGGGTGTAAAGACCGGTGTCAAGATCTCCAACGACGCAGATAAAGTCCTGGACGAATGCGACGCGGATATTGCCGTCGTTACCCTTTTCAGCTTCATCGACGACATTAATAAACACGTTGAAAAATGTGTCTCCAGAGGCATCAGCGTCATCACGACCTGCGAAGAGGCCATCTTCCCCTGGACCACTTCCGCTGCTGAGATCAATAAACTGGATGCACTGGCCAAAAAGACCGGCTGCACCATTACCGGTTCCGGCATGCAGGATATCTTCTGGGTCAACATGGTGGCTATGGTAGCCGGCGGCTGCGACAAGATCACCAAGATCAAAGGTGCTTACAGCTACAATGTTGATGAATACGGCCTGGCACTGGCAAATGCTCACGGCTGCGATCTGACTCCCGAAGAGTTCGAAAAGAAGATCGCTCATCCTACCGATTTTGAGCCTTCCTATGCTTGGAACTCCGCTGAGGCCATCTGCAATAAGCTTGGTCTTACCATCAAATCCATCGACCAGAAGCATGTTCCCTTTACTTCCGATAAGGATGTTTACAGCAGCACCCTGGGCAAGACCATCAAGGCCGGCAACTGCATTGGTATGTCCGCTGTCGTTACCATCGAGACCATGCAGGGAATCACGGTTGAAGAAGAGACCATCGGTAAGGTATATCAGCCCGGCGAAGGCGATATGTGCGACTGGAAGATCAGCGGCGTTCCGGATACCGAATTCCACGTTGTTAAACCCAACACCGTTGAGCATACCTGCGCGACGATCGTAAACCGTATTCCTTCTGTCCTGAACGCTCCGGCCGGATATGTTACCGCCGATCAGCTGGACGAGATCCAGTATCTGACCTACCCGATGGAATATTATTTGTATTAATTTGCACTTTGCTTAAAAAACGCAGAAGATGTACCCTCGTGTACACTTCTGCGTTTTTTATTATTTATTACTTTGTAGGAAGGTTTCGTCATTTCTTTCCTTTAAAATGGTTTTCGAACTCAGGCAGGATGTCGTCCAGGCCGTCCAGTTGGCATCTATGTCCATTGTCCCGCGTTTGAACTCATCAAACCCGTTTTCCTCCAGCACCAGATTTGTGATCATTGCTCCTTTGAAGATGATTGGCAGACGGGACAGCGCGCCCATTATCCGGTACATTTGCGATTCAGCCGCTTTTGCTGCGTCAGTCATCGTAACCTCCGTCATTCTTTAATTTTTTCGTGTCAACTTCCAGCCCGGCTATATGGGGATCAAATGCGGCATAGCATGTGATCGTGTCTTCGTCCATGTATCCAGGAAACAATCCCATGTATTCAAGTGCAGATGTTCGGGATAAAACGATATCCATTCCTCCTATTGAGTGCCTGAGCCACTCCTGATGAGATGTCAACTACCCCGACCCGTAAAGGGATCGGGGCTTGATGAAAGTCCCTGCCCAATACAGTTTCAAAGGTTTGCGGCTCGCCCATCTGGTCCTAATGTAT
>OMYN01000016.1 GCA_900315265.1 uncultured Eubacteriales bacterium
TTACCATTACTTGATATCTGGAAAAATACCAGCAGCACTGGTAGAGCAAAAAGCGTAGAAATTTTTTTGATCTGTGTCCTTGACACGGGGTACAGTTCAAGTTCCGCCGCACCTATCGGCCCTGCGCTCAGTTTTCAATATGATTAAAATCGAAAAATTCGTGCCCGCGGCCGTAGACGCCGGTGACAGGTATGATGCAGAAAAAGGCCCGGGGATCGGCTTTTTTAACGATGCCTTTCAGCTGCTGCAGCTGATGTTTGCTGATGACGCAGTAGAGCATGTTATTGGTTTTGCCGGTATAGGCGCCGTGGCTGTCCAAAACCGTAACGCCCCGGTTAAGGCCGTCCATCAGTCCCTGGGCTACCTGGTGCTGACGTTCGGTAACGATCAGGATAGCCCGGCGGTGATCGATACCGTCGATCACATAAGTGTTGACATAGGTTGCTACCACCATGGTGCATACAGTCAGAACTGCCTTATCCAAGCCGTAGATGACGGCGAAGATCGAAATGATGAGTATATTGAAGATCAGACCGGTAACAGCCATGTTGAAGGAAAAATACTTATAAAGCGCCTTGGCGATCATATCCGTGCCGCCGACAGAAGCACCGCTGCGGTAGATCAGACCCAGGCCGAAACCGGTCAGAACGCCTCCCAGGACGATACAGGTCAGGGGAGACAGATCCGTCGGCCAGGACAGGCCGGAAAACAACTGAATAGATAAAGTAAAGATTCCCATCCCCAAAAGAGAATAGAGGGTAAATTTTTTACTGACAAAACGAAGCCCGATCAAAAACATGGGGATGTTGATCAAAAGGATCATCAAAGAGGTCGGCAGGCCGAAACGGTAATGGATCAGCTGGGCGGCGCCGGCCACCCCTCCGGGCAGCAGCTTGAGAGGCGTATAAAAAACGTTCATACCCAGCGAATAGATCAGGCTGCCGAGGATCAGCTCGGCCAGGATCCTGGCATTGGTACTCAGTAATTGTTTTGTTTTTGCAGTCATATGTTTTTTCCAAAGCGGCCCCCTTGCCTTAAGAGCCGGCTTTGGTGCGGAGCCCCGCACTCCTTTTCATTAAACTTAAACAGATTTACATAAACAGACCGTTTCCTATTGTAGCGATGCTCTTTGAAAAGTAAAGAAAAACGGCAGATGTATACAGGTATTTTCCACACGGACAAATAGAGAATCAAAAATGGCCGAAATGATAGATTTTATACGGCTTTTGTGATATAATAAACTGTCACGGGAAATAAAAAAGTCTACTTAATAAATGCAAACCCGCAGGGCCAAAGAAAACCTGAAAAATGACTGCATACATCAAATAGAAGAAAAACGATAGGAGGCACCTTATTGGCTAATCAAGAAGAAAAACGGGACAAAAACGAGCAGACCTTAGCTGTCGACCAGGATCTGGACGAAAAAGATCTGGAAGCAAGACGCCTTTTGGAAAAAGCAAGAGAGGCAGATCTGGCCGACTGCAAGGACCAGGGCGAACTGAGCGACTATCATCATGAAAGCGAAGACGCGGAGGCCGACCTGACCGTACACGGCGCCTACACCGCCAGCCAGATCCAGATCCTGGAAGGACTGGAAGCCGTCCGCAAACGCCCCGGTATGTATATCGGCTCGACTTCTTCCACGGGCCTTCATCATCTGGTCAAAGAAATCGTCGACAACTCGGTCGACGAAGCTCTGGCCGGCTACTGCACCAAGATCGCTGTCACCATCAATCCCGACGACTCCATCACCGTTGTCGACAACGGCCGCGGGATCCCGGTCGATATCCAGCCCCAGAAGGGCATTTCCGGCGTTGAAGTTGTCTACACCGTCCTGCATGCCGGAGGCAAATTCGGCGGAGGAGGATATAAGGTTTCGGGAGGTCTTCACGGTGTCGGAGCTTCTGTTGTCAACGCCCTGTCCAAGTGGGTCGTTGTCCGTGTCTTTATCAATAAAAAGATCTACGAGATCCGCTTTGAAAAGGGAAAGACCGTCGAAGGGCTCCACATTGTCGGCGACACGACCAAGACCGGTACCGAGGTCACTTTTAAACCCGACGGCGATATCTTCGAAACGACAAAGTACGACTACGACACCATCGCCCATATGCTGCAGGAAACGGCCTTTCTGACTAAAGGCCTCAGTATTACCCTGGAGGATAAACGCAAGGGATTCGAGCAGAAAAAGAAGTTCCATTACGAAGGCGGCATCCGCGAGTTCGTGGCCTACGCCAACGAGAACAAGAACCCCCTGTACGATAAGATCATGTACGCCGAGGGTATGAAGGACGGAGTCTATGTCGAAGTGGCTCTGCAGCATAACGACGGCTACAACGACAATACCTATACGTTTGTAAATAACGTGCATACTCCGGAAGGCGGTACCCATCTGGTCGGTTTCAGGACTGCCTACACCCAGGTGCTCAACGATTATGCCCGCAAGCTGGGCATTTTAAAGGAAAAGGACGCCAACCTGTCCGGCGATGACGTGCGCGAGGGCCTTACCTGCGTGCTGTCGGTCAAGCTGGAGGATCCTCAGTTTGAAGGCCAGACCAAGCAGAAGCTGGGCAACACCGAGGCCAGAGGGGCCGTATCCGCCGTTGTCAGCGACGGCCTGACTTTCTTCCTGGAACAGAACCCCAAGATCGCCAAATTGATCCTGGACAAGGCGACCCAGGCGGCCCGCGCCCGTGAAGCGGCCCGCAAGGCCCGCGATCTGACCCGCCGCAAAACGGCTCTGGATTCGACTTCCCTGCCCGGCAAGCTGGCAGACTGCTCCGACCGCGATCCCGAACACTGCGAGATCTATATCGTAGAGGGAGACTCCGCCGGCGGTTCCGCCAAATCCGCCCGCACCCGCCAGACCCAGGCCATCCTGCCCCTTCGAGGCAAGATCCTCAACGTCGAAAAGGCGACCGACGATCATATCCTGGGCAATGCCGAGATCCGGGCCATGATCACGGCCTTCGGGACCGGCATCCGCAATAATTTCGATATCAGTAAACTTCGCTACAATAAGATCATCATCATGACCGATGCCGATGTGGACGGCGCTCACATCCGCACCCTGATGCTGACCTTCTTCTACCGCTTCATGCCCGAACTGATCGAGCAGGGCCATGTCTTTATCGCCCAGCCTCCTCTGTTCCGGGTCGAAAAGAACAAAAAAGAGCTGTACTATGCTTATTCGGACGAAGAACTTGCCAAGATCATGGACAAGGTCGGCCGTGACGATAAGACTGTGGAAGTACAGCGTTATAAAGGATTGGGCGAGATGGATGCCGAGCAGCTGTGGGAGACCACCATGGATCCGGCCCGCCGTATCCTGCTTCAGGTTCAGATGGAAGACGCTCTGGCAGCCGATTCCATTTTTACCATGCTGATGGGCGACAAGGTCGAACCGCGCCGTCAGTTCATCGAGTCCCACGCCAAATACGCGACCAATATTGATGCATAAGGAGGCTCAAGAGCATGGCTAAAAAAGGCAATGATAAAAATGACGGCCAGAATGAACGTAAAAGCAGCGATCTGACCCCCGACGGCGAGATCATCGAAGAAGTCGAGCATCATGACCGGGTAGAGACCGTCAACCTGGAAAAACTGATGCGGGAAAGCTATATCGATTACGCGATGAGCGTCATCGTGGCCCGTGCCCTTCCGGATGTAAGGGACGGCCTCAAACCGGTACAGCGCCGTATCTTGTACTCTATGAGCGAACTGGGCGTGACCCCCGACAAGCCTTACCGTAAGTCGGCCCGTATCGTGGGCGACTGCATGGGTAAATATCATCCCCACGGCGACAGCTCCATCTACGACGCCATGGCCCGTCTGGCTCAGGATTTCAACACCCGCTATATGCTGGTCGACGGCCACGGCAACTTCGGTTCCATCGACGGAGACAGCCCGGCGGCCATGCGTTATACCGAGGCCAGACTGTCCAAGCTGGCGCTGGAAATGGTGGCGGATATCAACAAGGACACGGTCGACTTCGGCCCCAACTTTGATGAGTCCTTAAAGGAGCCCCTGGTCCTTCCGGCCCGCTTCCCCAACCTGCTGGTCAACGGAGCCGGCGGCATCGCCGTCGGTATGGCGACCTCCATCCCGCCCCACAACCTGGGAGAGGTCATCGATGCCCTGGTCAAGATCATCGACAACAAGGTCATGGAAAACCGCGACACCTCGATCGATGAACTGATGAAGATCATCAAGGGCCCCGATTTTCCGACCGGAGCGACAGTCTATGCCGGCCGCGACCTGGAAAGCGCCTACCGTACCGGCAAGGGCCGCTGCATCGTCCGCGCCAACATGGAAGTAGAGGAAACGACCGGACATCGTCAGCGGATCGTTGTTTCCGAGATCCCTTACCAGGTAAACAAGGCGAAACTTGTCGAAAGGATCGCCCAGCTGGTCAAGGATAAGCGGATCGAAGGGATCTCCGACCTTCGGGATGAGTCCGACCGGTCCGGTATGCGCATCGTGATCGATCTAAGGCGCGACGCCAGCCCCAAGGTCCTGATGAATCAGCTCTACGCCATGACGCCTCTGCAGAGCAATTTCAGCATCAACATGCTGGCTCTGGTCAACGGGCAGCCCAAAGTGCTGAATTTAAAGCAGATCCTTACCTATTATCTGGATCATCAGAAGGACGTTGTGACCAGACGGACCCAGTACGATCTGAAAAAAGCCCAGGCACGGGCCCATATCCTGGAAGGCCTGCTCAAGGCCATCGATGTCATCGACGAGATCATTACCATCATCCGCGCCTCCAGCGCGGTCCAGGAGGCTAAGGACAATTTGATGGCCCGCTTCGGCTTCAGCGATGCCCAGGCCCAGGCCATTGTCGATATGCGTCTGAAGGCCCTGACCGGTCTGGAACGCGAAAAGCTGCAGGATGAGTATGACGATCTGGAAAGCAAGATCCAGGAATACCAGGCAATCCTGACCAACGAAAACCTGCTTTACGGCGTGATCAAGGAAGAGCTGCTGATCGTCAAGACCAAGTACGCCGATCCCCGCCGCACCTATATCACCTACGAAGACGGTGCCCTGTCTTTGGAGGATATGATGGTCAACGAGCAGTGCGTGGTCACCATGACCAACTTCGGCTATGTAAAACGCACGTCGCTGGATATGTATAAGAGCCAGAACCGGGGCGGCAAGGGCATCAAGGGCCTTGAGACCCGGAGCGATGACTATGTCAAGAACCTGTATGTGGCTTCTACCCTGGATGATCTTCTGTTTTATACCAACATGGGCCGCGTCTATAAGCTGAAAGCCTACGACATTCCGGAGGCGGGGCGTACCGCCAAGGGAACGGCCATCGTCAACCTGCTGCAGCTTTCGGGCGAGGAGCGGGTATCGGCCGTTATCGTTGTCGGAGGGGACAGCAAGACCAAGGATCTGGATTATCTGATCATGGCTACCCGGCGCGGTACCGTTAAGAAGACCCCGATCAGTGAGTTTTCCAATATCCGCACCAACGGGTTGATCGCGATCTCGCTGGCCGACGGCGATGAGCTGATCGATGTACGCGCTACCAACGGCAAGGACGATGTGCTGGTAGCGACCCAGAACGGCCAGATGATCCGCTTTAATGAGGAAGACGTAAGGTCCACCGGAAGAGCCAGCATGGGCGTTAAAGCCATCTCCCTGACCGAGGGCGACCAGGTCATCGGCATGCAGCTGGCTTCGGACGGCAGCGAGCTTTTGGCCGTATCGGAAGAGGGCCTGGGCAAGCGTATGGATCTTTCGGAATTCAACACCCAGCACCGGGGCGGCAAGGGAGTTTTGTATTACAAACTTACCAAGCGTACCGGCAGGGTCGTAAGCTTCCTGATGGTCGATCCTCAGCAGGATCTGATGATCATTAACACGGCCGGAGTCATCATCCGCATCCATGTTTCCGAGATCCGCAAGACCGGCCGCATCGCTTCCGGCGTCAAGCTGATCTCCCTGGAAGAGGGAGTCAAGATCGTATCCGTCGCCGCAGTACCGGAGCTCAAAGAGGACCAGGCGGAGGAAGAGAGTACCGAAGACGCGGACCCGGAAGAATAACGGAAAAGCACGTTTCTAGAAAATCGAATATTTCCGATCGGACGACAGGACCGTTTGCTCCCTGGCTGCTTTAGGCAGGCAGGGAAGAGACGATCCTGTTTTTTCTTCCAAGGCCCGGGCATTTTGCAGATTCTCTTCTGGAAGCCGGGGCCTCGTGTGTTATAATAGATATTATCTTTCATTTAAAAACCTAGGGACGGAAAGGAACGAGCATGGATATTCAAGAGGTCAGCCGACTGTCCGGCACCATCAAAGCCAATATCGAAACCAACATTGTAGGCAAATCCGACCTGATCGACCTGGTCCTGGCAGCCCTTCTGGCTAAGGGACACGTTCTTCTGGAAGATGTTCCCGGTACCGGGAAAACGGTCCTGGCCAAATCCCTGGCCGGTTCCATCGAGATGGATTTCAAACGCATCCAGTTTACCCCCGACCTTCTGCCTTCCGATCTAATCGGTATCAATTACTATAATCAAAAAGAGGGCGAATTCGTCTTCCGGAAAGGCGCTTTATTTACCAATGTTCTTCTGGCGGACGAGATCAACCGGGCGACTCCCCGGACCCAGTCGGCCCTTTTGGAAGCCATGGAGGAAAAGCAGATCACGGTAGACGGCAAGACCTATACCCTGCAGGCTCCTTTCTTTGTCATTGCTACTCAGAACCCCGTCGAAACACAAGGCACCTTCCCTCTGCCGGAAGCCCAGCTGGACCGTTTCCTGGTACAGCTGTCCATGGGCTATACCGATAAAGAAGAAATGCTGACCATCTTAAGCCGCTTTTCTTCCGGCCGCCAGCCCGGGAAAGTAAGCCCTGTCGTCACCCGCCAGCAGCTTTTGGATATGCAGGAGGCGGTCGAGACGGTGCGTGTTCACCCCGATGTGGCCGCTTATTCGGTGGATCTGGTGGAAAAAACCAGGCATCTTGACCAGGTAGTCCTGGGAGTTTCGCCACGAGGTAACCTGGCTTTGATCCGGGCGGCCAAGGCTCTGGCGGCCGTCAAGGGCAGAGACTACGTCATCCCGGACGATATCAAAGCCCTGGCCCTGCCGGTCCTGGGCCACCGCATGATCCTTAGGGGCAGCCAGCGCCAGCGCTCGTCTCAGATCGAGGAACTGATCAGCGGCATCCTTGAAGAAACTCCGGTGCCCACGGAAGATTGGAAGAAACAGAAGGAGGAATGACACATGCCGGTCATTGTCATTCTGATCGTCGTCGGTCTTTTCTTCTGGATACAGCTTTGGGTCTATAAAAAGAACTGGAGCCGGCACCTGACGGCATCGGTCGATTTTAAAGACCATTATCTGTATGAGGGAGCCGGGACCCAGGTCACTGAGACCCTTAGCAACCGAAAGTTCCTGCCCCTGCCCTGGGTCCAGGTAAAGTTCGAGATCTTCCGGAACGGAGCTACCTGCAATCTTTTTAAAAGCGATGTCTACAATATCCTGTTCCAGCAGAAGATCACCCGCCAGAGCAGGCAGACCTTTGCCAAACGCGGGGTCTACACCGTATCTTCCATGGATCTGATCAGCTACGACCTTTTTATCAGCACCAAGTTTGTCAGACATATACCCGCCCGGGCCGTCATTACTGTTTATCCCAAACCCGTGGACCGTGATCTGGTAGAGATCCTTTACCGCAGGCTGATGGGGACTTTGACGACACGCCGCTATACCCTGGAAGATCCTTTTATATTCAAAGGCATCCGGGAGTACCGCGACGGGGACAGTTTCCGCGATATCAACTTTGCCGCCAGCGCCAAAAACATGGTGGGCAGCGGGGGAGAGTGGCTGGTCAACACCCACGAATACACCGTGGATCAGAGCGTGCACATCCTGCTTCTGACCGATAAGGCGACCGATTATTTTGATGAAAACGAGTACGAGTCGGCCCTCAGGCTGGCCGCTTCTTTTACGACCATGCTGGAAGAGGACCAGATCCCGGTATCTTTTGATACCAACGGCCTGGACAGCCTGGAGGGGACCCAGCCCGGTGCGGCGGCCGGTGCCAGTCCTCAGCACATTAATTCGGTGCTGGACCTTCTGGCCCGCCTGGACGTGACTAAGACCGGGGATGCCGGCCCGGGAAAGATCAAAGACCTGACCGGCAGCCGCCTGGAAGACCAGTATTTTCTGATCATTGCGCCGGACCACTCAAAAGACATGCTGGAGGCTTATCAGCAGCTGCGTCAGTATACCGACGCCTGCCTGTACCTGTCACCCATCTCCTACCGGGCCCTGTACGGAGCGGAGGATAAGGAAAAAAATCTCCCCGATACGGTCGACGATTTCTACTACTTTGAAGTGTGAAAGGAGGAAGAGCTATGCCCGATCCCGTTTCTCCCTATAAGATCGATCACCAAGATATGGCACCGGACCCGGAGTATTACAAACACCCCAAGTGGTCCATCAGCCTGGAATGCTGGAAGGTCTTCCTTCTTTTTGCCAGCTTTTCCTTCCCCATGCTGTATGCGGCCTACGATCAGGGGGGCTGGGGCCAGGTCTGGTTCCCGGCCCTGATGCTGTTCTTTCCCATCCTTTCGACCTTTCTGAGGCGTAAACTCAGGATGCTGGTCCCCTTTATCCTGGTCCACGCCGGGTTCGGGGCCTATGTCTATCTGCTTTCGCCCAATGATCTGATGAGCCTTTTCGGCTACATTTTCGTCATCATGCTGTTTGTATACGGCATGTACAGGCACATGACCCACGAAGAAGAAAGGGATATGAGCTACGCGACTTTGTACCTGGCCATAGGAATGATGCTGCTGACCTACCTGGCCTGCACCATCCGCGGGCACGAGGAGTACCAGACGGCCCTTCTGGCCCAGGGGCTTGTCTACAGTCTTTTGTTTTTATCCTATCAGCACCGTACCTCCATCAGCCGCACCCTGTCGGTCATGGACAGCCGCGACAATTTTTCCACCAAAAGGACCATCCGTTTTAATAAGGTCGTATTCCTTGCCTATATGGGGCTTTTGGCGCTGGCCTTTGCTCTTTTGTATGCGCTGGGATTGTCCAAGTGGCTGACTCTGGGCGGACAGTATCTGATGCTGGGGATCCGGCGCCTGGTCCGCTTTCTGACCAAGACCGAGCCGGCCCCGGGCGTTAAAGAAGAAGAGGCCGCAGCCGAAAGCAATATCCAGGAAGAAGCGTCCCAGATGCTGGTGCCGGCGGGCAAGACCGCCAGAGGCTGGGTCGTAGCCCAGAGGATCCTGGTCGTCGTTTTCGTTGTCGTGGTCGTTCTTTTACTGATTTACGTCCTGGTCCGCACCTTCCAGCGCTTTCACAAGACCTACGGATACAGCGAGAAAAATTACACAGAAAACAAGACTTTTTATACCCGCGAGAAAACGGTGCGCAGGCGCCGCACCCTTAGGGAGATGCTGGATCTGGGCCCTGAGGATAAGATCCGGAAAGCCTACTATAATACGGTCAAACATAAGATCGACAAGACCGTTCTCAGAAGCGATACCCCAAGCCAGGCAGCTGGTAAGGAGCCGGAGATAGCCCCGCTGGTGGACCGGTATGATCAGGTCCGCTATGACCCGGCCTATGGGAAGGAGCCGTCATGGCACTGATACAAATGAGTTTTATGGCAGGAAGCCTCTCGCGGTATACGGATCTTTCGGTCTATCTTCCCCTGGATCCTCAGGCGGGGATGGACCGGGCTCCGCGGCCCCGCTTCAGGACTCTCTACCTCTTGCACGGCTATGGGGGTTCGGATATGGACTGGGTGGTCAACAGCCGCCTGGTGCCCCTGGCCCGGCGGTACGGCCTGGCCGTAGTCATGCCGGAGGGGGACAACAGTTTTTATCTGGATTTCCCCGAACGGACCGAAAATTATCATACTTTTATCAGCCGCGAACTGGTAGATTTTACCCGCAAGGTATTCCCCTTATCCGATAAAAGGGAGGATACCTTCATCGGCGGCCTGTCTATGGGCGGCGGAGCGGCGGTCAGGGCCTGTTTCGAGGACGGGGACGTTTTTTCAAAGGCGGCCGCCCTGTCCCCGGGCCTGATGCTCGGAGAAGAGACAAAGCGCCTGGGCCATAACAGTGATCTGTATGAGCTTTATCTTCAGGCAAAGGAAAATAAAAAGGAGATCAGTCAGCTTATGATCACCATAGGCGACAGGGATCCTCAGCTGTGGATGAGCCGCCAGTTCCACGCTTTTCTGGTAAAAGAAGGGATGGACCACCGCTATGAGGAGGGTCCCGGCGCTCATGACTGGGATTTCTGGGACGGACACCTGGAAGAGGTACTGGCCTGGCTGACCCAAGGAGGTGTTTCGTAATGGCCGTTATGAAGATCGATAGCTTCAGCGCTGCCATGGGACGCAATATCTCCTTTCTGGCGGCGGGGCCCCTGGAGAGCCTGAAGGCGGGTCAGAAAATGAGAGCCTTGTATCTGCTGCACGGGGTCACCGGCGCAGCCAGCAACTGGTTCTCGCTGACGGCAGCCTCGCGCAAGGCCATTGAGGCCAACAGTCACAGGGCTGCCGGCAAAGATCCGGTATGCCTGATCAGTTTGAGCGGCGGCAACGGCTTTTATCATCCCGTCCCGGACAAGAGGGACGGGGCCTGGAGGCCGGGAGCCGACCATAAACATGACTATCAGGCCTTTATCGGTCAGGAGATCGTCAGCCTGACCCGCAAGATGCTGCCTATATCGGACAAAAGGGAGGATACCGGCATCCTGGGCCTTTCCATGGGAGGATACGGGGCCTTAAGGACCGGGCTCTTGTACCGGCAGACCTTTGGTTTTGCCGCGGGCTTAAGCTGTGCTCTTTTGACCCGCATCCCCACAGAGGACGAAGGGGCTTTCTGGCTGCGGCCGGATTTTGAAAAAGTCATTTTCGGCCCGGATGGTCCTTCTTTGGAGGATGATGTGGAGGATCTGGCCATTTCTTTGGCTAAGGAAGGACAGACCCTGCCCCGCCTGATGGTGGCCTGCGGCACCGAGGACAGTCTGCTGGCCTATAACCGGCAGTTGGATCAGGATTGGAAGAAGGCCGGCATCGAGCATGACTATCTGGAGCATCCCGGAGCTCACGAGTGGGCTTTCTGGGAATGGGGCTTGGAAAAAGCGCTGGAAAGGTTCTGATATGGGAAAATTTGACGGGATCTTATTATGCACCGACTGCGACGGTACCTTGACTCACGGGGATCTGGAAGTATGCCCGGAGGATGTAGAGGCCATCCGTTATTTTCAGAAGGAAGGCGGCCTTTTTACCTTTGCGACGGGGCGCTTTCCCAAGCATGTCCGCAATTTTTCGCATCTTTTCGATCTGAGCGTCCCGGCGGTCATGGCTAACGGCACCACCTTGTACGATGCGTCTAAAGACCGGGTGGTGGGGGAAGTGGTCTTAGACCCTAAGCCCCGGCAGCCTCTTTTCTATGCCAAAGAGCAGGGCCTGTCCCATATGATCTTTATCGAGCACCGTACCTATTCGGTCATATGGACGGACCTTAATGATCCAAATACACAAAAAGAGCTGCAAAAGACACTCCATGTGGAAAGGCTGGAGGAGTTTTTCGATGACCGTGAGCCCGATCGTTTTCCCGAGCCGTGGCATAAAACGGACCTGGTTTTTGACACGCCCGAGCAGAATCTGGAGGTCCAGAAAACACTTAAGGAGCGCTTCCCCGGCTGGCGCTATGAACGCAGCTGGCCGACCGGGCTGGAGATACTGCCTCCGGAAGGAGGCAAAGGAAACGGAGTAAAACGGCTCAAAAAGATGCTGGGCTCCAAAGTCAGACTGACGGTCTGCGTGGGCGACTTTGAAAACGATGTGTCCATGCTTAAGGAAGCCGATATCGGTTATGCCGTCGGCAACGCCGACCCCGTAACAAAGAAGGCCGCGGACAAGATCACGGTGGATTGTCTGCATGGTCCCATGTCCCATATCATCCGGGATCTGGAAGAGGCAAAATACCGGGTCTGAAGCGGTATTTTGTTGACGAAGCGGGCTGAAAAAGGTATCATTTAGAATAGTAAGAAAGAGCAGGTCCGCCTTCTTTGCAGGCGAAAAGGCGGAGTCAGGATAGAGAAAAAGCCTGTGGAAATGGAGAGATGATCATGAGTCAGAAACGCAAATGTATCATCAACGGCCGTCTGATCCTTCCCGACGGTATCGTAGATGGTAAGGTCCTTGTGTTTGATGATAAGATCCGGGCCATCGCGGACCAGTCTTTGACGGATCTGTACCAAGACTGCGAAGTGATCGACGCTAAAGGAGCCTATGTATCTCCCGGCCTGATCGATGTGCATATGCACGGCTGCGGAGGCGACGATACCTCGGACGGAAAAGACGGTGCCATTCAAAGGATGAGCCGTATGATCGCGGGCTTCGGTGTGACCGGCTGGCTGCCGACTACCATGACTCTTGGAAAAGATACTATCCGCAAAGCCTTTGAGCAGGTGCGCAAGGCCAAAAAGGAAAGCGAAGAAGATGCCCTGAAGTGGGGCGGCGCGCAGGTACTGGGCGCTAACATGGAGGGCCCCTTCATCAATATCGAGCGTAAGGGCGCCCAGGCAGGCGAATTCGTTATCGAGCCGGATGTGGAATTTACTGAGGAGTATCAGGATATCATCAGGCTGGTGACGATCGCTCCGGAAGTCAAGGGCGGTCTGGACTATATCAAACGTATCAGTGCGGAGACTAAGATCCGCTGCTCAGTCGGCCATACCATGGCGGATTACGAGACCTGCAAGAAGGCCTTCGGCGCCGGAGCCAACCATGTTACCCATTTGTTCAACGCGCAGCCCGGCCTTCATCACCGCAATCCCGGCGTCGTCGGAGCGGCCCTGGCCGATCCGAACGTCTACACTGAAATGATCTGCGACACCTTCCATATCAATCCGGGCGTCTTCCAGATCGTCTGCGACTGCAAGAAGGATAAACTGGTCCTGATCACTGACTGTATGCGGGCCGGCGGCCTTCCGGACGGGGATTATACCCTGGGCGGACAGGAAGTCCATGTAAAAGGTATTCAGTGCCTGCTGAATTCCGGTACCATTGCCGGTTCGGTCCTGCGCCTGAACAAAGCGGTCTACAACCTGGCCAAGAATACGGACTGGTCCCTGGCTCAGTGCGTACGGGCGGCTTCCCTCAGCCCTGCAAAGTCGATCGGAGTCGATAAGGAAAAGGGTTCGATCGAACTGGGCAAAGACGCGGATATTTTGATCGCAGATCAGGAGTTTGAAATTTGTGACACCTTTGTGAGAGGAGAAAAAGTTTATGAGCGCTAATGCAATTTGGTATGTAAGCCCCAAAAAGGGAAGTAATGTGAAAGTTCTGGTCTGCAAGGACTATGATATCCTGAGCCGCCGGGCTGCCGCCCTGGTCGCTTCGGTCGTAGCCGATGATCCCAAGGCTAC
This sequence comes from uncultured Eubacteriales bacterium, assembly GCA_900315265.1. Classification (GTDB taxonomy): domain Bacteria; phylum Bacillota; class Clostridia; order Lachnospirales; family Bianqueaceae; genus RUG760. The sequence continues at coordinate 13,431 of OMYN01000016.1, forward strand.
CCTGGGCCTGGCTACCGGTTCTTCTCCGGTCGGCATGTATCAGAACCTGATCAAGTTATATGAAGACGGTATCCTGGACTTTTCCAAGATCAAGACCATCAATCTGGACGAATACTATCCGCTGGATCCTTCCAATGACCAGAGCTATCATTATTTCATGAATGATAACCTGTTCGATCATATCAATATCGATAAAAACAACGTGCATGTACCGGACGGCAACGCTGCTGATATCAACAAGGCTGCCGAGGAATATGAAAAACTGATCAACGACAATAACGGAACCGATATCCAGGTCCTGGGCATCGGCCAGAACGGTCATATCGGTTTCAACGAGCCTGCGGATACCTTTGTCGGACCGACTCATGTGGTTGAACTGACCGAGAGCACCATCAAAGCCAACAGCCGTTTCTTCGACAAGATCGAGGACGTTCCGACCAAAGCCATTTCCATGGGCATCGCCGGCATCATGAAGGCTAAAAAGGTCCTGCTGGTCGCCAACGGAGAAAACAAAGCGGACGCGATCGCCAAGACTCTGGAAGGCCCCATCACGCCTCATGTTCCCGCATCGATCCTGCAGCTGCATCCGGATGTTACCTTTATCATCGATGAAGCGGCTGCTTCCAAACTGCAAGAGTATCGTCCCGAATAAGAGCGGAGAATAGCGAATGACCGTAAAGGAAGTTTTCGGCACTGACGGACCGGTGGCCAAGGTCGGCGGGATCCTGTTCGATGTTCTGTATGTGAATATTCTGTGGCTGCTGTTCGGCGGTCCTGCCCTGGTCCTGATCCTGCATATGCTTCCCTTCTGGGGCCAAAGTCAGGGATTGTATATTACCCTGCAGGTCCTGACGGTGCTGTGCCTTCTCCACCTGGGGCCGGCTTCCTGCGCGGCCTTCAGTGCCCTGGGCAAGAAAGCGCGTAAAGAGGATTCCTATACTTTCCGCGATTTCTGGCATTCCTATAAGCAGAATTATAAGCAGGCCATCCTGCTGACCCTGGGCATTGGATTATTCGCGGCCCTTCTGGTCTGGGCCATCTGGCTGGAGGTCCACAATCAGGATCTGTTCGGCAAGGCTTTGTATGTCGTTGTTCCGGTACAGGCCTTCGTGGCTGTCGAGCTGGCCTTTATCATTATGTACATGTACGCTCTTCTGGCCCGTTTTGAGATGACCAATACTGAGGTCTTGAAATATGCCTTCCTTATGTCCAACAAGCATATTTTGACAACTCTGTTGTGCCTTCTTTTACTGGCCGGCATCACGGCGGCAACTTTTCTGTGGAACCTGGGCGTAGGCCTCTTTGCCTACGGCATCTTCTTTTACATAGCCGGCCTGCTGCTGGAGAGAGTCTTCCGCAACTATATGCCGGATGAAGAAGCCGAAGAGGCGGGCGAGGACGGGCAGGACGAAGTCACCGATGACGAGGGCCTCAAGGCCAGAGAAGCAAAAGAGCAGGCTAAAAAAGAGGCGGAAGAAAAAGCAAAGAGTCAGGCTGAGAAAGAGCGGGTTGCTATCTTAAAACGGTATACGGACATCTCGGAGACGGAGTCCGACCGGGATAAGGATGGCAGATGAGGCCGGTGATCTGAAAAAATCGGTATCCGTAAAAGCGAGGCTGCTACCTCGCTTTTACTGTAAGGGGGAAAAATCGTGTACCATATTCTGATTTGTGATGACGAAAAAGAAATCGTCCAGGCCCTTGAGATCTATCTGAAAGGGCCGGACATCGACATTCTGACAGCCTATAACGGACAGGAGGCCGTCGACCTGGTCAAGAGCCGGACCATCCATCTGATCCTGATGGATATCATGATGCCTGTCAAAGACGGCATCAGTGCCATGAAGGAGATCCGCGCTTTCAGTAATGTCCCCATCATCCTGCTGACGGCTAAAAGCCAGGATGAGGATATGATCAGCGGCCTCGATCAGGGGGCGGATGACTATATCACCAAACCTTTCAATCCGGATGAGGTCAAGGCAAGGGTGCGCTCCAGCCTGCGCCGCTACATACAACTGAGCGGCAGCGACAGCGCCGCCGGAAGATCCCTGATCCAGGTCGGCGGCATCCGGCTGGATGACGAGGCAAAATCGGTTACAGTGGACGGACAGGCAGTCAGCCTGACCCGGACCGAATATGAGATCCTGAAGCTACTGATGAGCCAGCCGGGAAAAGTATTTTCCTCCAAAGAGATCTACGCGGATGTCTGGAAAGACAATCCTTTCGGAGCGGAAAACACCGTGGCCGTCCACATCCGCCATTTAAGAGAAAAAATGGAGATCGATCCGGCCCGGCCCCGGTATCTGAAAGTTGTCTGGGGACAGGGCTATAAGATCGAAGGCAATCAGTAAGGAATGAAACATTATCCCTATAAGGTGGCTTATAAAGCCATCTTTACGGTCGTGGGCCTGGTGTTTGCCTTCTTCGGAACAGCCGCGGTCCTGTGCGTAACATATTTTGTGGCGGCCGGTTTTTATTCTCAGAAAGAATGGGATTATTTCAAGTCCGGGTCCCTGAGCCGGCTCAATTATCTGAACGCCAGCGAGATCGCCCATACCTATTATCCGAATCTTTACCGCTACCGCATGCTGGAAGAGGAAAGGAAAGCGCTGACGGAAGGGAGCGGCAGCGCCGATCGCGTTTCCGCCGAGCTGGACCAGCTGTACCCCAAGATCCACCAGGATCAGGTCCGCCTATCGCCGGAGAACACCAACCTTCGCTTCAGTATCATCGTAGGGGATTCCAACATATTCGAAAGCACCTATCAGGGCGAAGACTACGGAAGTTTTGAGACTTACAGCTTTACCATCAACAATGAAGATCTGGGTCAGCAGGAAACGGTCCAGATCGACATGTACCTGATGAAACCTCTGACGGTTGCCGATAGTTATTATCAGGACTCCTGGAGCTATCAAAAGCTCTATGATATCCGCTATTTAGTCATTGTCCAGGGAGTCCTCAGCTGGGTCGGCATGGTGGCGGTCATGGTCTATATGATTTGCGCCGCCGGTCATGTGGAAATAGAAGGCCGGGACACCATCGTTCAGAACGGTTTCCATCTGATCCCCTTTGACCTTCTGACCCTGCTTTTAGTCGGCCTTGCTAACCTGATGGCCTATATCCGCAGCCATTACAGCAGCAGCCTGATGGACTTTTTTCATCTGGTCCGGGGCTCCCAGGTCTTTAACTATTACGCCCTTAGTATTTCCATCATGGGCATGCTGGACTTCGGTCTGATCATGTTCTGGTCCATGTCCCTGGCCATCCGGGCAAAACGCCATAACCTGTGGGAGCAGATGCTGCTGGTAAGGCAGCTTGGCTGGATGAAGGACCAGATCAAGAGTATCTGGCAGCACCTGTCGATCATCCGCAAGGGCCTGATCTGGACCATAGTCCTGACGGCGGTCAGCATTACCGTCGGTGTCTTTTTATCGAGACCGGATCTGACCTGGGCGATCGTACTTTTGTGCCTGGCCGATGCGCTGACGGCTCTTATCCTGATCAACCGCTATCAGATCGCGCGGCGGAGACTGGGGAACCAGATCCACCAGATGGCGGAAGGCAATATCGAGCAGCATATCGATGAAACGACCTTCAGCGGAGAACTGGCCCGCGAGGCCCAGGATCTGAACCGGATCAGCGATGTAGTAAAGACGGCTGTCGACGAACGCACCAGAAGCGACCGTCTGAAGACCGAGCTGATCACCAACGTATCCCATGACATCAAAACGCCTTTGACAAATATCATCAACTGCAGTGACCTGCTGAGGCGGTCCGGCACATACGACCAGACGCAGACCCATTACCTGGATGTTTTGACCGAACAGTCCGAAAAGATGAAAAAGCTGATCGAGGATCTGATCGAGGCATCCAAGGCGTCGACCGGAAACATCAAGCCTCAGATGGGGCAGATCGACCTGTGCGAGTTTTTGAACCAGGTGTCGGGAGAGTACACGGAGCGGCTCAAAGTAGCCGGCCTGGAACTGGTTTTATCCTGCCCCGATCAGCCGGTGCAGATCATGGCGGACGGAGCGCTGTTGTACCGGGTAATGGATAACCTCCTGTCCAACGCTCTGAAATATTCGCAGAAAGAGACCAGGGTCTACCTGAGCGTTTCCGCAGGGCGGGATGCCGCTATCATGGTCCGCAATGTATCCAATTACCAGTTGAACGTGTCCGGGGAGGAACTGGTGACCCGTTTCGTCCGTGGTGACGCCTCCCGCCACACAGAGGGGAGCGGGCTGGGCCTGTCCATTGCTCTGAGCCTGACCCAGCTGATGGGCGGCACGATGAAGATCGACGTGGACGGCGATCTGTTCAAAGTCGTCCTGAATTTCCCTCTTGCCAAGGCTGTACCTGCTGCCGCGGATACTTGACAAGTATCAAAAGGTTCGGTTATAATATAGTCGTCTTCTATCGTTCTGTGAATGATAGAAATTGCTCACCTCGGTTTAATAAGAATCCCCGTTTTCTTATTAAACAACTTCAGCCGGTTGTGAAAACAGCCGGTCTTTTTTTATGCTTTTTTGGGAGGCTCCTTTACAGGCTGCCGGGAGAAGGCAAAAAAATAGAGTCAGAAAACCGCTTTATAAAGCGCTTCTGACTCGATTTATATCAAAGGAGGAGAAACATGTAACATGAAAAATCATGCTTAGAATATATCCGAAAATTGTGAACAAAATATGAACAGGCAATTAAAGGTAGATTTTTTCTGTGCCTTATTAATGTCATAATAAAAAGTTCTGCCAAAACTCTTGTACGGTTTTGGCGGGGGACTTATAATAAAACCAACTCTGCCCGGTCGGGCAGCCCTGTGGTGGGGCAGTTCATTTCGTATGAAAAACATGTCACGAATCCTTAAAGGAGAATAACTATGGCAATTAATCTTGGTATCAGCAGCTATTGTTTATGGAGCAAGATGGAATCCGACGGCTGGACCCTTTTGGACATCATGGACTGGGCGAAAGCTCATGACTGTACTCATATGGAGGTCGTTCCCTTCGGCCTTCCCATCCTGAACGAGGACGGCAGCGGCAACTTCGAATTAGCTAAAAAGGTTGCTGAACATGCCGACAAGATCGGCCTGAAACTGTCCGCTTTCTCTCTGAACGCTCATCTGGTATTCCCGGCCAAAGAAGCGGATCATAAAGAAGAACTCTACCGCCGCGAGATCAACCGCATCGAGACTGTCATGCAGGTAGCCAAGACCATGGGCTGCTACAAGTTCCGCAACGATGTATGCTCCGGACAGCAGCCGGACGGTATCAACACCCCCGAACAGTTCGAAGAAGACTTTCCTACCTTCGTAAAAGGTGTTCAGGAACTGGCTGATTACGCCAAGACCCTGGGCCTGTCCACGACACTTGAGAACCACGGCCTGTATGTGAACGGAGCCGATCGTGTCATCCGTATCCTGCGCGCAGCCGGCCGCGACAATGTCGGCCTGACCGTCGACGTAGGCAACTTCCTCTGTGTAGATGAAGATCCTGTCACCAACGTCTCCAAAGCTATCAAGTACGCCGACATGGTCCACCTGAAGGACTTCTATATCCGCGACAACGCGCGCATGCTTCCTCAGGACGGCATGTATGTGTCCTTCCCCAAAGATTATGCCACCAAGGATCGCAGTAAAGGAGAGATAGAGCGTCCGACCAGCTGGACCGAGAAGATCCCCTCCTTCGGTTATGTAGGCACCGCTGCCGGAAACAAGATCCTCAGAGGCGCTATCGTAGGCCAGGGCGATATGGATCTGTGGAAGATCCTTTCCATCATCAAACATTCCGGCTACGAAAAAGAAATTTCGCTGGAGTTTGAAGGAATGGAAGACTGCGTCGCCGGCACCTATTACGGACTGGAGACCGCCCGTTACATCTGGGACCGCGTCTGATACCGGTCAATGTCCGCCTGAGCTTTGTCTGTAAAAAACATATACAAAATGACCCCCGGTTTTTATGCCGGGGTTTTTTTTCAGCGGCCGTCCGATTTAAGGTCGACCATAAAGTTCAGAGCGTTGCGTTCGGTCTTGATGGCAACGGTATTGATAGCGCCGCCGTACTCGCCGTCCAGAGTCCAGGCCAGCGGTTCTACGGTCTGTATGGTGATCCGGTGCACCTTGCGGGAAATGACCAGATCAGAGGTAAGGTCCTGGGTCATGACGGTAGATGCTAAGGCCATCATATCAAAAGGCGTATTGCTGGTCTTGATCAGGATCATTTCGGCCAGGCCGTCATGCAGGCTGATATCTTTCATGCGCAGCTGAAAACCGCCCACCTGACGGGTATTCAGGATCAGGCCCACCTGGAAATCGCCTTCGATCAACTCACCGTCCGCTTCGACCTTCAGATGATGAGGGCGGTATTCGGACAGGCGTCCCATGCCGTTCAGCAGGTAGGCCGCGTAGCCGATCCGGTTTTTCAGGTCCTGGGGAGTATCGTAGGAAACGTCGGTAAAGGTGCCGAAGGCAGCCACATAGGAAAAGTACTGAATGTCGGGGACTTTTCGTCCTATTTCAGTGCCACTCTGCAGGTTCCAGGCGTCTTCCGCACTGTGAATAATGTCGAAGCGCCCTATATCATAGGGGACGGCCTGGCCTTCGATGATCTGCTTCACCGATTCCTGCATGTTTTTGGAAATGTCGTGGCTGGCGGCAAAGTCATTGGTGGACCCGGCCGGTATATAACCCAAGGGGGTCCGGTCTTCTACCGGTACGGCCAGCATACCGTTGATGGCTTCGTGGAGGGTTCCGTCGCCTCCGGCTACGGTGACCAGGTCAAAGCGGGATGCGTTCAGCCGGATCATGTCGGTGGTGTCGCCCCGTTCCTGAGTAGGATAACAAGTGACCAGGTAGCCGCCCTTGGTAAAGAGGTCAAGGATCATGGGAAGGTTTTGACGGACCAGTCCCTGACCGGCATTGGTATTATAGATAAAAAGCATGCGTTTCGGTTTTTTATACATGGGCAGCCTCCTTTGACGGGTCGGTCAGGCGTACCTGAGCCTGCTTGAGGATAACAGTTTCTTTCTCAGCCAGATACCGGATCTGTAAGCCGCCCTGGCCGGTGATCGACAGAACTTCTGCCGGGCGGTCTTCCTGACCGTCGATGGTGACGATGCGGCCGGGCAGCATATTTCTTTGAATATATTCCTGCATGGCGGACGGATCTTTGCTGATGGTCAATAGCTGGTTGACGATCAGGGCAGCGATCAGGCAGCGGTCGAAAACAAGTTTTTGGTCCGTGGTATCCTGAAGGCTGGCCGCTATGTGGGACAGGTTTTCCGGATAGCCGCCGGGAGGACTGGTCAGGTTAAGGCCAATGCCGACGATGGCGTAATCGATACTCCCTTCATCGATATCACGGGAGACCTCTGTCAGGATACCGCCGATCTTCCTCCATTCCTGTGCTTTAGGAAGATAAAGGACCAGGTCGTTTTTCCATTTTATGGACAGGTTGATCTGATATAGTTTTTTGATGACCCTGCATACCGCCACGGCAGCCAGTGAAGTCAGAGTCTGGTCATCGACCATTTGAGCCTGCTGGCGCAGGAGGGTGGAGACATAAAGACCGCAGGAAGCCGGTGAATAGAAGACATGGCTGGAATGGCCGCGGCCGGCTGACTGACCGGAGGCCAGTACCAGGGACCCTTCGGGGATCATATCGGTCACGGCGATCTGTTTGAGGCGCTGGTTGGTGGACGGGATGTCGCGGTAGATCTCGATGCGGACATCCGGCCTTTTCAGATGAGTGCGGACCGCTTCTTTGGATAAAAGATCGCTCTGGCTGGGCAGACAATAGCCCCGGTTGGGAACGGACAGAAGGGGATAGCCCTCTTTTTTCAGAATGTCTGCCGCTTTCCAGACAGCGCCCCGGGAACACGAGAGCGTTTCTGCGAGTTTTGCGCCGGAAATAAAGGTGCCTTTATTTTTCTCTAATTCCGATAGCAGTTTCGATTTTACAGTTTCAGCCATCCGGGGCTCCTTTCTGATAAGGGTACGGTCATGATCATCCCCAAAATATACATAAAAAACACACAAAATACCTTTCAGGTATTAAGCATTATAGCTAATAAGTACAGCAAATACAAGAAAAAGAAAAGAATTCTATAAAAGTATTAAGAATAAAAATACAGGAAAACAGCCTTCCCCGGGCGGGATAAGGCCCGCCTTGGGAAAGGCTGTTTCGTGTTTGTAATTGGCACCCGATTCGATCAAAGTCCTTCGCCGGTGCTGCCGGTAGTATTGGAATTTACGTTTTGCGGTACATACTCCTGAACGGTAACATCAATGGTCATCTCACGAGTCTGCCGTACGATCTTGAATGTCAGCGTATCGCCGACCGAAGCGGAGGTCACCATGGATTTGACGTCGGCAACGGAAGTGATCTTGGTATCGTTGATGGATTCGATCATATCACCGGCGCGAAGCCCTGCCTTATCGGCGGCTCCTCCTTCAACGACACTGTAAATGTAGATACCTTCTTTATTGACATTGTACATCCAGGCCATCTGCTCGGAGTTGATATCCAGCAGGGTAACACCCAAGGAAGCACGTCCTTTTACATATCCGTACTGCTCAAGGTCACCGATGATCTCAAGGGCGTCGTCGATGGGGATGGCAAAACCGATGCCTTCCACGTCGTCGCCGGAAGATTTGGCGTTAACGATGCCGACCAGCTGTCCTTTCAAATTGAAGAGGGCACCGCCGGAGTTTCCGGGGTTAACGGCTGCATCGATCTGCATCAGGGTCATGGTCGTATTGTCGATGGTGATCTGACGGCCCAGGGCGGAAATGATGCCGTGGGTAACGGAACCGCCCAGCTGTCCCAGCGGGTTGCCGATCACGACGATGGTCTGTCCGACGTTCAGCGTATCGGAATCTCCGATGTCAGCGGGCGTCAGATCGTCGGCGTCGATCTTCAGGATAGCGATATCCTGGTCGCTGTCGGTCCCCTTCAGTTCCGCTTCATAGCTTTCGCCGTTATGCAGGGTGACGGTGATGGAGTTGGCTCCGTCGATAACGTGGTTATTGGTGATGATATAGCCGTCTTTTGTCAGGATGACACCGGATCCGGCACCGGAAGAAATGTACTGGTTCATCATCTGGCCTGTGGTCACGGTCTCGGTCGTGATCTCAACGACGCTGTCCGCCGTCTTTTTGACCACGTCCTCGATATCCATATCTTCTTCATCATCGGAAGCGAAGGTCAGGTTCATGTCGCCGTAATCGTTGGCGGCATTGTCATGGCTTTCCTCGTCCTGCTGAGTGCTGCTTTCCTGCTTTTCGGATGCCTGGGAAGATTCGGAGGAATCCTGGCTGTCGGACTCTTCGGAAGACTCGTCCGAAGACTGGCCGGAAGAGTTATTTTTGCTGCTTTCTTCCGCTTTTTTATGATCCTTTTGGGATTCTTCCTCAGAAGATTCCTGGCTGCTTTCTTCAGACTGTTCTTCAGACTGTTCGCCGGATGTCTTATTGGAATTCTGAACTATACGGGTCCCGGCGTAAAAAACGGAACCGATGATCAGGCAGATAGCCAGAACGATCCCGACAATACCGAAAGGTCCGGGGCCTTTCTTTGAGCCTTTAGGCTTTTTGGGGCTGGGACCGGTTGGCTGCTGGGGCTGAGGGCCGTAGCCGGAACCGGGCTGGCTGTAGTTATTATTATAGGATCCGTAAGGACCGTAATTTCCCTGGCCGGGCTGCTGGTAATTTCCGCCCTGTCCCTGGCTGTAGGGATTCTGATTGTAGCCGTAGCCCTGCTGACTGTAGGGGTTCTGGTTCTGTCCCTGCTGGCTGTAAGGATTCTGATTCGTGGCCTGTCCCTGGCCGGGCTGAGGCGCGCTGTTGTTTATAGGATTATCCGGACCGGCGTTTGTTTGATTTTCCGATCCGGTATTTTCATTGTTGACATTCTGGTTAAGATTTTCATCTTCCATAGTGGATGCCTCCTCACTTCGTTTTACAAGTCTTATTGTAAGAGGGATTTTTGACTAATTTTTGACCAATATTTTAAAAGTTCCCTAATAAAATTTGAAGGAACTATGAATTCTGCGGAAGGGATTGACGGAAACCGCAGCATTTCTTATTATACTCTATGAATAGGTCTGTTTAAAGTTGTCTATTGTGAAAGTATATTACTATATAGGGAGGTAATACCATGACAGATTTTGATCAAAATTCCAATCGTTTCGACCCCAATCAGCAGCCTGTCGATGTCAACGCTACACCCAGTCAGGATGATCCCGATCCCAATGCCGCCGGTGCAGGCGCACCCGGTCAGGGTGCGGCAGGTCCTGCGGCGGGCCCCGATCCCCAAAGCGGATCCGGCTCCGATAATGGTCAGCAGGCCAACGCCAACCCTTATTCGAACACCGGCTATAATCAGCCTAACGGCAATCCTTATTCCAACACGGGAAGCCGCCCGCAGGGCAGCCCGGCAGGCGGTCAGCAAGGCCCCAGCCCCAATTATTATAATCAGTATCAATATCAGTATCAGCAGGCTTACAAACCTAAAAACATCGATCCGGAAAAGAGCCATAATTATGCGCTTATATCGATGATTTTGGGTATTACGTCGGTAGTGCTCTGCTGGATGGGCTACGGCGCTGTCATGGGCCTTTTGACCGGTGTGGCTGCCATCGTGCTGGCCATTCTTTCTTCGAAAAGGTCTCCGATCCAGAAAATGGAAAGCATGGCCATTGCCGGTCTGATCACCGGCATTTGCGGATGCTCTCTGTCCGTTTTGACGATCGCCTGCACGGCCTGCGCGATCAGCGCTTATAAAGACTTTATCCACAGCAACTGGGGCGGCTTTAATTCCCTGAATCATTTACTTCACTAACAGCCTGTCATGAATCATTTATTATGGTATTCTTCTAACGCCCGCGCCTGGACGGACGCGCTGCCCATCGGCTGCGCCCGCCTGGGCGCTATGATTTTTGGGAGAGACGGGCTGGTTAGCCCGGGGCTTATAAGCCCGGGGTCTTGCAGCCCGGCGGCTCAAAGCCGGGATATGGACACTCTCTTTCCTCCCCTGACGGACGGGCAGCGGGAAAAGATCCCGCTTAATCTGGATACCCTCTGGCATTGGTACTGTTATTTGATACAATGAGCAAGATAAAACGGCAGCAGGGAAATTGGGTGCAAGTGGCTGCATAATAAAACGGTAGCGACCTCTGCTGGGTGCAAATGAGCGCCTGGAAAAGTGGTCGCGTTTTATTTTGCACCCGGCCGGAGACGTTGTAATTGCTATATCTTTAACCTTTGCAGTGGAGGCATCTTCAGTGTAAAATATGCCTTCCATCATGCCCATTGAAATGGGAGAGTGCTGTTCTCTGAACTAGATTTCCTTTGGTGCGGTTGGTTGAGGTAACGAAATAATCCAAGAATGTCAATAAGTTTTGACAAAAGCCCCTCAGTTGTGTGATCGTTGTTTATCGGTGTCAAGTATTTTAAACGAAATATGCTAGTCAGAGCGGCCAGTTCTCCGTAATTGGAGGGCTGGCCTTTTTTGTTGTGCTATCTCGAATCCACATTATCGATAAGCAGTATACAGGGCGATAGTGAGTGGCTGCTATTTAAGATATATGGATATTTAATGGAATGACTTGAGCTGTTATGTAATAAAGGAAAATTCGGGGGTTTAAACATTCACAATAAAAAATGAATAAAATTATCAAATTCATCTTGACACGAGATGTATTGCGTTGTATTATAATGACGTATTACATCATGCGTTTACAAAATGGGTAAAGGCATGATGAACATTCTTTTCCGAAGAATTAAGGAGGATGTCTACTATGGGCGAGTACCTGTACAACCTTGAAGCTCAGATTGAGCAACTGAACGCTGCCGTCGAGGCTGTTAAGGGCCGTAAGATCGAGAATGTTTTCTTTGTTGCCTGCGGTGGATCTAAGGCGATCTTCATGCCGGTCGAATACATTTTCTCTCTTGAAACCGAAATCCCGGCGAAGACCTACACCGCCAGGGAGTTCCTCGTCGCCACTCCGAAGGCGCTGGGCCCGAACAGCCTTGTGATTTCCTGCTCTCATTCCGGCAACACCCAGGAGACTGTTGAGTCCACCCAGCTTGCCGGCATCAAGGGCGCGCTGACCATCAGCTTTGTTCATAACGCTGCGAACAAGGATCAGTTCCCGCTCTGGAACAAGACCCAGCATGGCATCTCCTATGCCTGGGGCCCGGACACCGATGCCGGTTTCCACAACAGCGGCATGCTCTATCGTCTGGTCTTCAATATCCTGAACATCCTGAATCCGAATCCGAAGTACGAAGTCGCGATTGCCTACTGCGACAAGCTCGACGAGGTCTTTAAGACCAACAAGGCGATCTATCATGACCGCGCCGTCGAATTCGGCAAGCGCTACAAGGATAGCCCGCTGATCTACACCATGTCCTCCGGCCCCTGCTACGGCCTGGCCTATTCCTTCGCCATCTGCTTGCTCCAGGAGATGCAGTGGGTGCATTCTGCCGCGATCCATTCCGGCGAGTTCTTCCATGGTCCGTTCGAGGTGATGGAGAAGGACGTCCCGATTATCACCATCCGCAACGTCGGTCCGACCAAAGCGCTGGACGACCGCGCGCTGGCCTTCTGCAACGACGGCAACGACGAGATCAAGGAAGCCTTTGAAGAGATGATCGTCATCGACTGCAACGAGTTCGACTGGTGCGGTCTGGAAGACGAGTCCCTCAAGGATTACTTCAGCGTGCTGATCGCGGGCGTTGTGCTGCGCACCTATGCCGATACCCACGCCGCCACCAGCGGCCATCCGCTGAGCGTGCGTCGCTACATGTGGCGTATGAACTACGCTTACCCGGAGACCCAGTTCTGAGCATTTGACCGCGTATGCGGTTAAATAAGGGCGAACGACCTTCGTTCAAAAATAAAGGAGGGTATTCTGCTTGCCGGCATGGTCATCTCCTCTCTGCCGCTGATTGTAATCTTCCTGCTGATGCAGAAGCAGTTCATTCGCGGTATGACGGCGAGTTCCGTGAAGGGATAATCGCAGTTTTTGAGCGGGATGCTTTGGCATTCCGCTCGATATATGTATGAATGAAGGAGAAAACGATGAGTTACAAAATGATTGCAGTCGGCGACAATGTATGCGACTGCTATTTAGACGATGGTGTCTATTATCCTGGCGGAAACGCCGTGAACGTGGCCGTGAACTGCAAGAAAACCGGCCTGGACGAAGTGGCCTATATCGGCATGTTTGGAAACGATAAGAAGGCGGAGCACCTCAAATGGGCACTGACGCAGGAGGGCGTGACCTACGATCACAGCCGTACCATGTATGCGATCAGCGGTTCCCCGGGCGTTCGCCTGGTCGATGGAGACCGTAAGTTCGTCGGCGGCCCGCGCAATACCGCGCAGCACATCGCGCGGATTCGTCTGACCCCCGAAGACCTTGCGTATATCGAATCCTTCGGTCTGTGCCATACGAGCTGTTTCTCCAGCATCGAGTATGAGCTTCCTGCCATGGCGAAAATTTGCAAGATCTCTTTTGATTTTTCAGAAAGGAAAGATCCCGAGTATCTGGAAAGGGTTTGCCCGCATCTGACGTATGCTTTCTTCTCCGGTTCGGATATGACGGAGGAGGAGATTGTCGCGCTGATGAATCAGTGCCATGCGCTTGGAACCAAGGTTGTCGGCGTTACGCGTGGCTCCAAGGGTTCGATGTTCTCTGAAGAGGGGAAGATCTATCGACAGGGCATTAAGAAGGTCGAGGCGATTGACACAATGGGCGCAGGAGACAGCTTCATCGCTGGCTTCCTGACCAGCCAGATTCAGGGCAAGGATATGGTCGAATCGTTGGACTTTGCGGCAACGGTTGCTGCGAAGTCTTGCATGGTGCATGGCGCATTTGGCTATCCGCATCCGCTCGAGGATTAATACAAGCAATGAATGAACTAGACACGCGCAACGTTGTCCCGCTCTATGAGCAAATTGAAAGCGATATCAGAGAAAAAATCCGAACCAAGATTTATGCCTCCGGTGAACAGATTCCTACGGAGATGGAACTGTGCAAGATGTATGGCGTCAGCCGCATCACGGTCCGTCGAGCGCTGGATGATCTGATCGTCGAAGGGCTGTTGGAGCGGCGACATGGCAAGGGCACATTCGTGGCCCTGCGTCGTTCAAAGGTGGTATGGGTTTCGCTGGATGGCAACTCGTTTACGTATGGCTTTTCGGATATCTACAATAGAAAAGTTCCGGAAAGAAAGATTATCGCCAAGCGTGAGTATGAGCCGACATCTCACGAACGCGAGATGCTTCAGCTTGACGCAGACGATAAGGTGCTGATTCTGGAGCGGCTTATTGTGGACGAGAATCAGAAAATCCTGGAAAAGGCAGGCTATTCCAGCAAGCGCTATCCGGGTTTCCTGACGGAAATTGGGGATAACATGTCCACCTATAAGCTGCTGAGTGAAAAGTATGGAGTGACGCAGAAACACATGACGCGTGAAATCAGTTTGGCGTATGCGACAGAGGAGCAGGGAAAGCTGCTTGGCTGTCTGGCTGGAGCGCCGCTGTTTCAGGTTGTCAAAGTGCTTTACGGCAATGATGAGATCCCGGTTCACTTCTCAATTCTCCTGTATTGCGCCGATACCACAGTGATTCAAACAGATCGATAAAGGGGCTGCTCAGCAGTTCCTTTATCTTAAAAAATAATAATTAAATGGGTTGCAGCCAGACATGCCCTTTGCGATGCTCGGTGGTATAATACTGAGTGTCCATAGTGTTCGATCCTTTGCAGAGTGTGTTTGTGGTGAATCCATTTTAAAGGAGAAATGCAGAATGAAGCTTGCAGCAGTCGGTTCTAACTGCATCGATTTTTATAACAACATTGAGGGTGGCAAAGCCTATCCCGGCGGTGGCCCTGTCAACATGGCAGTATATGTCTGCCGTCTGGGCGGTGAGAGTGCCTATATCGGCCCCGTGGGTGATGACAGCTACGGCAAAATCATGCTGGATGCCGTCAAGGCAAAGGGCGTGGATGTATCTCATATGCACGTTCTGCCCGGAAAAACCGCCGTTTCTCAGGTAGAATTGGTGGATGGCGAGCGTGTTTTCGGTGACTACGATGAAGGTGTTCTGGAGCAGTACGTTCTGTCCGAAGAGGATATGGACTTTGCTGCCCAGTGCGATGTAGTCGTATGTGATCTTTGGGGCAAAGCGGAAGGCCAGTTTGCCGATCTGAAGGCCAGAGGTGTAAAAACTGCCTTTGACTGCGCTACCCGTCCTGAAGACGAAGCCTCCCAGGTGGCGATGCCCAACACAGACTACCTGTTCTTCTCGTCCCATGACGGCGATACTCCGGCTCTGCGTGCGCAGATGGCCGGTTATGCCGCCAAGGGCCCCAAGCTGGTGGTTGCCATGCTGGGTGAGCAGGGCAGCGTATGCTATGACGGCAGGGACTACCATAAATACGGCATCGTCCCCTGCGACAGCCTGGTTGACTCCATGGGTGCAGGCGACAGCTTTATCGCCGGATTCCTGTTCGGAATCGTGGAAGGCCTGAGCATTGAAGAAGCTATGCACAAGGGCGCAGCCAACGCCACCGAAACGCTCAAATATTTCGGCGGCTGGTAAACGCCCGCAACACAGGAGGAACCGAAATGATCGGCAATATTGAACAGGCCTCATTTTATATGCAGCTGCGGGAAATTCTGCGGGAAAAGATTGAAACGGAGGAATATGCTCCTTGTTCCATGCTCCCCTCGGAAGCCGAGCTTGCCAACGACTATGCCATCAGCCGCCAGACAGTCCACAACGCCATTGATGCATAGGTGAACGAAGGACTGCTGCGCCGTGCTCCCGGCAAGGGCGTGTTTGTACTGGGCGAACGCATGAACCGGGATTTAGAGATTCTGGAAGGCTTTACTCAGACCATGCTGGAGCGTAATGTGGTTCCCTCTGTCAAAGTGATTCGCAAGCGGCTGTGTTATGGTAACAACGAGCCGGTTTCCCTCGAGGAGATTTTTGTCCCGAAATATGTGATTCCCAAGCTTACAGGTATTGATATGTCGGTGTTTTCTCTGTATGAGGTGTTCGACCTGTACCATGTGAATCTTGTGGAAGCTTACCAGACCGTGGATTTGGTGCATCTGGAGCAGAACGATGCCCGTCTTCTGGATATGGACGCTTCCTTGCCGGTGCTGCTGTTTGAATGCACCAGCAGCGATGAGCGTGGGAAGATCATCGAATTCAGCCGCAGCTACACCCGCGGTGACAAAGGCTGCTTCCATGTCCATTTCAAACGATAAAATTTGTTATAGGAGCATTTTGCCATGTTTACTGGCAGCTTTTACTCCAAAAGTCTGGGAATGACCACGGGACTGACCGTGATTTTTCCGGATGAATCCAACGATGTAACCCCTTTATTTGCAGGAAAGCCAAAACTTCTGTATCTGCTGCATGGTCTAAGCGGCAGCAGTGCGGAATGGGTTCGGTTTTCCAAGATTGAATACTATGCCAAAAAGTTCCATTTCTCTACGCTGACAATGTGCGTTTTCATAAAGAAGCGGAAGCTCTGGGCATTGCGCACACTTATCTGGAAGCTCCCGGCGATCACGAATGGCCTTACTGGGATAAGGCGATCCAATATGTATTTCACTTTTTCCGTGGTATGGATTCCAATTCCGTACCGCTTTATTAGAAAGGATGTTGACAATGAAATTTGAAGCAAAGGCCTGGGAAGAAGCCCAGGGTGCCTGCCTGCGCAATTTTGACGAGGCCGGTGATATTGCCAGTGTAAACGGTGCTTTGGCACTGCGTCCCCAGATTGAAAAGATTATCGATCAGATTTGGGACGAAGGTTTTGACAACATTTACTTCATGGGTATCGGCGGCACCTACGCTTCCGCAATGCAGGTTGAGGTTTATATGCGGGGCAAGTCTTCTCTGCCGGTGTATGTGGAGAATGCTGCTGAGTACCTGACCACCGGCAACAAGCGTCTGACCGATAAGTCCGTTATCATCTACTCCACCGTCTCCGGCAACACAAAAGAGATGGTTCAGCTCATCGACAACGTGAAGGCCAAGGGCGTCCGTGTCTTTGCCTTTATTGACACTCCCGGCTCCACGCTGACCCAGGAGGGAAAGTGGGACTATCTGGTGCTCTATCCGAAGAACGAGCAGCTGAAGTTCTATATGGTTGCCAACTATCTGATGTACAAAAACGGTGAATTTGCCGACTATGACCGCTACAATCAGGAGATGGAAGCCCATTTGGCTCTGGATCTCGTAGAGATTGAAAAGAGTGCCGATGCCTGGGCTTATGACTACGCCGAAAAGAAGGTTACCTTCCTGAAGGAGCATCCCGATCTGCCTCACTACTTTGTAGGTGCCGGCAACCAGTGGGGTGCTACCTACTCCTATGCCATGTGCTACTGGGAAGAGCAGATGTGGATTCGTACCAAGTCAATCACCTGCCCCGAATTCTTCCATGGTATGCAGGAAATTCTGGTGTCCGATACTCCCGTTACTCTGTTCATGGGTGAGGATGAGCAGCGTCCTCTGGCAGAGCGTGTGGCAAAGTTCCTGCCCAGGGTTTGCGCTAACTACACGATCATCGACACAAAGGAACTGCCCATGGAGGGCATCAGCCCTGAATTCCGCGGCAGTCTGAGTCACCTGATGATGCACGCTGTCAACAACCGTGTGGATGCTTACATGGAGCTGTTCCTGCGGCATCCTCTGTCCATCCGCCGCTACTACCGGCAGTTCGATTACTAAGATTCTCTGGGCTGGTAGGAAACTGCCAGCCCTTTTTCTATTGCCTATCTTGCCATTCACGTTTCCATTGTCTACGAGTAGTTTTTGCATAATCTGTCAAGCTGTAGTTACATGAATCTGTTCAACAAGAGGTAGAACAGGAGATTAATCTGAAAAGGCCTGTGTCCGCATCGCACTTTGATGCCGGAAAAGATGGATTTGCAAAATAAAACGGCGAAAAAGGGCTAACGTTTTATTTTGCACCCAGTTGCATGGTCAAAATAAAACGGCAGAGGGCTTGGGTGCAGAAAATAAAACGGCAGAAGGCTGATGCTGTTTTATCTTGCACCCAGCCAACAGCCGGAGAATATGGAAAAACTGAAAAAAGCAAAAGAAAACGCATCCTGCACCCAACTACGAGGATAGGGCAAGATGCGTTTGCACCCAGCAGAGTGCAAAAAGCCTTATGGGACAAGACTTTTCAAGACAAGAAAAAACGCTAACCTTGGTATCAAGATTAGCGTTCTTTTATGAAGCATCTTTTGCATATACAAGTATGTAATCGTGATCAAGAGCTAGAAAACGTGAATCATTTCCGCCGCCCTTGCGTTTTTGCCATATTATATCACCAATAAAATTTTGTCTGCCGAAAATACCGTCTAGAATTACCTTTGCGTATGCGTGTTCTTGCTCATCAAGATTAACAAATAAAAATCCGTCTTTTCTAAGCATCGAGTGTAGATAACGGAATCTGCAATCCATTAAATTCAGCCAAATAGAATGTTCCATATTATCATCATATTTGTCAAAAGCATTACCTGTATTATACGGTGGATCTATGTATATACATTTCACCTGACCCGCAAACTGGGTCTCTAAAGCTTTCAATGCCAGCAGGTTATCACCGTGAATGAGCATATTTTCTGTATCCGTGTCAGCGACCGTGTTGGAAAGGGCGGTATTCTCAATCAGCAGACGAGGCTCAATGCGGATAGGTTCGTCCTTTCCATACCATGTTAATTCCAGTTTATTTGCCATTGTTCATTCCTCCGTATCGTCGTTCCTGTCCGGCACGAATTCAACAATGTCATCAACCTTGCAATTCAGCACCCGGCATATTTTTTCCACTGATTCCAATGATATATAAGTGTCGTTTCTAAGACGAGTAGAAATATTTGCACTGTAACCAGCCTGTTTCTGTAATTCTGCTATGGACATTTCTCTATCAATCAGCATATGGAAAAGCTTCTTGTAAGTAACCGCCATACTGATTCCCTCCGTTTTCCCATCCTGTTTAACGTGCTATTTATTATATCACGAAAAGATGAATAATTCAACCCCTCAAAAGCTTTGACTGCATGTATTATCCAAATTTTATCCTGTGAGAGAAATCTTACAGGATTTTTCATTTTTTATGGCTCAAATCGTTATCTCGCCTCCATTGGTAAGTAGAGGTGAAAAACCTCTAAAATCCACCAGATGCAAGGTGTATCAAGGTCATATACAAAAATTCTCTAAGGGCTTAAAAAATAGCTCTAAGAAAAAGTTTGGAATTGCCATTGATACACCTTGCACCTCCGGATGAAAACGCCGTGCCTGACACGGAGAAAGGAGGCAAACATGAAGCGTTCAGAATACAGAATGAACTTGGATTTTCTTGAGGAATACGACCATAGTACCACTGGCTATGAGGTATTCGACGTAATGGCTACTCCAAATGGTGCGCCAATGCTGCTGATGGTCAGCAAGCGTCCAGAGCCTGCAGCGTGGAGTATTGTCGGAAATCTGTTCAGCGTTCACTTTCTGTCCCATGCTGATTTGATGGACTACATCAAAAAGCGCGGGATGATGCGTTGGACAGATGAACTTGATCGCAGCAGCAATATCTGCGGTGCACAGAACGGCATTCCTCTTATCTTCTGATGGGAGGGGCATTCTAAATCTCTACGGCCGATTTGCCGTGGAACGGGCGTGGGGTCTTACGCACAAATTCGCAAATTCAAACGAGGGAATACCTCTGCGGCTAAGAGCTGGTATGGCGAAAACTGCGAATAACCACGTAGCACACGAAAGAAATCTATTCAATCAAAAACCTATGGAGGTTAAAACTATGTCTTATATTTACAAACTTGCACCCTACATCAAAGGCTGCGACATTATGCGGCCTACAAGCACCGACTATTCCGATGAGTATGCGCAAACCGTTTGCGACTACTACATCACGGATGAGATGAATCACAAGTACCGTCTCCATTCCAGCAAGCCCAAGCGTCTGGCAGACTGTTTGCCGCTGACTATCAAGTGCCCGAAATGCACCAGCAATCTCACCCCCATTGATGCACCTATCAATTCCACCGATCTGCTTCTGTACGAATGCAGACGCTGCAAGAAATACTAAGGAGGATAAATTTATGAACCACATCGAGACAATGATTATGACCGGAGAGCCGGAATATAATACGCATTTCTGGAATGCCATGCGTGGCAATGATTCGGCATATGAAAAGCTGCAGGCGGGTCGTGTTCAGAACATTGGCACATTTCTGTTACCTACGGCTGCAAATAATAAGTGCATGGCGGCACTGGAACAGGAAAGCCTGTTTAGACGCATCGCTACCGTTATCTACGCATACAACAACGAGTACAAGCTGACTGCAAAAGACACGGACGACGTCGCTGTATGGGTACCGGAAGGCAATGAAATTCCGATCTATGATGGAATGGCCGATTTTACCGACTATGATATCGGATTCTACAAAGCTGCCGCCTTTGTCAAACTGAGCGAGGATTTTGTGAATGAGGCTGCGTTTGACATGGAGACGTGTCTGGTACAGCGCTTTGCAAAGAATTTTGGCAAGGCCGAGGACAGCGCCTTCATCAACGGGACTGGTCATCAGATGCCTACTGGCATTCTGGCAGAAAACAGCGGTGCCGAAATTGGCCATACCACTTCGACGGTGACATTTGATGACGTTAATAAACTGTATTTCTCCGTAAAGTCGGAGTACCGCAAAAACGGCTGCTGGCTGATGAATGATGAAACCGCTCTGTATCTCCGCTCCCTCAAGGATGAACACGGAGAATACCTGTGGCGTGGAAATGCGGATGAGCTGCTCGGTAAGCCTGTCCATATCAACAACGAGATGCCTTCCATCGGCAAGAGCACGAAGCCTATTGCCTTCGGTGACTTCTCCTATTATTGGGTAGTAGCCCGTAAGCCCATCTCCGCAAGAGCGCTGACCGAGGCATTCACGGTTCACGACCAGATTGGCTACCTCGCAATCGAATACCTTGACGGGAAACTTATCCGCCCGGAAGCCATCAAGGTCATTCAGGTGGCAGAATAATCACATTGTGGCGGTGGACTGTCTTTTATGGGCAGTCCACTTGCCCAGTTTGGAGGAAATCGTTATGACAAAGTCTGAAATATCTACTCTCAACAGTATGAGAGCACATGGAAAAAGCGCCGGAGATATTGCTCTTACATTACATCTGTCAGTCAATACCGTTCGGTCATATATACGAAGGCATCCACTGCCGGGGAGTCAGCAAGCACTCTGCCGGAATTGTGGTAAAACGATGCAGCGTAATCCTCATCGTAAAACGAAGCTGTTCTGCTCTGATAAGTGCAGAAATACTTGGTGGAATACGCATCCGGATCTGGTAAAGCGAAAGGCATACTATCATCTTCGATGCCGACACTGCAGAAAGGAGTTTGTGAGCTATGGCAACAGCAGACGAAAATACTGTTCCCGAAAATGCTATGACGATAGTCGAAAAGCGGATACGGTACCAGATATTGATGGCACTGATGAGGACACTTGCTGACGATGGCGAATTATCCCTTGGCACGATAGACCGGGCACGAGAATTGGCTGGTACTATTTGCGACTTTGATCGTTCAAGTATTTTTATCAATTAAGACTAAGAATTGACTTGCTATATTCCGTCTGTAGAGTGATATATAGGCTACCCCAATTTGATACAAAGGAGGCCATTATGAAAAGGCAAGTAAAGAAAATCGCAGCGACCCCGCAGATGCCAAAGGCCATCCGGGTAGCCGCTTATGCACGAGTATCCAGCGGAAAGGATGCTATGCTACACTCCCTCGCCGCACAGGTCGAGCATTATAGAAATTATATTCAACATCACTCCGGCTGGGAGTTTGCAGGAGTGTATGCGGACGAAGCAAAAACCGGCACCAAGGCCAACCGGGAACAGTTTCAGCGGATGCTGGCGGATTGCAAAGCTGGTAAAATCAACCGGATTATCACAAAATCCATTTCTCGCTTCGCCCGGAACACGGTTACGCTGTTGGAGACGGTGCGTGAGCTGAAAACTCTCGGTGTTTCAGTCTATTTTGAAGAACAGGCTATCGACACTGCTTCTGCGGATGGGGAATTGATGTTGACTATTCTCGCCAGCTTTGCACAGGAAGAAAGTTTATCGGTGAGTGAAAATCAAAAATGGCGTGTCAAACGCAACTTTGAGCAAGGTAAGCCGTGGAATGGTACAGTGCTTGGATACCGCATTGTGGACGGCAAATACGAGATTGTTCCAAAAGAGGCGGATATTGTCAAAAGCATTTTTGCTGATTACCTTGCTGGAAAGGGTACGCTTGGGATTGCAAAGGATTTAAACGAAGTCGGGATAGCAACACGGCGCGGCAATGCATGGACAGCCAGTTGCGTCCGCAAGGTGCTTTGTAACTATTCCTATACAGGAAATCTTTTGCTTCAGACTACTTATAGCGATAATCATCTGACAAAGCAGCGAATGTCCAACCAAGGCGAACTGCCCATGTACCATGCGGCAAATACGCATGATGCTATTATTCCAATGGAGACCTTTGAGGCAGTCCAAGCAGAAATGGCAATTCGCCGCGAGAAGCACACCAATCCACAGCCGAAAAAGGCTTATCCACTTACAGGCAAAATTACCTGTGCCATCTGCGGTAAACGATTCAGGCGCAAGACCACCGCTTCTCGTATCGTCTGGGTTTGCTCCACCTACAACACCTACGGCAAAGCGCATTGTGCATCCAAGGCAATCCCGGAAACAACGCTAATGGAACTAATTGAGCAAATTGGCGGTCTCGACAAAATAACGGAAATCACGGCTGCACCAGATAACACAGTGGTATTTACCCTTCCCAACGGAGAAACAACCGTTAAACGATGGCAAAACCGCTCACGGAGTGAAAGTTGGACACCTGAAATGCGGCAGGCTGCAAGAGAAAGGAGAGAACGACATGGCAACATCTAAAAATGTGACGGTAATCCCAGCAACGTTGAATCTGCACACCCGCTCACCGCATACTTCAAAAGTTCGCCGCCGTGTTGCTGCCTACGCTCGTGTATCCACTGACAGTGAAGAACAACTGACCTCCTATGAGGCACAGGTGGATTACTATACCCGCTTCATTAAGAACAATCCCGACTGGCAATTCGTGGGCGTTTACACCGACGAGGGCATCTCCGGAACCAATACCAAGCACCGTGACGGATTCAACCGTATGGTGCAGGATGCTTTAGACGGAAAAATCGACCTGATCGTCACGAAATCCGTCAGCCGATTCGCCAGAAACACCGTGGACAGCCTTACCACCATCCGTAAGCTGAAAGAGGTTGGCTGTGAGTGCCTATTCCAAAAGGAAAACATCATGACCTTTGATTCCAAGGGCGAATTGCTAATCACCATCATGTCCTCCCTTGCGCAGGAAGAAAGCCGTTCCATTTCCGAGAATGTCACATGGGGACAAAGGAAACGCTTCTCGGATGGCAAAGTTAGCATGGCCTATGGGCAGTTTCTCGGTTATCGCAAAGGTGCTGATGGTCTACCGGAGATTATCCCCGAAGAAGCAGAAATCGTTCGTCGCATTTATCGCGAGTTTATGCAAGGACAGTCCAGCAATGCTATTGCAAAGGAGTTAACGGCAGATGGTATTCCCACCCCCGGAAAGCGGAGGGTATGGCAACGGGCAACCGTTGAAAGCATACTCGCTAACGAAAAGTACAAGGGTTCCGCACTCCTGCAAAAGACCTTTACAGTGGATTTTTTGTCCAAGAAAACAAAGGTAAATGAGGGTGAGGTCACGCAGTACTACGTAGAAGATAGCCATCCAGCAATCATAGACCCGATGGAATGGCAAGCCGTGCAAGTAGAGCTTGCTGCACGGAAAAACAGTGGAAAGCGTCATCGACAAACCAGTCCGTTTTCCGGCAAGCTGTTCTGCGGAGACTGCGGTGAAATCTATGGTTCTAAAGTTTGGCACTCCAACAGCAAATACCGCCGTACCATCTGGCAGTGCAACGGAAAATTCAACGGCAATACCAAGTGCGAAACACCGCATTTGTATGAAACGCAATTGCAGGAATTATTTCTCAAGGCTCTCAGCACATACATGGTAGACCGTGAAGGGATCATCGCTGACCTGCAACGTACCAAGAAAACGCTGACTGACACCGACTTCATTGACGCAGACATCACTGCTATAGAGCAGGAAATGACACTGCTTTCCGATATGATTCGCAGTTGTATTAATGCCAACGCAGCTAACACGCTGTCCGTCAGTGACTACCGCATCCAATACGATGACCTGTGCCAACGCTTTGAAAGCGCTGAGAAAAAGCACAACGCATTACTTTCTCGACGTCAGCAAATGGAACGTGAAGCGGTTATCATCAGCGGTCTGCTGTTTGAAATCATGGGATTGGACACTCTGCCTATTGCCTTTAATGAAAGGCTGTGGACAGCCACTATTGACCGGGTGATGGTCTATGCTGATGAACGGCTGGTATTCCGTTTTAAGGATGGCACGGAGATAACGGAAACACTGTAATTTCCGTAAAACGCACGAAAGGCTCAAGTCGGATGAAAGTTCGACCTGAGCCTTTACTGCATTTATAGTGATATAACGATTGATAAAATAACGATTTATCTGATAGATGTCCGTGCCAAGCAACGCTTAATTTTAATGGATTATAGCTTCTACACGGCTGACAACACCTCGAAATGTCTTAAATTCCTTAGAAAGACCGTAATTGGGGTATAAAAAAACAGTTACCGCAGTCAATACATTGTATCAACTACGGTAACAGCTATGGTCCGGGCGTCCGGACACCGGGCCCCTTGGCGACCGCAGCCCGATCTTCCGCCAGGCCCGGGATCTGGCTCTGGAGGGAAAGCTCGTCAAGTGCCAGCAGCTGATCGAAAGCTCCTTTGTGGGCCGGGACGTAGCTTCCTACCTGCCCATGGGTCAACTGGTCATCGACCGGACAAGGCAGGTTGATCCGGTCGGATCTTCCGCAGAGGACGCGGACCTTTTATACCGCAGAGGGCTCGATCTTGCCGACGGCCTGGCTTTTGTCGAAGAAAAGGGCAGAAAGACAGAATATCTGGCTTCTTTTCCGGATCAGGTCATCGCCATCCATGAGGTCAGCCGTCCCGAGGACCTGACCTTTCGTTTCGCGTCCTTTTTGCAGGGACAGGGGAAGGCCTGGCTGGAAGAGGGAGCTGCCTACTATCTGTATCAGGGACAGTGCCCGGGCGCCTTGCCGGGCGAAAAGGAAGATGAGGCAGCGGAAGGCTTGGGCGTTCATTTTGCCATGATCATGAAAGTGACCGCAGACGGAACGATCAGCGCCTGCAAAGATGGTACGATCCGGGTCAGGGGAGCCTCCCTGGTCACGGCGGCTTTGACAGCGGTCAGCAGTTTCGAAAAGGAAGATTTTCTGGCGGCCGCACGCCGGACTCTGGACAAGGCAGGCAGCTGGGACCGGATCAAAGAGCGGCATCTGGATGATTTCAGGCCGCTGATGAAGAGGGTGGAGCTGGAACTTTCCGGGGATCCGGCCAAAGAGATGATGCCCACGGACCGGAGGCTGGCTGCCTTCGAGGAGGACCCGTCGGACGCGGGGCTGATCGAGCTTTTATTCCAGTACGGGCGTTATCTGCTGCTTTCGTCTTCTCGGGGCTCGTCCCAGCCGGCCACCTTACAGGGAATCTGGAACGATTCGATGACTCCGCCATGGCGATGTGATTATACGACCAACATCAATACCGAGATGAATTACTGGCCGGCTCTTCCGACGGCTTTGGAAGAAACGATGGAGCCGCTGACGGCTATGGTCAGGGAGCTGGCGGTAAGCGGCCAGAAGACGGCCAAGGCTTTTTACGGGGCTCAGGGGTGGGTCTGCCACCACAATACCGACCTGTGGCGTTATACGGGGCCGGTCTCGGGCAAGGCTTCCTGGGCTTTCTGGCCTGGCGCGTCGGGCTGGCTGTGCCGCTCTTTGTGGGAGCGCTACGAATACACGCTGGATAAGACTTATTTGGCTTCTGTACGGCAGCTGATCTACGGGGCGGCCGAATTTTATCTGCAGATCCTTACCGAAATGCCGGACGGATGTCTGGCGATCTGCCCGGCGACCTCACCCGAAAACCACTTTGTTTTTGAAAACAAAGCAGTCAGCACGGCTCCATATACGGCCATGGTCGATCAGATCGCCCTGGATACCTTTGAGACAACGATACGGATCACCGAATTATTTGATGAAGAAAGCGGCCTTAGAGAAAGGGCGGAAAAGGCGGCAGCAAGGATGGAGCCATTAAAGATCGGAGAGGACGGAAGGCTTTTGGAATGGGATAAAGAATACCCGGAGACTGAGCCGCATCACCGCCATTGTTCCCATTTGTACGGACTGTACCCGGCTCAACTGATCCGGGATCCTGCTCTGCTTGAGTCCTGCCGCCAGTCTTTGCTGGCGCGCGGAGACGACGGGACCGGCTGGTCTCTGGCATGGAAGATCTGCTTATGGGCTTCAATAAAAGACGGGGACCACGCCTTTTCCCTGATCCGCAAGCAGCTGCATTTTGTAACGGATCCCAACGCGGCTTATCCTTCACCCGGAGGGACCTATGCCAGTCTTTTGTGCGCTCATCCTCCCTTTCAGATCGACGGCAATTTCGGTTTTACGGCCGGGCTGGCTGCTATGCTTTTGCAGAGCCGCCTGCTGTGGGACCGGGACGGGAATAAGCCGGCCGCAGAGATCGACCTTCTTCCGGCCTTGCCCGGTCATCCGGCTTTTCGGTCCGGCCATGTCAGCGGGCTCAAGGCCAGAGGCGGAATTACAGTAGATATGCGCTGGGAGCAGGGCGACAGGACCACCGCCGTGCTTACCTTGCAGGAAGGGCTCTCCGATGAAACGGTCACCGTCCGCTGCGGGAAAGAAGAGCAGGATATTACGCTGACACGCGGAAAAGCAGTGACGCTGGTTTTTCGGTAGATGGGTTTGCGGCGGCTGCCTGTCTGAGGTTGCCTTTCTGAAGCGGCCTATCTGAAGCGGCCTTTCCGAAGCGGCCTTTCCGAGGCAGCCTCCTTGAAGGCCACCGGGGATTACAGGGACAGACCTGCTAGGATTTCCAGGCGGATAAAATTCGTGATTTTTAGCTTTTTTTATGCCAGTGGCGGATAAGATGGCTGAAATCGTCTATTTTATCCGCCAGTTTTTAGTGAACTGTACCCCGTGTCAAGGACACAGATCAAAAAAATTTCTACGCTTTTTGCTCTACCAGTGCTGCTGGTATTTTTCCAGATATCAAGTAATGGTAA
>OMYN01000041.1 GCA_900315265.1 uncultured Eubacteriales bacterium
CAAAAATAATGGGCCAGGCCTTTTTCGAGTCCAAAAACAGCGTGACAAATCTTGTCAAGTATGCCGGAATCCCGGAATTTGGCGAGATTTTTCATTTTTCGCTGTACAGATCTTGTCAAATTGTCCTTAGATGGGAATTTTGACAATGCTCTGTGAAAATGCTCTGTGAAAACGCTCTGTGAACCGGATCTAATTCGACTAAAAAAAGGGGCTGTGAGAAACGAATTACCGTTTCTCACAGCCCCTTCATGAATAAAAGAAAACCACAGGCTTAGCCCGTGGTTTGAATCATGTGTAAAAGAACAAGGATCAAAGACCGCCCATATCGTCCTGCTGCAGGGGCTTGACTTCGGTCTGCAAGAAGGAAGCGATCATGGACCCGTCGTCGGTGCCCCGGTGATAGAGGCGGATCAGGGCGTCTTTATCGCGGGTCAGTGTGTGCATGCCTTCGATGGATACGGGAGCCACGATCAGGACCCGGCCTTCCTTTTCCAGCTTTTTGCAAAAGTCCAGTTCCTCGTTATATACTTCGGCCCGGGTCGCCATGTCCTTGGAAGCTTTAGGATACAGGTGGTAGAGGCGTTTTGCCATCTTTTTGTCGGTCTTGGGACTGCGCATAAAATCCTTGGGGCGGGTCAGGATGACGACCACCTTGTCGCAGCCGTCCTCAAGAGCTTTGCGGATGGGGATGGGATCCGAAATGCCGCCGTCGAAATAACGTCTGCCGCCGAGGGGATAGGGACGGTTTATGACAGGCACGCAGCAGGAAGCTTTAATGCAGTTATAATAGTCCTGATGCATGTCCGATTTATCAAAGTAGACCGGGAGCCCGGTATCAGCGTCAGTGGCGACGATGGTCAGGGTCTTGTCCGAAGCCTGGATGGCAGGCCAGTCCAGAGGGTATTCGCCATCATGATTGGACAGGGTGCTGTAGATATAGTCCAGGTTGATAAAATTGCGCGTCTTGAAAAAATTCTTCCAGCCCATGTACTGACTGCGGAACGAATAATTCACGTAAAACTGGTAGCAGCGGCCTTTCTGGCCGGCAATATAAGTAGACACGTTGGCAGAGCCGGCCGATACACCGTAGCAGCGGTCGAACTGTATATTGTTTTTCATACAATAATCCAACACGCCGGCTGCATAAACTCCCCGAAGGCCCCCGCCCACATCGATAACTCCAACCATTGTTTCTCCTGTTCTTATAGTTAACTATTAAAGCGAAAGGTATTATAGCACAGGCTTGTAAAAAGACAAGAAAGCGGTCTGTGAAAATACGGTAAAGAAGGGGAAGCAAAATTTGGTATAAACGCTGTATAATAAACTGGTAAAAATGCCTAAAAGACCGCGTAAGAAAGCAGGCAGCATCATAATGTCTGCCGAAAGGAAGGATACCGATGAAAAAGAAACGCGCGCCGATCGAAAACATAGTCCAGGACGCTCAAAAACGTTATCAATGCGGCTTTGCTCCCGCCAGGGTCAAAGACAGCTGGGCTCCCTACGAGTCCTTCTGCACCATGGGAGATTTTGAACATTTAAAGCACGGCTACCGCCAGCACTGCGGACCGACCGCCCTGACTAATATATTGCTGACTTTGAAAAATATCCATTCGACCCCGGAGCTGGCTATCGAATCGCCCCAGTCTTTATTTATTCAAACGGCCCGTCTGGGACGCCGCATGCTGGCTTATTACAATATCAGCCTTTTCGGCCGCCTGGGCGGGACCAGCTGGTTTCTGATGGGCCCGTATTTAAGGATGGCCCTTCGCAAATATAAGGTGACCGATCATGTCATCGTCCATTCTTATCCTCTGGCTAAAGGTTCGGACCTGGTCCGCCAGCTGGATAAAGGACGTCTGGTCTTTCTGCAGATGTTCCATCACCCGACATATAAGGCTCACGATGTGGCAGCCTATGGCTATCAGGAGCTGAAAACGAAGCAGGGCGGCAGGGTCTTTTATCTGAAGGTCGCCGACGGGTGGAGCCGGCGGCCCCGCTATATTGCGGCGGCCGACCTGCCCCTGTGCAGTATGTGGGCTTTGGAGGTGGTATAAATGGTAGCTTTAGTAACAGGAGGAAGCTCCGGCATCGGACTGGAAGCGGTCAAAGAACTGGCCCGTCGTGGCCTTACGGTCTATGCCCTGAGCCGGCGGGGCATCGTTCCCGGCCTGGCCCAGGACGCGGTGAAATCTGTCCACGGACTCAAGGCGGACGTTACCGATGAGAGTGCGGTAGAGGCGGCGGTCAAGACTATTATCGATCAAAGCGGTCGTATCGACGTGCTGATCAACGGGGCCGGCTACGGGATCTCGGGGGCCATCGAATTTACCAGGACAGAGGATGCGAAAAAGATGTTCGACGCGGACTTTTTCGGTACGGTTTCGGTGACTAAGGCCGTGCTTCCTTACATGCGCAAGGCGGGCAGGGGGACCATCGTCAACATCAGCTCGGTCGCCGCTCCGGCCGCGGTTCCCTTTCAGGCCTATTATTCTGCCTCCAAGGCGGCTCTTAATGCCTATTCGCTGGCCCTTCGCAACGAGGTAAGGCCCTTCGGTATTAAGGTTGCCCTGATCCAGCCGGGGGATATCCATACCGGCTTTACGGCGGCCCGCTTAAAGGACGTGGAAGGCGATGATATTTACCAGGGCCGTATCGCCAGGTCGGTAGCCTCTATGGAGCATGACGAACTGGGCGGGATGCCGGCCCGGGACGCCGGGATCTATGTGGCCAAGGTCGCTTTGAAGAAAAATCCCCGGCCCGTCTATACGCTGCGCTTTTTATACAAGTTTGCCGCTTACCTTTTGAAACTGCTGCCAATGAGGCCGCTCAGCTGGCTGGTTTACATGGTTTACGGCCGTTGAATAATTATACATTTGATAGTTTTGTTTTATCCATCCCTAGTTTGGTAAAATACATTGCGTATGACAGCGGTTGTTATTAAAATGTATTTAAAAAGAACGTAAAAATACCCTTGTAAAGGGACAAAGGAGATTTTTACTATGGCTATGAATTTAGGTATCAGCAGCTATTGCCTGTCTAAAAAGCTCTACACCAAAGAGTGGACCCTTTTTGACATCATGGACTGGGCAAAGGCTCATGACTGCACTCACATGGAAGTGGTTCCCTTCGGACTTCCCATTCTGAATGAGGACGGCAGCGGCAACCTGGAGCTGGCTAAACAGGTAGCCGATCATGCCGACAAGATCGACCTGAAACTGTCCGCCTTTTCTTTGAACGCTCATCTGGTTTTCAAAAAGGAAGACGCCGATCACAAGGATGAGCTTTACCGCAAAGAGATCAACCGCATCGAGACCATCATGCAGGTGGCCAAGACCATGGGCTGCTACAAGTTCCGCAACGATGTATGCTCCGGACAGCAGCCGGACGGCATCAACACCCCCGAACAGTTCGAGGAAGACTTTCCTACCTTTGTAAAGGGCGTTCAGGAACTGGCTGACTACGCCAAGACCCTGGGCCTGTCCACGACTCTTGAGAACCATGGCCTGTATGTAAACGGAGCCGACCGTGTCATCCGTATCCTGCGTGCCGCTAATCGCGACAATGTCGGCCTGACCGTCGACGTGGGCAACTACCTGTGTGTAGACGAAGATCCCGTCACCAACGTCTCCAAGGCTATCAAGTACGCGGACATGATCCACCTGAAGGATTTCTATATCCGTGACAATGCCCGCATGCTGCCTCAGAACGGTATGTATGTACAGTTCCCTGACACGCCTACTTTGAAACAGCGTCCTTATCCCAGAACTCCGGAAGAGTGGAAGACCTTTATTCCTTCCTTCGGCTATGTCGGGACCGCTGCCGGCAATAAGATCCTGCGAGGCGCCATCATCGGCCAGGGCGATATGGATTTGTGGAAGATCATTTCCATCATCAAACATTCCGGATACGACAAAGAGATCTCTCTGGAGTTTGAGGGAATGGAAGACTGCATCGCCGGTACCTACTACGGACTGGAAACTGCCCGCTACATCTGGGACCGCGTCTGATTTATAATCTATCGACATTATCTATTTATCGCTGATCGGCCGGCTGACCTTCAGACGGTCGGTCTGTATCCCCTGCAAGCCATGGAACCTCCCCAGTTCTGTGGCTTTTTTTGTTGGGTGGGCAGGCGGCGCTGGGTCGGCAGCGTTAACCATGCGTTAACCCTGGCTTAACCCCGGCGGATTTCCCGGCAGATTTCCCGGCGGCGGATAAAATCCGGGGATTCGCCCTTTTTTTCCGCCATTTTTTGATAGTCGAAGACAGGCGAGGCGGATATATTTCCCCATATGGGTGATTTTGTCCGCCTTTTTTCCTGTTTTAGGAGTCAAGTCCAAAATTGTGTGTAAATTAGATTTCCTTTAGGTATGCCACTGTCATGCTGCAGCAAAGAGCTTCTGCTGTTCAAAGGCTATCTTCCG
>OMYN01000029.1:0-20093 GCA_900315265.1 uncultured Eubacteriales bacterium
TTGCAACTGGCATACCCTTCACAGGCCTTTCAGGCCAAGCCAGTATTATCGTCTTTTAGGCGTAGAGCAAACCACGGGCTTTGCCCGTGGTTATGATTGTGGTCGAATGAGATCGATCCGATTCAAGGAGCATTTTCAAAGGGCATTTTTTAAGGGGATTTTTAACAGGCATTGTTAAATTTCCCATTTAATAACAATTTGACAAGATCTGTACAACGAAAAATCAAATTTCTTGTCAAAATCCGGATTTTCATCGAGGCTGACAAGATTTGTCACAGTCATTTCCGGCCTTAACAAGACCTGGTTAGATGCATTTAAGCATTTTTTAGGTTTGTTTGTGTAATACTTTCTTGAATGTCATAATAAAAGCACCCGCTTTAAAAAAAGCCTTGTCAAAAAAAACCATACTCCGATTATTGACAAGAACATCTTTTTTAGGCTGACAAATCCTGTCAACCAAGGCCGAAATCCAAAATCTGACAAGATTTTGAGAAAATCGCGTGACAAATCTTGTTAGAAATCCCAAAATCAAAAAGTTGACAGGATTTCAACTGCATGTGCAATGCAAGCAGTATGGGACTGTGAAGAAACAGTAGTTCGTTTTGCATAGCCCTTTCTTATTCCGCAGGACTATCTTTTTTCACACCCTCTTTGTTGCAGCGCACTCTTATTTTGGAGTTCAAAGAGGTGCCAGTGGGTCAGCCAAGGACAGCCCTCAGCAGGATGCCGGACAGGACGCCGGTAATATAAAGGACCGCAATGATCCGGAGGTTGTCTTTTTTATTGTGGTTCTGGCGGAAAAGGACCAAAAGGCCGACGCCGGCGTTGGAAGCCAGACCGCTTACCAGGGCTCCGGTACTGATAATACCCTTGGTAAGGTAAAGCTGGCTCAAGGCGACCGAAACAGCGCAGCTGGGGATCAGGCCCAGCAGTGCCGTGATAAGTTCGGAAACCACGGGAACATTGAGCATCAGGCGCTGAAGCAGGTGGGCTCCTCCCAGGTCAAAGACTAGATTCAGAGCCAGGGATACGATAAAGATCACCAGCATGGTCTTGCCCGTGTGTTTTAAGGCGGACAGAAAAATGTTTTCGTGTTCGCATTCGCAGTGATCCTGCCGGCACAGATCTTCGATATGAGCATGGGTATGACCGCGGAAGATCAGGTCGACCAGGTAGCCGAAGAGAATGCCGCAGGCAACCTTGCCGAGCACCAGCTTGGCAATGACCAAAGTACCGGCTCCCCCGGACAGAAGGACTGGAAGCATTTCGTCGCTGGTGGAAATAAACACGGAAA
Organism: uncultured Eubacteriales bacterium; assembly: GCA_900315265.1. Classification (GTDB taxonomy): domain Bacteria; phylum Bacillota; class Clostridia; order Lachnospirales; family Bianqueaceae; genus RUG760. The sequence goes on from OMYN01000029.1 coordinate 1,295, forward strand.
TCAAGGTGCCCATGGTGATGATACCGCCCGAATAAAGGCCGGCTGCCGCGCCCGAAAAGCCGCACTGGGGAATAGCACCCAGGGCTGCCCCTATCAAGGGTCCGGCTTTACCGACCCCGGACAGGATCCGGTCGACCTTGCTGCCCGCGTGGTGCTCTAAAAGCTCCATCAACAGATAGGCAAGATACAGGACGGGCAGCATCTTCAGCCCGTCTGTCAGAGAGTCTAAAAAAGCTTCCACAAAGACCGAGCCCGTGGAAGCTGTTAAAGCAGAATGTAAAAGCATAAAATCGGATCTCCTTAGCAGAAGTCAGCCCAAAGCCCCCATGACGAAGCGGGCGTCCGGCTCCTCCATCCAGGCCAGGCGGTGCTGATAGGCCTTGACGGCAGTTTCTTCAAAGCAAAGAGGTTTGTCTGCCCCCAGAAGGCCCAAGAGATAATGGGCAAAGGGCGGATTGATGATCAGGAAAGGCCCCAGAAGAGAGGTCGCGTAAAAGTTGTTAAGACGGGCGCCTTCGACTTTGCTCTTGTCGTTGCGGCCCGAACCTCCCAGGACCTTGATGAAAGGATCCGCGTCCGAACCGAACTGACGGGTAAAAGTAGAGCGGAAAGCCGTGATCTTGATCCCCTCGAACTTGCCTAAAAACCAGGAATTGTGGCGGAAACTGGTATCCTCGACCGAATAATAGTCGAACAGGCCCAATCCCTCGACCCTTTTATCCTTGAACTGAATATATTTTCCAAACAGATCCATGGCGTTACCGGTAGCCAGAAAAACTTTACCGGAATCGATATAAGCCTTCAGAGCATCTTTATAAGGCCGCAGAGCCTCGATAGCCAGGCCGAAATAGTTGTCGATCATGGAGCCGATATAGACCAGATCCACAGTGCCCGTGATAAAAGCAGGCGCCATGTCCAGAGAAGTCGAAACAAACTCGGCGTCCGGAAGGTTTTTCTGAAGAAATTCCCGGTTGCCGTTCTCACCGTATAAGGTGACCAGTTCGGGATAGAGAAACTCAATTTTCATGGCGCGCCTCCTTGAGCTTTTGTACGATGGCCTCCTGATAGTGTTTGGCCTCGGTGACCGCGTCGACCTCGTGCAGCACATAGATCTCGTCTACATTATCAAAAGTAAGATGGCTGAGCATGTCGCTGTCCTTGGGCACGGCCGCGATCTTCTCTTCGGGAATACCGGCCATCAGGAAGCGGTAATGATAGTCTTCGGACATGTCGCCGCCTACCAGGATCCGGGTCAGCCGGTCATTGGCAAGCAGTTCGTAATCCACGTCCCACAGCCAGCTGGGAGTCTCGTGAGCCTTGGGATTGGCGTATTCCTCATTGACCAAAAGGACCAGTTCCTTGCGGGTGGGGATCTGGGAAAGATGACGCATCACAACAGAAGCGGAACTTCCGGTCTGGCCCTTGCACATGCTGGTATGGATCTTGATACCGTCTACTTCGACGACTTCCTCACGGGAAACCGGGACCTTCAAAGAACCGATCAGGGGGACCAGGCGGTCGACCGACACGCCGATCCAGCGGAAGAAGGCAATGACGGACAGATAGTTGAAAGCATTGAAAACAGACGAAGAATCGATGGAAACGGTATATTCCGTCCCGTCTTTTTCTTTTACGGTCAGCCTGCGGGCCTCGGGATCGAAGTAAGTCCCGTCGAAATCCTCTACAGGTGAGGACAGGCCGCAGCCGGGGCAGGTGAAATGCCCCATCTGCAGATAGTGGCGGTGCTGGTAAACGACCTTTTTGTGGCAGTTGGGACAAATGGTAAAGTCATGAAGGACCGTATTGCTGATGTCCGCATCCGTTGTTTTTTCCATAGCGAAGTAACGGACATTTTCAGGCTTGGTTACTTTCATAAGGCCGCTGATCGGGTCGTCGGCATTCAGAATGACCTTGGTATTGGGGCATTTGGAAATGGCGTCCTGGATCTGGTCGCGGATGTACAGAGGATGGCCGTTGCGGCGCAGGGAGTCGCGGCAGATGTTGCAGACGATGTAGTGGGTGGGCTGAAGGCGGGACATTTCATAAGGAGACGAGCCTTCGTCCGCCTCGCAGACGACGGCGTCGACGCGGGTGTGGTTGAAGAGAGTGACCGAACGTGCCATAAGCAGGCAGTGGCCGGAGCGCAGGTTGGGTCCCCAGTCCAGAAAAGCCGTCCGGTAGCCGAGGGATTTCAGACCGTCGGCAATCAGGGACGTAACCGTAGATTTGCCGTTGGTACCGGTGGCAGCTGCCACGATCGGCGGTTTTGCAACGTATTTCAGAAAATCAGGGCAGATGCGGAAGATGACCGAGCCGGGCATATCGTCCCTGGTTTCACCTTTCAGTTTCAGCAGCCAGTCAATAAACTTGCCGGCCCATAAAGCCAGGTAAAAACGAAATTTCATAGAAACCTCCTAGGGCAGTGCGGTCAAAAGGCACATAGAATTTACCTATTATAGCATCTATCAGGGCGGGAGGGCAAGCCCGCCCCGCATTTGATTGCTTTCAAAAGAAGGCGATGTTATAATCAAAAATATAATTTTTTATGACAGAAACAGACGAGGTGACATAGGCATGAAAAAAAACGCGCGCTTTTTCGCGGCCTTGTGGACAGCAAAGCTGGCTGCTTTGGGCTTAAAGGCTCTGAGGCGCAATGCTTCCTATTTTCCGGGCCGGCTGGCGCTCAAGATCTGCCCGGACTTTATGGGCCGGGTGGATAAGCCGCAGAGGATCGTTGCCGTTACGGGTACGGACGGAAAGACGACTACCTGCAACCTTTTAGGCGATATCCTGACCGATCAGGGCGAAAAGGTGCTGAGCAATAAATTAGGATCCAACATCGATGCCGGCATCGCTACTTCTCTGGCTTTGGGAGCCTCGGTCTCCGGTAAAGCAAAGTATAAGACAGCCGTCTTCGAGATCGATGAGCGTTCCTCCCGCAAGATCTATCCTTACGTGCAGCCGGACTATCTGATCTGCACCAACCTGTCCAGGGATTCGGTCGGCCGCAACGCTCATCCGGAATATATTTTCAATTTTATCAATTCCGCTGTGCCGAAAAAGACCAAGCTGATCCTGAACGGGGACGATATGATCAGCTGCCGCCTGGCCCCCGGCAATGAACATGAGTATTACTCCATTGCCCGTATGCCCTCCGACCGTACTAAATCCGATAACCTTTTCAACGACGCGGCTTTATGCCCTGTCTGCCATGCACCCCTGGTGTATGATTATGTCCGCAACCATCATATCGGGCATGCCCACTGCCCCAGCTGCGGCTTTGAATCACCTAAAGCTAAGTACACGGCCGATGTCGATCTTGAAAAAGGTACCATGAAATTGGCCGGCCAGAACTTTGATCTAAAGACCGATACTATCTACTTTGCCTATGACGAACTGGCTGCCTGCGCCTTGCTTTTGGAAGCAGGCTACAGTGCAGATGCTATCAGCAGGTCGCTGAAGAAGATCCATATCGTGGAGTCTCGCTATCTGCAGAAAACGGTAGCGGGAAAGACCGTCATCGGATCCATCTCCAAGGGAAAGAATCCCGAAGCCTGCAGCAGTGTTTTCAACGCCGTACGCAGCGAAAAAGGGACCAAGGAAGTACTGCTGATGCTGGACGATAAGTTCGACCAGAAAAATTCAGTGGAAAATATCTGCTGGCAATTTGACGCGGATTATCAGTTCCTTGCAGACCCGTCCATCGAAAAGGTTGCCGTGGTGGGCCCCCGCTGTCTGGATGTAAAACTGGCCCTGCTGTTGGGAGGAGTAAGCCCCGACAAGATCGTCACATCCTTTGATACGCAGAAGGGGCCGGATCTTCTGCCCCTGAAAGCGGAAAAAATCTATTTTCTATACGACAATTATTATTATCCGGCTCCTGCCAGATCTCTTTATGACCGCATCATCAAAAGGGTCGAAGAAAAGGAGGCGTCCAAATGATCATCGAGATCCTATATCCTTCTTTCGGCAATCTGTTCGGGGAATCGTCCGGTTACCTCTACCTTGAGCGCTGCGTCAAATTGAACTTTCCCCAGGCTGAAATAGTCCGTACCGAGATCAATGACCGGCCGGCTTTTGCGGACCGGGACGTGGACCTTGTCTACATGGGCGGCATGACGGAAAGTCAGCAGGAAATGTCGATCGCGGCCCTGAAACCTTTCAAAAGCCGCATCGAGCAGCTGATCGATGCGGGGACCATTTTCCTTGCTTTCAGCAATTCGGTGGAGCTGTTCCTTTCCTATATACAGGACGGAGACCGAAAAATCGAAGGCCTTGGCCTTTTCAAGGAGTATTCCGCACGCTATATGATGAACCGCTACAACGGAATCGTGCTGGCCGAATTTGAGGGCATGAAGCTGACAGCTTTCAAGACCCAGTTCAGTATGATCTACGGAGACAACTCCAGCGAATATATGTGTAAAATCCTTAAGGGGATCGGAAACAATAAGGATACCCAGCTGGAAGGCCTGCGCCGTAAAAACTTTATGGGAACAGAAATGGTTGGCCCCCTGGTCATTCTGAACTCGGATTTTACCGTCTATCTGCTAAAGCTTTTGGGAGCGGAGAAACCGGCCCTAGTGGAGGAAGAAGCAGCTCGCGCAGCCTATGCACAGCGCCTGAAGGAATTCGAGGATCCCGCCAGGGTCGTTGTCAACAGTCACTGATCCAAAGAAAAGCATTAATAGACCGTCCGGATCCCGGACGATCAAAAAGGCCGGCAAAGAAGTAAAGCCTCAAAAAACAAAGAATAAAAAAGCTCTGAGAAGCATTTTCCAACTTCTCAGAGCTTTTCTGTATTCTCAGAGTTTTTCTGTATTTGGCCCAAATCAGACTTTAGATGCGTTTGACTCCGAAGACGGCCTTCTCGCCGTTGATATCCCACTCTTTAGTGTAGAAATCTTGGCCGGCATCTTTCTGCACCTTGTCGCAGAGGGTGACCGCGCAGATCTCGACCGCGTGGGAGAGGATGATGGAAGCCAGTTTTTCGTTGTCCCCGTAGGCGAAAACGATATGGTCGGTCACTTCAAAACCGGCATCCTTACGCATGGTCTGGACCTTGCTGACGACTTCATTGACGTACCCTTCTTCGATCAGTTCGGGGGTCAGGTTGGTGTCCAGGGCAACGGTCAGGTCTCCTTCGGACTGGGCGACGAAACCGGGTACCTGCTTGATATCGACCAGTACGTCGTCTTCGTACAGATCGACCGGAGTGCCGTCGAAGTCAAAGTGCAGAGCACCGCCGGAAGATAAGGTCTCCTGGGCGGCACGGCCGTCGGAGATGGAGGCCAGGGCCTGGCGGATCTTTCCGACCAGCTTTCCGTATTTGGGGCCTACGCTCTTAAGCTGCGGCTTAAAGCTGTAGCTCATGAACTTGCCGGTATCCTTCGTGAACTCCACTTTCTTGACGTTCAGCTCGTCTTCGACAATAGTCAGATAGTAATCTTCCAGCGGACGGGGAGCCTGGACGAACATCTGGGAAAGAGGCTGGCGGTTCTTCAGGCCGGACAAGTTACGGGCCGCATGCCCCAGGGTCGTTACCTTGAGCACGGTATCCATAGCGTCTTCCAGATCCTTGTCGATCATGGACTCATCGGCGACAGGATAGCGGCACAGATGGATACTCTCAGGCTGGGTCTTGTCGACACTCAGCACCAGGTTCTGATAAATGTCCTCGGTCATGAAGGGGATCATAGGCGCAGCCAGCTTGGAAACGGTCACCAGGCAGGTGTAGAGGGTCATGTAAGCGTTGATCTTGTCCTGCTCCATGCCCTTAGCCCAGTAGCGCTCGCGGCCGCGGCGCACGTACCAGTTGGACAGATCGTCCACGAAGTCCTGCAGGGCCCGGGCTGCCTCGTTGATCTTGTAGGTGTCCAGATCGCTGTCGACTTCCTTGTTCAGCGAATTGAGCTTGGACAGGATCCATTTATCCATAACGGACAGCTTGTCCTTGTCAAGGCTGTACTTGGTGGGATCGAAATTGTCGATGTTGGCATACAGGACGTAGAAGGAGTAGGTGTTCCACAAAGGCCGCAGGAATTTACGCTGGGCTTCGATGACGGCCTTGTCGTGGAAGCGGCTGGGCAGCCAGGGAGCGGAGTTGATGTAGAAATACCAGCGGATGGCGTCGGCTCCGTACTTGCCGAGGGCCTCCATGGGATCGACCGCGTTGCCCTTGGATTTACTCATCTTCTGGCCGTTCTCATCCATAACATGTCCCAGTACGATGACGTTCTGGTAGGGAGACTGGTGGAAGAGGATGGTGGACTCGGCCATCAGAGAATAGAACCAGCCGCGGGTCTGGTCGACGGCTTCGGAAATGAACTGGGCCGGGAACTGCTGCTTGAACAGATCCTGGTTTTCGAAGGGATAGTGATGCTGGGCGTAAGGCATAGCGCCGGAGTCGAACCAGCAGTCGATGACTTCGGGCACCCGGTGCATGGTCTTTCCGCAGTGAGGGCACTTGTAGGTGAATTCATCGATATAGGGGCGGTGCAGTTCGACAGTCAGAGCGTCTTCGCGTCCGGTCTTTTCTTTCAGTTCCTGACGGGATCCGATAGGCTCGCGGTATCCGCAGTCTTCGCATTCCCAGATATTCAGGGGAGTGCCCCAGTAGCGGCTTCTGGAGATGCCCCAGTCCTGGACATTTTCCAGCCATTTGCCGAAACGGCCTTCGCCGATGCCTTTGGGGATCCAGTTGACGGTATTATTGTTGGCGACCAGCTCATCGCGCACCGCCGTCATTTTGATGAACCAGGACTCCTGAGCGTAATAGATCAGGGGCGTGTCGCAGCGCCAGCAGTGGGGGTAGTCATGCTCGAACTTGGGGGCGGCAAACAAAAGCTTGCGGGAGGACAGCTCCTTCAGCACCTCGGGGTCAGCGCTGACCGCTCCGTTTTTGATCTCCTCTTCGGTAGGCTTGCAGCGCATGCCGGCAAAAGGAGTTTCCGGTTTCATGCAGCCCTTTTTGTCGACCAGCTGGATCAGAGGCAGATCGTAATCGCGGCCGATCCGGGCATCATCTTCACCGAAAGCGGGAGCGATATGAACGATACCGGTACCGTCGGTCATGGTAACGTAGGGGTCGCAGGTCACATAGAAGGCTTTTTTGTGAGCCCTGGCAGCGGCATCGGCGGCGCACTGGTAAAGGGGCTCATACTCGAGGCCTTTCAGGTCGATACCCTTGCAGGTCTTGAGCAGCTGGTAGGCAGGCTGTCCGTCTTTGGCCAGAGGAGCCAGCACCTTGTCCGCCAGGGCCTTGGCCAGGATATAGGTATAGCCGTCGGCTGCCTTGACTTCGACATAGTCCTCATCCGCGTTGACGCAGAGGGCGGTGTTGGAAGGCAGGGTCCAGGGAGTCGTCGTCCATGCCAGGAAATATACGTCCTGATCCTTCATCTTGAAGCGGACGATGGCGGAACGCTCTTTCAGCGTCTTGTAACCCTGAGCGACTTCCTGCGCGGACAGGGAAGTGCCGCAGCGGGGGCAGTAGGGAACGACCTTGAAGCCCTTATACAGAAGGCCTTTGTTCCAGATCTCCTTGAGGGCCCACCATTCGGACTCGATATAGTCATTGTCATAGGTGATATAAGGATGTTCCATATCCGCCCAGAAGCCGACCTGGTCGGAGAACTTTTCCCACATCCCCTTGTATTTCCATACGGATTCCTTGCACTTTTTGATGAAAGGCTCCATGCCGTATTCTTCGATCTGGTCTTTTCCGTTCAGGCCCAGCTCTTTTTCAACCGCGATCTCTACCGGAAGTCCGTGGGTATCCCAACCGGCCTTGCGGGGGACCTGGTAGCCTTTCATGGTGCGGTAGCGGGGGATCATATCCTTGATGACACGGGTCAGTACATGGCCGATATGAGGCTTGCCGTTGGCCGTCGGAGGACCGTCATAAAAGGTATAGACAGGGTCGCCTTCTCTTTCAGCGATACTCTCTTCAAAGATGTGTTTGTCCTTCCACAGGGAAAGCACGCGGCCTTCCCGCTCTTTGAAGCTCATATCCGCGGAAACTTTCTGATACATACAAAAACCTCCTGGTAGTGAACTTTGGGGCAATAAAAAACCTGCAGACTTTTCAGCCTGCAGGGACGATTACTTAGTGTACTCGCGGTACCACCCTGATTGTAACTTCAGCTTCCTATAAAGCCTTTGCCGATAACGAGGCTGGCCGTCTGCTCTTACTGTTGTTTCGGAGCGATGCTCAGGAGTGATCCGACCTTAAAGCCTGCCCGCGGGATCTCATCGTTTCCCGCTCTCTGTCAGAGCTGCTGTGATAAGGGCCCTCTCCATCGAAGCATGTGTAAAACGTATTTTATCAAAGGGAGCATTTGTTGTCAACCACAGGTTGCCAACAAAGGTTGTCAACCACAGGTTGCCAACAGAGGCTGTCAGCCATTTTCCCTTTTGATCTTGTCCGGCCTTTTGCCTTATTTACAGGTCAACGCGGCCGCATTCGGAATCATTGATGACGTAGTAGGCCATATTGTCTTCCGGCTTGATATACAGTTTCAAGCTGCGGATCGGCTCTTTGCTGCCGGACTTGAAATCTTCTTTCGCTTTTTCGACCACTTGGGCAACTTCGACCTGGCGGCCGTAAAACTGTACATATACGTCCGGTTTAACAACAGCGGCTTCAGCGGCCTCTTCGACGGCCTTCCTGGTGCGGGCAGCAGCCTTCTTCACATTGGCAACTGTCTTTTTGGAAGCGGTGGAAGCTTTTTTCGTGGTTTCCTTAGCCACCTTTTTAACGGTATTGCCGACATCTTCAATATTTTCCTTGATTTCGGTCTTTCTAGGCATAATCTTACCCTCCTGTCTTTCAGATTTTCGTGCGGCTATTTCGCCGACAATTTATTATATCAATTTCATTCCCCAAAAGTTTACCCCTTTTATGCACAAAAATGAGAAGTAAGGCAGAACGAAAATAAGGGATTTTCATGAAAATAGATGATTTTTTACAGAAAACGCCCGCCGGGCCTGGCAGTGCCGTTTTCGTTGACAGGGCCGTATAAGAACGGTAAAATAAATAGATATATGGATGGATCGATCCTTGCAAAGGACCTACAGAAAGTAAGCAGGTGAAAGAAATGATAGCGAAATGGCTTAGCGATAATCTGCCTCAGCAGGTAGAGCAGTTGATGAAAGAGACGGAAAAGACCAGAGGTACCGTCAGCGGCTTTAACATGAAGCAGCGGGTGGCAAAACTGATCCGCCTCCTCCAGGCTACCTTATATCCCAATATTTATTATGAGGGGGAATATAAACAGGAATTCCTCCCCACCGTCGTGGCGGAGTGCTGGCAGCAGTCCGCTGTTCTTTTGTACGACGTGGCTAAGGACGCCCTTGGGAGCACCTGCGAATATGCCGCTCAGATGAAGAAAGACCAGGCCCGCTGCGGGGATGTGGCCGAGTGGATCGTTAAAGAGTTTATGACATCCCTTCCGGATATTGCCGAGGTCCTCAATACGGATATCACGGCTGCTTTCGACGGCGATCCGGCAGCCCGGTCCAAAGAGGAAGTAATGCTGGCTTACCCGGCCTTTGAAGCCATCACCGTTTATCGGCTGGCCCACCGTCTTTTTGAATTGAAACTCCCGCTGATCCCCCGCATGATGACGGAATACGCCCATCAGAAGACGGCCATCGATATTCACCCGGGGGCCGTCATCGGCAGATATTTCTTCATTGATCACGGCAGCGGTGTCGTGATCGGCGAGACCTGCCATATCGGGAGTCATGTTAAACTCTATCAGGGAGTTACCCTGGGAGCCAAAAGTTTTGAACTGGACGAGGCCGGCCATCCGGTCAAGGGGGGGAAGCGCCATCCCGACGTAGGCGATCATGTGGTCATTTATGCGGGAGCTACGGTCCTTGGCGGCAATACGGTGATCGGATCCAACAGTGTCATCGGAGGAAGTGTCTGGCTGACCCATTCGGTGCCCGAAGGCAGTACCATTTACTACAATCCCAGCGGAAATACGAGCAAAGAGTAAATCTATCTCCTTGTCCGTATTATTATAAAAGGCTGCAAAGGAGGCTTTTATGCGGCATTTTCTTACGCCTTCCGATTTCTCAAAAGAGGAATGGAGGAATCTTCTGGATCTGGCCGAGAGGATCAAAAACGATCCTAAACGGTATGCTCATGTGGCAGACGGAAAAAAGATCGCGACCCTGTTTTACGAACCCAGCACCCGCACTCGTCTGAGTTTTGAAACAGCTATGATCAACCTGGGAGGGTCGGTCATCGGTTTTCATTCCGCGGATTCCAGCTCGGTTTCCAAAGGAGAAAGCGTTGCGGATACCATCCGTATCATTGGGTGCTTTGCCGATATCTGCGCAATGCGCCACCCCAAAGAAGGCGCTCCTATGGTTGCCGCCAGCGTGTCCCCCATCCCGGTCATCAATGCCGGTGACGGCGGTCACCAGCATCCTTCCCAGACCCTTACCGATCTGTTTACCATTCGGTCTTTGAAAGGGCGCCTGGAGGATCTTACCATCGGTATCTGCGGAGATCTGAAGTACGGCCGCACCGTCCATTCTCTGATCCGTGCCTTGTCCGAGTACAGCGGCATCCGGTTCGTGCTGATCTCCCCTCAGGCACTTAGGATCCCCAGCTATGTCCGGGAAGAGACCCTGGAAAAGAACAGCATCCCCTATCAGGAAGTGGAAAAACTGGAAGATGTGATCGGTGATCTGGATATCCTTTATATGACCCGGATCCAGAAGGAACGCTTCTTTAACGAAGAGGAGTACAACCGCTTAAAAGACAGTTATGTGCTGGATATGCATAAGATGGATATGGCTAAAAAGGATATGCTGGTCCTGCATCCGCTGCCCCGGGTCAATGAGATCGCGCCGGAGGTAGACAATGACCCCAGGGCCGTTTATTTCAAGCAGGTACAGTACGGCGTATATGCCCGTATGGCTTTGATCATGACCTTACTGAATCTGGAGGAACCTTCATGCTGAACGTAGGAAAACTGGAAAATGGGATCGTGCTGGATCATATTCAGGCAGGAAGAGGTATGCTGATCTATCAGGCGCTGGGCCTGGATCAGAAGGATTGCAGCGTCGCTATCATTCAGAACGCGAAGAGCAGTAAGATGGGACGCAAAGATATCATCAAGATCGAAGATACCTATGACGGGGTGAACTTCGATCAGCTGGCTTATATCGATCCCGACCTGACCATCAATGTCATCCGTAACGGGGAGCTGATCGAAAAAAGAAGGATCAACACTCCCGAAAAGCTGGTAGACGTTTTGAAATGCCAGAATCCCAGCTGCATCACAACGATCGAGCAGGGACTTCATCAGATCTTCGTGTTAAGCAAGGACGAGGTCTCCGGCACAGGAAAACATAACGTTTACCGCTGCGCCTGGTGCGAACAGCGCTATCATGTAGGCCGCTGATACGTGGGACGCTGTCACGGTGGGCTGCTGACAAGTCAACCAGTTACAGCGGCAATATAGTTGCCACTGTAACATGGTTGCCAACAAAAAAGGACTGCTCTTTCGAGCAGTCCTTTTTTCGTATCTCATGTATTCGTATCAGTCGGTTTCGAATTCCAGCGAATAGGTAAGATCCGCATCGTCATAGCCGTCGGCAGCTTTGAACTTTCCGCCGAAGACATATTTCTTACCACCTAAAGCTTCTTCATTGACTTTGTAGGCAATCGTACGGAATTCACCTGCCGGTACCTTGACGGCGTTGACAGCCTGGTTGGCAGGGTAGCTGACGATGATATCGGTCCCGTCTACATTATCGGTAGGCATACCGAAGGTTACGACTTCATTGGAGGTATTGTTATCAACACGGATCACGATGGTTCCCTTATCCATGTCTTTGGTCACATAGGAAACGACTACATCGCCTTTGAAGCAGGTAGTGGACGGAGCATCGATCTGGTCCTGAGTCTGCGCGGTGCCTTCGGTCTCATACTGAGCAGCAGGGGCAGAAGCCTCGGTCCCGCTTTGCTCACCTGCAGCGGATGATTCTTCGGCAACGACTTCAGAGTCATCACCGGCAGTCGTTGATCCGCTCTTATTCATTTTCGGAAGGATCCATCCGGGAAGCATCAGTGCGATAATGATAGCGACACAGATAATTACCGAAACGATTAAGTTCACAACGGCCTTGTGAGATTTTGCTGAACTCATTTTTCATCTTACACACCGGTTTAAAAAACAGGCGTGCTTCCTCCTTCTTCGTTCTTAATAAGTGCGGGTGGTTAGCCGCGCATTTGTAAGGGATATCTATATGTTCCTAATTTATCATACTTGACCTATATTTTCAAGGAAATTTGCTCTATTTTGTACAGGTCGGGATATCTTGTGTAAATAAGCGGGCAAGGTGCTATAATAAATGTACTTTTTCAAGTCGTTTCAATAAGAGGAGGGGACCCATATGAATCCTGTGACACCGGAAACACTGCTGCGTCTGCAGTTTGTCAGCAATCCTTCTTTTTCGGAAGACGGAAGTCTGGCCGCCTTTGTACTGGCTCACGCTGATATTAACGAAAACTCCTATAAACATGATATTTATCTGCTGAGGGTAAAGGATGGATCGGTCGCCCGGCTGACGGCGGGCGGCGATGCCGCCGGCTATGTCTGGACCAAACAAGGGAAGATCCTGTTTCAGGCCAGCCGCAGCAAGGATGACCAGCCGGATAAGGAGGCTCCCGAGAAAACGTCTTTTTATGAGATCGACCCTGCAGGAGGCGAGGCCGTCAGGGCTTTCACCCTTCCCATTGCCGCTTCCCGCCTGATCCCGGTCGATGAGGATCTGTATGCGGTCCAGGCCTTGCAGAACAACGGACAGGCCAGAAAAGACCGCGCCTACGAAATTATTGAAGAAAGTCCCTTCTGGTTCAACGGCCGCGGCTTTACCGAAGCGCTTAGAGGACGCATTTATCTTTACCGCCGCTCGACCGGCCAGCTGACTCCCCTTACCGATCCCTGGTTCAACGCGGGACTGTGCGATGTCAAAGACGGCCAGATCCTTTATACCGGAGCTTTATGGGAAAGGGGCATGCGCTACCAATATCCGGGCCTGTATTTGTATTCGATCTCGGATAAAACGTCCAAACAGCTGGCGGATAAGGATACCTATGCCTTTTACGGAGCGGAATTCTGGGGCAGGCATCAAGTTATGATCAACGCTAAAGATCCGGATGAACTGCCCGGTATGTCAACCGGCAGCCTTTACGTGATCGATACCGACACCCTTGCGGTAACCAATGTCCACCACATGCAAAGGGGCCTTGGCGGCTCGGTCGGAACGGATGCCCGCCTGGGCGGGGGACGCCAGTCCAAGGTAGTCGGCGATACCTATTATTTTGTAACTACGATCGATGAAAGCGCCTATCTACGCACCATCAAGCTGGACGGCAGCGGCCTGTCGGAGCCTCTGACACCGGATGGGTCTGTCGATTCCTTCGATGTTTCTAATGACGGCCATATCCTGATCTGCGCTATGTACGGGGACAAGCCTGCCGAGCTGTATCTGGACGGTAAACAAGTTACCTTCTTCAATGAGGGGCTGCTTAAGGAAACGGCCCTGTCGACCCCTATTTATTATGAATTTACCGATTCGGACGGCGTGCGCATCCATGGCTTTTGCATGAAACCGGTCGGCTATCAGGAAGGGAAGAAGTACCCCTGCATCCTTCATATCCACGGAGGCCCGCTGACGGTCTTCGGCAGTGTCTTCCATCTGGAGATGCAGCAGTGGGCTAGCGCCGGCTTCTTTGTCATCTACTGCAATCCCAGAGGCGGCGACGGACGCGGTGACGAATTTGCCGATCTGTGCAATAAATACGGAACGGTCGATTACCGGGACTTGATGGAGTTTACCGACCAGATGCTTAAGGTTTATCCCGACATCGATAAAGACCGGCTGGGCGTGACCGGCGGCAGCTACGGCGGCTTCATGACCAACTGGATCATCGGCCACACCAACCGCTTCAAATGCGCCTGCTCGCAGCGGTCCATCTCCAACTGGATCGTTTTCGAGCATACATCGGACATAGGGCCCAGCTTCACCCGCAATCATCAGGGGGCTTCCACCCGCGAAAACGTCCATCAGCTGTGGGACCATTCGCCTCTTAAATACGCGGACAAATGCACGACGCCGACCCTGTTCATCTGCTCGGACCGCGACTACCGCTGCTGGATGGCGGACGGCCTGGCCATGTTCACGGCCCTCAAGATGCACGACTGCCCCGCCCGTCTGGTCCTTTTCCACGATGAGACCCACGAACTGTCCCGCTCCGGCAAGCCCCGCAACCGCATCAAAAGGATGAGTGAGATCACCGACTGGATGAAACAGTATCTGATGGAGGAGCACAAAGGATGAAAACGGTCCAATATTCTGATTTATACCAGTATCATTTCACCTCGAATACCCTGCTGAGCCCCGACGGCCTTCATCTTGTCTATGAAGTCGATCAGGCGGATCAGAAAAGCAACAGCTACCTGTCCCATCTAGTGATAGCCGATCTGACCGACGGCAGCAGCCGGGATCTGACCCACGGACCTAAGGACAAGGCTGCCTTCTGGCTGGACGACGATACGTTTATCTTTACTTCTTCCGGCCGTCAGGAGGGCGCCGGCTCCAAAGAGGCTACTTATTACTATAAGATCAGCATCAGCGGCGGCGAGGCATCTTTATGGAAGAAACTGCCCTATAAGGCAGGCAGCCTGAAACTGATCAGCGGGGACATGTTTGCCGCGACAGAAGTAAGAGACGCCTCCAAAGAAGATCCTCTTGTGCTTAAAGATACCGATAGCCAAAGCGGCAAGGCCGAGCAGGAAACCGATAAGATCCCCGAAGCGGTCGAAGGAAAGGATTACTGGGTCTTCGATGAGTTCCCCTTCTGGTTCAACGGCCGCGGCGTCATCAATAAAAAACGAAATACCTTGCTCCTTCATAAAAACGGAGAGACCCTGGCTCTTTCTCCCCGCTACATGGACGTGTTGGGCTGGGATCTGTCGCCGGACAAGACCAGGATCGCCTATACCGGCCGTCAGTACAGTCAGATGCAGCCCAGGGTCTGCGGGCTTTATCTTTATGATATTGCCTCGGGCATGACCACTGCCATCCTGCCCCAGGCGGGGTACTCGGTCGGCTCCGTCCATTTCTGCGGAAACGACAAGATCTTCTACACAGCACTGGCGGAAGAAAAACGGGGCGACAACTCCGATTATTACTTATATGATATCCCCTCGGACCGACATCAAAAACTGCCTTTCCCGGACGCGGACCCTCACGGAGGCCTGGCCCTCGATTCGGTCCTGGGAGGAGGGCAGTCCATGCTCTTCGACGACGGATGGCTGTATTTCTGCCAGACCAGGGAAAGCCACGTACGTCTGTGCCGCATGAAGGCGGACGGGTCGGATGAGGATGGGACTATCGAGACCGTAACGGACCGCTTTGCGACCATCAACTCCTTTGACCTGAAAGAAGGCCGTCTGGTTCTGTCAGTCCTGATGGATATGCATCTTCCGGAAGTGTATCTGCTCAAAGAAGAGGGACAGACGCGGGAGCTGATCCAGCTGTCTCATCAGAATACGGACTATGAAAAAGAGCACTACATCCTGACTCCGGAGACCTTTTCCATGACCGACCGGGACGGAGTAAGGCTGGAAGGCTTTGTCATCAAACCGCTGGGCTTTGAGAAAGGCAAAAAATATCCCGGAATCCTGGAGATGCACGGAGGACCCAAAGGAGCTTTCGGGCCGGCTTTTCACCATGAGATGCAGTGCTATGCCCAGATGGGTTATTTTGTCTTCTTTACCAACCCCAGAGGATCGGATGGAAGAGGGGATGACTTTGCCCGCATCAACGGCCTGCTGGGCACCATCGACTATAACGATTTTATGGACTTTACCGACGAGGTGATCCGCCGCTATCCGCAGCTGGACGAAAAGAAGATCGGCATCTGCGGAGGAAGCTACGGCGGTTATATGTGCAACTGGATGATCGGCCATACCGACCGCTTCGCGGCAGCCGCTTCCCAGCGGTCCATTTCCAACTACCTTACCAAGCTTTTGTGCACGGATATCGGCGTTCCCTATAACCTGCCTCAGGTCGGCGCCGACCCGTGGGAAGACTTCGAAAAGGTATGGGAGATCAGCCCTCTGAAAGCTGCCCCCAAGGCGAAGACACCGACATTATTCATCCAGTCGGATGAAGATTACCGCTGCTGGCAGTCGGGAGCTTTTCAGATGTTCAATGCCTTGATGATGAACGGGACTCCGGCCAGGATCGCTTTGTTCCATGGGGAGACGCATGAACTTTCCCGCAGCGGGCGGCCCCGCAACCGGGTCAGCCGTCTCAAGGAAATGGGGGACTGGTTCGATCGGTATTTGAAGGAAAACTCGTAAATTTTGGGTTGAAAGAAGGAGAACAGACTCTTATAATAGCCAAGAGTGTGTTCTCCTTTGTTTATAAGGGGGGACCAAATACAAGTTAATATCGGGAGGTCATGTGATGACGAACACACAAGAGCCCATTTACGATGCCCGCAAACTGGGAGTCGGAAAAATGCTTCTCCTCGGCATTCAGCACATGTTCGCTATGTTTGGAGCTACCATTCTGGTACCCATTCTGGTAAACAGCTATTTCGGAGGGCAGCTGACAGCGGCGCTGACAGTTTCGGTCACCCTGTTCTGCGCAGGAGCCGGAACGCTTCTTTTCCATTTGTGTTCCAAGTTCAAAGTACCTGCTTTTCTGGGCTCTTCCTTCGCTTTCCTGGGAGGATTCGCCACCATTGCCTCGCTTGATACCGGCAAATATGCCGGTATGGCTGCGGATGAAAAGGTGCTGTACGCCTGCGGCGGTATCGTGATCGCCGGTCTTTTGTACCTGGTACTGGCCCTGATCGTTAAACTGATCGGTGTAAAACGCGTAATGCGCTTTATTCCTCCGGTCGTTACCGGACCCATTATCATCTGCATCGGCCTGTCCCTGGCGGGCAGTGCCATCAGCAATGCTTCCACCAACTGGCTGCTGGCCATTATCGCTCTGGTCACCATCATCATCTTCAACATCTGGGGACGCGGCATGTTCAAGATCATTCCCATCCTGATGGGTGTCGTTGTTTCCTATCTTTTCGCCCTTCTGTTTCAGGCCCTGGGCATGACCAACCCGGACGGATCCCAGATCCTGAACTTTGCTCCGGTCGCGGCCTCCAAGTGGGTGGGCCTGCCGCCTTTCCGCATTGCCAAATTTGATATTACCGCCATCCTGGTCATGGCTCCTATCGCCCTTGCGACCATGATGGAGCACATCGGAGATATTTCCGCTATCTCCGCGACGACCGGTAAGAATTTCCTGGCGGATCCCGGTCTTCACCGCACCTTGATCGGTGATGGTCTGGCAACTTCTCTGGCCGGCCTGTTCGGCGGCCCTGCCAACACCACCTACGGTGAGAACACCGGTGTCCTGGAACTGTCGAAGGTGTACGATCCGCGTGTCATCCGTATCGCGGCTGTCTTTGCCATTATCCTTAGCTTTATTCCTAAAGTTTCCAGCCTGATCAGCACCATGCCGGCTTCCATCATCGGAGGTGTCAGCTTCATCCTTTACGGTATGATCTCTGCCATCGGTGTGCGCAACGTGGTTGAAAACAAAGTGGATCTGACCAAATCCCGCAACCTGATCATTGCGGCGGTCATTCTGGTCTGCGGCCTGGGCTTCAGCAGCGGCATCACCTTCACCGTCGGTGACGTCAGCATCACCCTGACCGGTCTGGCCATTGCCTCGATCGTCGGCATCCTGCTCAACATCATCCTGCCCGGCAACGATTATGAATTTGGCGTCAATCCCTCCGGCGATCAGACTCGCGGCGTCAGCATCAATCCGGATCTGAAAGATACCATCAAAAAGTAACATCACAAACCACCCGAAAGGAGACGGAATGGAAGACTTTTACAATATGGAGAACGTTACGATTTTCACTCATCCGCTGATCCAGCATAAGATCTCGCTTATGAGAGACAAGAACACCGGTACCAATGAGTTCCGTAAACTGGCCGAAGAGGTGGCGACCTTGGAGGGGTTTGAGGCTCTGTCCGATCTTCCCCTGGAAGACGTCGAAATCGAGACCCCTATCGAAAAATGCACCACGAAAATGATCGCCGGACGTAAGTTGGCCATCGTTCCTATCCTGCGTGCCGGTCTGGGAATGGTCCCCGGTCTTTTGACGCTGGTTCCTTCCGCGAAAGTCGGACATATCGGAATGTACCGCGATGAAGTGACTCATGAGCCGGTCGAGTATTACTGCAAGCTGCCCAGTCCCATCGAAGAGCGCACCATCGTTGTGACCGATCCTATGCTGGCGACCGGAGGTTCCGCTTGCGACGCCATCGCGCAGATCAAACGTCACGGCGGTGTTCATATCAAATTCATGTGCATCATTGCTGCTCCCGTCGGCCTGAAACGCCTGCACGAGACCCATCCGGACGTTCAGATCTATGTGGGCCATCTGGACAGAGAACTCAATAAAGACGCTTACATCTGCCCCGGTTTAGGCGATGCCGGTGACCGTATCTTCGGTACCAAGTAATTGATCTGATTTTATATAAAATAAAAAATCCGTCAGCCGATCATAGGGCTGGCGGATTTTTTGTCTACGATAATAGATAATAGAGTATTAAATTTAGTAAAATTATTTGTTTGACAATAATAATAACTAAAACTTCCCACACCCAAAAGGTGTGTTGAACCTTGAAAACTCAATAATGTAGGCAATTAAAAAGGCATAGACGCTGTGCCTTTGGTATAATTG
>OMYN01000029.1:20111-21133 GCA_900315265.1 uncultured Eubacteriales bacterium
TTGAGTTGACTAGAAACAACCATACAAAGGAGACTATCTATGCCAATATCAATTCTACCACAGGATAAAGACGGACAGGAACTTTTTAATGCTATTTCGTCATTTTTCTCAACTTTCGGAATCGGTAACCTCCTCCATAAATGCAATGCTCAGAAGGAGAAGGGCGTTCCGGTAATTGATATTTTCAAGTATAAGCTTTGCAATGTTTTCGCCGACCGCAGCATGTATATGCAGCAGAAGACAGGCTCCTTCAAAGAATCGTTCTCAAAGAATACGTTTTATCGGTTTCTGAACAGCCCGAAGACAAACTGGCTCCGCTTTACTACCCTTCTGTCTAAGAAGGTTGCGGATGCTGTTGAGCCGCTTACTTCGGAAGACCGTGTAAACGCGTTTGTTGTTGACGACAGCCTTTTTGAACGTACGAGCTGCAAGCAAACGGAACTCGGATCCCGTGTGTTTGACCATACTTCCATGAAATACTGCAAAGGATTCCGTCTGATGACACTTGGATGGACTGACGGGAATACATTCCTTCCTGTAAACAGCTGCCTATTAGCCTCTTCCAAAGAGAGAAATCTTATCGGCCCGGTCGATCAGTGCGATGGCCGTTCCCTTGCAGCAAAGCGTAGAAAACTTGCGCAAGCAAAGGGCACGGAAGTCATGATCGAGCTGCTTAAGACTGCGCAGAACGCCGGTCATCATGCGGATTATGTCCTGTTTGACACATGGTTCTCCAGTCCTGCACAGCTGATCGCTGTGAAAAAACTTGATCTGGATTCCATTGCTATGCTCAAGAAGAGCTCCCGCATCTACTACGAGTATGAAGGGAAGCAGCTTTCCATCAAAAAGATTTTCGGCATCTGCAAGAAGCGCCGCGGCCGCAGCAAGTACCTTCTTTCCGTGAATGTCATGGTTGGTAAAGGCGAGAAGATTCCTGCCAAAATCGTCTGCGTTCGGAATAAGAAAAACAAGAAAGACTGGATTGCTTTCATCTGTACAAATCCCGAACTGTCCGAAGAAGA
>OMYN01000021.1 GCA_900315265.1 uncultured Eubacteriales bacterium
AGAAACCTATGTCCTCACTATGGAATCACGTGCTATCTCACAATAGAAAAGCGGAAATATTCCTTGAACTCCGTGTCCACTCTACGGGGTACAGTTTAATACGCCGAGGCGGATACGATCGCCCTTTTTCTAACTTTTTTTATGCCTTTTTTTCCGACTTGGCGGACGCAAAGGCATAAAAAAACCGGGGTACCCCTGGAATTTTTATGCCTTTGGTCATTTTTGAAGCGAAAAAATGGCGGAAAAAATCCGTCAAAATCGGGATTTTTTCCGCCGACGCCAAATGCCTTTAAAAATGCATCAAGAATGCCTCAAAATTGCCTCAAAATACGTTCAAAAAAGCCTTCAAAATAGTCTCCTATCAGTGCTTTTCAACCGTGACAAAGTTGATCAGGTCGTCCTTTACCCGGTCATTGTAAGGGCCGTTGTGGATATTCAACAGCTCCAGGATATCCTGCGGTTTGACCATGCTGGTATCCAGCCAGTTGACCATGTCGTCTCCGAACTTGTTGCTGACCATCAGGATGTTCAGAATCCTTATAGCGCATTTCTGCAGGTCGCCCAAAGGCATGGCCGGACGGTCGCCTTTCAGCAGCAGGTGATAGAAGGACTCGTCATGGTCGCTGCCGAAATCGTCGGTCGTTTTTTCGACCGTCTCATAAGAACCGCCCATGATCCAGTCGTTGCCGGCATGCATGATGTTAGCCCACTTATTGAGGGAGAGAGCCAGATTGGACTGGGCCTGGTTGGCCGCGCCGTAGTCGCTCATGACAACGCCCTTGAATCCCCATTCATTCTTGCAGATATCGGTGATCAGGTCGTAGTTGTTGACGGCCCATACTTCGTTGATACCGTTGTAAGAGGTCATCAAAGCCATAGGCTGAGCGGACTTGAAAGCGATCTCAAAACCTTTCAGATAGATCTCGCGGATGGCCCGTTCGGAAACTACGTCGTTGACGAACATACGGCCGTTTTCGTTATTGTTGCAGGCGAAGTGCTTCATGGTGAAGCCGACGCCGTCGTTGGACTGAGCTCCCAGGATATAGCTGGAAGCGGTCAGTCCGGCTACGACCGGATCTTCGGAATAGTATTCGAAATTGCGTCCGCATAAAGGAGTCCGGTGGATATTCATGCCGGGACCCAGAAGAAGCGTGCATCCGAACTCACGCAGTTCCTGCCCGTAAGCCTTGCCGACCTTCTTTAACAGATCCTGGTTCCAGGTCTGGGCCAGCATGCAGCCTACCGGCCATGCGGTCGAGAACTGATAGTAAGTCTTTTCAGAAGCGTCGATGACCGCTTCCTGCTCAACGGCACTGCCGTCTTCCTTCATCTTCAGCGGCTTTTCGACTGTGTAAAGGGTGGTCTTACCGGTGCGGGAAATACGCGGACCGGCAGGCCCGTCGGGAAGGTTGATGGAAGGGATCAGACGTGTGTTGAAATAGCGGCCGGTCGAAGCCCAGACGGTTCCGGGCGTGTAGTTGGCTAGAAAACCGTAGCTCTTTCCTAATTTGGTCCCGTCTTTGGCGGTCATTTCCGAAACCTGATTGCGGCGGGCATAACCGGTACCGTACATGCGGTCGGCATCGACTCCGTTGACCAGGTAAGTCAGCTCTTCGACAGACAGACCGGCCACGAACTGCTCCATGCTGATACGTCCATCGTATACATCCAGCAGAGTAGCGCCTTTGACGGTTTCAACCTTTTTGATGGTTTCGGGAGCCTTGTCGACTTCCTGGCCGGCGGCGCTGGCAAGTCCCAGAGCAGCGGCCCAGGCGCCGAAGGGGTTGTAGGCGCGGGCTTTCCAGCCTCCTCGTGCCGCGTATTTGGCGGAATCCGTTTCGGGGTCGTTGGCGGAGACATAGGTCGTGACGGCTTCGTCTTCAGCCTTGGAAGCATGGTTGACGCTGGGGATCGAGGTGGCGGTAAGAGCCAGAACAGGCGCAGCAGCCAGCTCTTCTTCCTGACCGGTGTAGCTGTAGGAAACGGTATCAGCCGTTTTGCGGATCTTGCCCGCTTCCAATACATCTTTTTTGGATCCTGTTGCAGTTGACGGCGGAGCGCCGAAAGCGGCCTTGCCCTGGCCGATGACCTGCATCTGGTTGGACAGTTGCTCGGTCAGAGCGTCTCCGTCCAGCCGGATGACGGCTGCGATGTGGGTGGAGCGGGAACTTGCGCCGACCCGGATGATGTAATCGCCTTTTTCCAGGATGTAAGCGGCCTTGTCTTCGCTGTAGGAAGCCATGGAGGCGGTGCGGAAGCTGATGGTCAGCTGCTGGCTCTGACCGGGCTCAAGAGTATCGGTCTTGGCGTAGGCGGCCAGCTCCTGGTAAGGCTTTTCAAGAGCGCCGTCGGGAGCGGAGTAGTAGACCTGCACGACCTGCTTGCCGGCATAAGTTTTGCCGGTGTTGGTGACCGTTACATCAACGGACACGGTTTCGGCGTCCGCTTTGACGCTGTTGGTCTTGATGGCAAAGGTGGTGTAGGAAAGGCCATAGCCAAATTCGTAAGCAGGCGCTACGTTAAAGGTGTCGAAATAGCGGTAGCCTACGTAAATATCGTCAAAATAATACTCGTCGTAGTTGCCCTCGGGATAGGCCGGATCGTAGGTGCGGTCCAGGGTCGCGCTGGAGGGGATGTCCTTGAAATCGAAAGGCCAGGTATCGGTCAGGTGGCCGGAGGGAGTGACAGTGCCGGTCAGCACGTTGGCCAGCGCCTCACCCGAAAACTCGCCGCCCTGCCCGGACAAAACGACCGCACCGATCACGCCGTGCTTTCTGGCGTTGATCTGACGGATAAAGTTGGTGTCCATAACAGAGGCCATGTTCAAAAGAACGACCACATGCTGATAATAGTCGGTGACCTTCTCCAGATTGGCACGCTCGATGTCGGATAAGAAGTAGTCGCCGTCTCCTTCTTTTGCCTGGCGGTCGTAGCCCTCGCCGGAAATACGGCTTACCACAAAGAAAGCCGTGTCGGACGGATCAGATTCCATAAGGGCCTGGTCGGTGATGGGAACCTCGGCTCCGTCATAGACGATGCCGAAAAAGCCGCGGGAAGCGTGGACATGAGGGTCGTTGGCATCGATCGTGCCGTCCTGGATCTGTTGACGGACTTTCAGATACTCACCCAGGTAAGAGGGGTTGGTCAGGGTGTAGCATTCACTCAGACCGTGATAATACATGGTCTTGTCGGTGACGCGGTTGTTGACCTCACCGGACCCGGTACCGCCTTTTACGGTGAAGACAGAACCGCAGCCCCATAAAGCGGCGCGGGAGCCCTTTTTCAGGGGCAGAAGTCCGTTGTTTTCCAGAAGGACGGTCCCTTCTGCGGCTGCCTCTGAAGCCAAAAGGCCGTTTGCCTTTTCACGTTTAGAGATTTGGTCGCTGGTGGTCCGGACGGTGTAAACGTCGGCGGTCAGTTTCTTTGACATAATCGGATCTCCTTTATATATTCTTATATTTTGAACAAAACGTCGGCGGTCAGTTTCTTTGACATAATCGGATCTCCTTTATATATTCTTATATTTTGAACAAAAATAAGGCTAAATATAAGAGACTTTTTATATAGTATATTAGTAATAGTTGAAAACTTCAATATGAACTGCAATGAAACAATCAAGAAGGATCAGTTGTGAAAAAGTGCACGGTATTGGAAAGAGTTTTCGGGAACAAATGGCACCGGGACCTATCTAAAGCTGCTTGGAAAGGTAAAGGATCAGGTCATCGTTATTTTCGCAGGGAGCATACTGTTCCAGACGTTCTCCGTTGAACCATACTCCGCTGCCGTCCGGTACATATCCCCGCTTGACGTACATTCTTTGAGCGGCCCCGTAACCGTAGTGAAGCCCGACTCCCAGGCAGATCATGGACGAATATGCCTTGACATACCTTTCGATCGCATCCAGGATCGCTGTGCCGACGCCTTTTCTCTGATACTTTTCCAGTACGTTGAAATCTTTGATTACCGGAATATGTTTATCTTTAAAGGGTCCGGAATCATCCTGAGAAAGAAGAGTGGCATATCCTGCCGCATGCCCGTCGGTTTCCGCCACGAACACTTTTCTAAGGCCTTCCTGCTGCTCCTGATAATAGGTCCGGTATTGGCTGATCGGTTTATGCCAGCCCTGTTTTTTAAACTCATCCGGGAATTCCGAGATATCGGACTCGATCATTTTTCTGATTTTGATTTCCATAGATTTTTCTGATATTTCCTGCCAATTGTGAATCAAACGAGGGACTAAGCTTTTGTATTACTTTTCTTTCGGACATTTAGATTGTCTGCTATCTTTTTCTGCTTTTGACTGCGCTTTTCTTCCTGCCGGTCGATGAAGGCGTCGATCTCCTGCAGCTCTTCTTCAGAGTGGCGGTAGATGATCAGTTTTTTGGCGATGCCGGTCTTATCACGGCCTTTTACGTACAGATAGCCGATGATACTGAAGACGACAGCTCCGATGAAGTTTACGATAAGGTCTTTCATGGTATCGATGATGCCGATATCCAGATAACCTCCCTCGATGACATATTCTTTCCCGCTTTTTGTCTCGATAATGGTTTTGGTGATGCCTTTTACGGGAACAGGGATCTGCTGGTTGGTTTTATCAAGGGTGACGGAAGCAAACTGGCGGACCACGAAGTCTTTCTGCATGTCTTTCAGAAAGAGCTGGTCGGTAGCAAATTCACAGAATTCCCACAAAACGCCGACCGTCATGGAAAAGCAGAAAGCGGTAAAGGCCAGATAAATAGGAGACAGGTTGAAATTTTCACTGTGCCGGTTCAAAAGATCGACCAGGGCAAAGCCGATCGCTGCACACAGGAAACCGTTTAAGGTATGCAGAATAGTGTCCCAGCCCGGGATCAGGGTATAAAAATGATTGATCTCACCCAGTATCTCAGCGGAAAAAATAAAGCAGTAAATAAAAATTTCGAACAGGGGCGGTATCTCGATCTTCAGCTGTTTTTCAAAGAAAGAAGGCAGCAGGAACAAAAACAGGGAGAGTACACACATGAAAGCATTCTCAAATCGCTTGTTTACAAGGTTGATGACCAAGGTCACTATGACCAGGATGCGCAGTACGGTGTAAACTTTGAAAGCGGTAGGATTGAGACGGATCCTGTCCCTTAGACGGTTGATGTATCTTGTCAGATGCGCATGCGGCTTTTTCATGGGATCTCCTTTACAGCTTGTTTTGCAGTAATAGGTCATATATATATATATATCATATTTCTATTTTAGGCTTTCCCGGAGTAAAATCAAGAAAGTAATAATTTCGTAAGGAATACGGAGCCGCTATGGTTTACAGAGAAGAGGATGATTTCAGAAACTTCCGCTGCATCGCGGGAGCCTGCCCGGAAAGCTGCTGCGAAGGCTGGCAGATCGTCATCGATGAGGACAGTCTCAAACGCTATCAAGGGGACAAAACGCCCTTTGGAAAGCGCCTTGCGGGGTCGATCGACTGGCAGGAGGGGACCTTCAAGCAGCAGGACAGGCGTTGTCTGATGTTGAACGATCGCAATTTGTGTGACCTGGTCATCGCTGAAGGGGAGGGCAGTCTTTGCCGGACCTGTCATCTGTTTCCCCGTCATATGGAGGAGTATGAAGACGTTCGCGAATATACTCTCGATCTGTCATGTCCGGAAGCCGCAAAAAGCATCGTGGAACGTACGACTTCTTTCTCTATGACCGAACGGGAAGATCAGACAGAAGATGATCCGTCTGAATACGAAGATTTTGATTTCCTATTATATGACCGTCTCTGTGCAGCCCGGGATATCTTTATGACGATCCTTGACCGCAAAGACCTGACTCTTAGGCAAAAGTCAGACAGGATCCTGGATCTGGCCGCCCGGTTGGATCAGTGTTATCAGGATGACCGGATTTTTGATATGGATGGGGAACTGGACAGGGAGGCAGGCCGGGACAAGGGAGAAGGTGCCCGGGAAGCAGCAGCTCCTTTTGTTCATGAAGAAACCTTCGACGATGCTCAAAAAGAATTTAAGGTCCTATATCAACTGGAAAAGCTGCATCCCGACTGGGACCGGGTGCTGGACCGGACGCAGAAGGATGTTTTATCGGACCGCAAGGTCTGGCAGTCAGTCACATGCCCGGGCAATGATCTGCCTGCTTTGAACATCCTTTGCTCACTTTTGTATACCTATTTCTGCGGCGCGGTTTATGATGCGGAGATCTTTGCCAGGGCGGCTTTCTGCGTGCAGAGCCTCCGCTGGGTCCTGATGATCGGCTATTCTTTTCAAAAGGAAGAGGCCGATGCTGATCCGCGGAAGGCGCTGACCAGAGCGCTTTACCAATACTGCCGCGAGGTCGAACACTCTGATAATAACCTGGATACTTTGTTTAACTTTTTTGATAAACAAGAAGAGGGATGGGAGGTAAGCGGAGACTGATTGGGTGGTTCTGGGGTTGCCCTATGTCGGCATTGCCGCTCACACTGCCCACGCCGCCATGCTGTCTACGCCGCCACACCGTCGAGGCCGCGAAATTCTTGTCAACATTTGGTTTCTGAAAGGCCTGACAAGATTTGTCACGCGATTTCCTCAAAATCTTGTCAGATTTCGGATTTCGGCCTTGGTTGACAGGATTTATCAGCCTAAAAAAGATGTTCTTGTCAATAATCGGAGTATGTTTTTTTTGACAAGGCTTTTTTTGAAGCGGGTGCTTTTATTATGACATTCAAGAAAGTATTAAACAAACAAATTGCAAAAATGCTTAAATGCATCTAACCAGGTCTTGTTAAGGCCGGAAATGACCGTGACAAATCTTGTCAGCCTCGATGAAATCAGGATTTTGACAAGAAATTTGATTTTTCGTTGTACAGATCTTGTCAAATTCTTATTAAAGAGGAAAGTTGACAAGATTCAAAAAGAGAGTGTTCCGGCGGCCCCCAAAACGATTTAAGAATACCCATGTCGGCAGGCCCGGCAGCTACCCCGACGAAAGCGGCTCCGAAAGCCTCCGCCAGCGGCCGGACCTGTCTGGACAGCCGGCCGTTTTTGCTTACAATACATCTTATCTTTTTTTCAAACATAAGGAGTACGTCCGTGAACCAAAAACGCCGTTTCGTCCATGCCCTTCTGCTGGTCTTCACCGCCCTGATCTGGGGCTGCGCCTTCGTTGCCCAAAGCGTCGGCATGAAATATATAGGCCCCATGACCTTTACCTTTATCCGCTTTTTCATGGGCACCGTCATGCTGCTGCCGGTCACTTTTTTTGAAGACGAGGTGCGTAGGTCCCGTGCCGCTGGGATCGGCCGTCAGGACCAGGCCGCGCTTGAGACGGCCTTTTCGTGGAAAAACAAAGACCTGCTCATAGGCGGCCTTTTAACGGGCACTTTCTTATTTATCGCCAGCGCCTTGCAGCAGTACGGCCTTAAATATACATCGCCTGGCAAAGCCGGTTTTATTACCGCCTTTTATATTATTTTTGTCCCCATCGCCAATTGGCTGATCTTCAAAAAACGGTGTTCGTATAAGATCTGGATATCGGTCGCGGCTGCTTTTGTCGGCTTGTACTTCCTCAGTATCAGCGGGGTGTCAAGGATCGAGACCGGTGACATCATCATTTTCATTTCCGCGCTTTTTTATACAGGACAGATCCTGTCGGTCGATCATTTCAGCCGCAGGGTGGACGGAATCAAATTAAGCTGCGTCCAATTTGCCGTCTCTGCCGCCCTTGGCCTGATCTTTACGGTCATTCTGGAAAAACCGGACATGAAACAGATATTGAATGCGGCGGTGCCCCTTTTATATACAGGTATCCTGTCGACCGGGCTTGCTTACACCCTGCAGATCATAGGACAGAAGGGCATAAGCCCCACGCTGGCATCGCTATTGATGAGCCTTGAAAGTGTTTTTGCCACTTTGGCCAGCTTCATCATTCTTGGCGACGCCCTGTCCGGGCGGGAGATCCTTGGATGCCTGATCATGTTCGGAGCCATCATATTGGCCCAGCTGCCGGATACAAAAACTACCAAGCGTTCCCCGGATTCTGTTTAGACGCAGTTAAAAGATTGTAAAAATACACTAAAGTTTGGACGTGGATTTTGCAATTTCATGGTATAAATACATATGTTTTTCTGCCAGCGACATGTTTATAATGTTTTTATGTTAAAAAATACGTAAATCAAGCGGACAATGGTGTCCAAAACCAACGCAGGATCTGTGTATGTGTTTTGGACACCTTTTTATTTTCTTTCTGCCGTTTGCGTATGGATCAGGGGGGCAGAGATATGAGCGCAAAAACGCTGAAGTATATCATCAAACGCGTCATTTTTGCGATTTTTACGATCTGGGTCGTTATCACGCTTACTTTCTTTATCATGCACATCATTCCGGGCGGTCCGTTTACCAGTGAAAAAGCGGTATCTGCGGCGGTCCAGGCAGCCATGGAAAAGAAATACGGGCTGGATAAACCTCTATTTACCCAATATCTGACCTATCTGGGCGATGTGGTGCGCTTCCGTTTCGGGCCTTCTCTTAAGATGCGCGGACAGATGGTCATCGACATTATCAATAACGGTATGAAGGTCTCCGTCCGGCTGGGACTGATCGCAGCCGGCCTTGCCACCTTGTTCGGAACCGTTCTGGGTTCTCTGGCAGCCCTTAAAAGAAACACAGTCTTCGACCGTATCATCATGGTGCTGACAACGGCTTTCGTTTCTATGCCTTCCTTCATCATCGGCACCCTGCTGCTGATCGTTTTTGCCGTAAAGACCCATGTTTTTCCGGCCAACGGTGCAACGGCTGCGGGCTATGTGCTGCCGGTGCTGACCCTGATGTTTTATCCCATGTCTTATATCACTCGTCTGACCCGGTCCTCCATGCTGGACGTGTTAGGCCAGGATTATATCCGGACGGCCAAAGCTAAAGGCGTATCCAAGACAAAGATCATTTTCGGACATGCCCTTAAGAACGCCCTGATCCCGGTCATCACCTATCTGGGACCGGAGTTGGCCTACATCACTACCGGTTCTCTGGTCGTTGAACAGATCTTCGCGATCCCGGGGATCGGACGGGCTTTCGTTAACAGTATTACCGGACGGGATTATCCCCTGATCATGGGCACGACCATTGTGCTGGCGTCACTGATCGTTATCATGAACCTGATCAGCGACCTGCTTTACAAGGTCGTCGATCCCAGGATCACCTTTGATTAAGCAACCGGCTAGGCGCCTTTCGGCGCGGCCCTGAAAAAAGTTACAGGATGAGGAGCGGCAGAGCGATATGAGAACGAATCCTATGAAATTTTCAATGCACGTTAAAATGGAGGACTTTATTCCGGCGACGGACAGCGAAAAAGCCTACATGGTAAAGATGCGTCCTTCGACAACGGCCTTTAAAGACGGAATGAGACGGCTGCGCAAGAATAAGGTCGCTATGGTGAGCATGATCATCATTATCATCATCGCACTGTCGGCCATCATTATTCCTATGGTTTGGCCTTACGGCTACGAGCAGATGCTGGGTATGGCTCCCGGAAAACCGGTGGACGCTTCTTTCAACAACCTGTCGCCTTTCCATTATTCGGCGACGGAACAGGCGGCGCGTAAAGCCGGACAGTTCGTCTTCCCCCATATTTTCGGAACAGACGCTCAGGGCCGTGACTATTTTATCCGTGTCGTATACGGGACCCGCATATCCCTGGCCGTCGGACTGTTTGCTTCCCTGATCGTGCTGGTGATCGGGCTGACCATTGGGTCGATCGCCGGTTACGTCGGCGGAAAGGTCGACATGATCATCATGCGTATCGTGGATGTCATTTATTCTCTGCCGGATATGCTGATGGTCATCCTGCTGGCGACCGTATTAAAGCAGGTGCTGGCAGGTGCTCTGGACGGAACGCCTATGGCTAAGATCGGTTCCAATATCATTGCCCTCTTTATTATTTTCGCTCTTCTTTACTGGGTTTCCATGGCTCGTCTGATCCGTGGCCAGATCCTTTCTTTGAGAGAGCAGGAGTATGTACTGGCTGCCAAAGCGGCTGGGGCTAAGGGAGGCTGGATCATTCGCAAGCATCTTCTGCCCAACTGCATTTCGGTCATTGTTATTTCCACGGCCCTGCAGATCCCTTCCGCCATCTTTACCGAAAGCTATCTGTCCTTCCTGGGCCTGGGAGTCAACGCCCCTATGCCGTCTCTGGGATCTCTTGCCTCTGATGCGCTGAACGGTGTATCTTCCTACGCTTACCGTCTGATCATTCCGGCGGTGGTCATTTCCCTGATCGTGCTCTCCTTGAACCTGTTCGGCGACGGACTCAGAGATGCTTTCGATCCCAAACTGAATCAATGATCGGTAGGGAAACAGAATTCAGATCGATCAGAATGAGGAGAAACGAGGAGAGCCTTCTATGAGTTTACTTGAGGTCAAAGACCTTTGCACTTCCTTCTTTACGGATGCGGGTGTTGTCCCGGCCGTCAACGGACTGTCCTTTACCCTTGACAAGGGACAAGTGCTGGGTATTGTAGGCGAGTCCGGATCCGGTAAATCCGTTACCGCTTATTCGATCATGCAGATCCTGGACAGCGCCGGAAAGATCGTGTCCGGTTCCATCAAGCTGGACGGGAAAGAACTGGTGGGAGCCGGTGAGCAGGTCATGAAAGATGTCCGGGGAAATAAGATTTCGATCATTTTCCAGGACCCCATGACGTCTCTGAACCCTACCTATACCATCGGAAAGCAGCTGATGGAAGCCATCCTGCTGCACAGCAACCGGAGTCGGAAAGAAGCCAAAGAAAGAGCCATCGAGATGCTGCGGCTGGTCAACGTAAACGAACCGGAAAAAAGGATCAAGCAGTATCCCTATGAATTTTCCGGAGGCATGCGGCAGCGTGTCATGATTGCCATGGCCTTGGCCTGCGAACCGGATATCCTGATCGCCGATGAGCCTACGACGGCCCTGGATGTAACCATCCAGGCCGGCATCCTGGAGCTGATGAAGAAGATCCAGAAAGAGATGGGCATGGCCATCATCATGATCACTCATGATCTGGGCGTGGTAGCCCAGATCTGTGACAAGATCATCGTCATGTATGCCGGAGGCCTCTGCGAGGAGGGCACGGCCGACCAGATCTTCTATGATCCTCAGCATGAGTATACCAAAGGCCTGCTACGGTCTATCCCTACGTCGGACAATATGGGAGAGAAGCTGAAACCGATCAGCGGAACTCCCATCGATCTTCTGAACATGCCCAAGGGGTGCCCCTTTGCTCCCCGCTGTGAAAATGCCATGAAGATCTGTCTGAGAGAAAAATGTCCGCAGCTGGAGGTGGAGGATCTTCATACCACGGCCTGTTGGATGTACGCCAAAAAGGAACTGGAAGCGGAAGGCGGTGAACAGGAATGAGCGAACAGATAAAAAGTCCGGAACTGGATCCGGCGGGCTCCGCCCAGACCGAACCGCTTGTCCGGGTACAAAATCTGAAAAAATACTTTACCATCAATAATGGCTTTTTCAGTTCACTGCCCCTGAAAGCGGTGGACGACATCTCTTTTGACATCATGCCGGGAGAGACCCTGGGCCTGGTTGGAGAATCCGGATGCGGCAAAACGACGGCCGGCCGGACCATCCTTCACCTTTACGAGCCGACGGGCGGAAAAGTCATTTTCCACGGTCAGGAGATCGGTTCGAAAAAGAGCCTGGAAGAATATCATACCAAAGCCACTATGGTGTTCCAGGACCCCTATTCGTCGCTGGACCCCCGTATGACGGTCGAAGATATCATCGGCGAGCCTTTGGATATTCACCATTTATATTCCAGCAAGAAGGAAAGACGGGAAAAGATCCTGGAACTGATGGGGCATGTAGGACTTAACTCCGAACATGCGGCCCGTTATCCCCATGAGTTTTCAGGCGGACAGAGACAGCGTGTCGGCATTGCCCGGGCCCTGGCGGTCGATCCCGAATTCATCATCTGCGATGAGCCGGTTTCGGCCCTGGATGTTTCGATCCAGGCTCAGGTCATCAACATGTTCGACGAGCTGCAGGACAAGCTGCACCTGACCTATCTTTTCATTGCCCATGATCTGCTGGTCGTAAGGCATATTTCCGACCGTATCGCGGTCATGTATCTGGGAAGGATGGTAGAACTGGCCAAGGCTTCGGAGATCTACGATCATCCCCTGCATCCTTATTCCAAGGCGCTGATCTCCGCAGTGCCCGTGCCGGATCCCAAAACGGCCAGGGCCAATAAAAGGGTCCAGCTGACAGGAGAGATCCCCAGCCCTCTGCATGCGCCGAGCGGCTGCCCTTTCCACACCAGATGCCCTTACGCAAAGCCCGTCTGCTCGGAAAGTATGCCCGAGTTTAAAGAACTGTCCAAAGGACACTTCGTTGCCTGCCATCTGGCAGAAGAGATCAACGATTGATCTTATTTTGATTCTTTCCGTCTCAGACTATAGGGAAAGCCTGAGACGGTTTGAATAGATAGATAAAATTTGAAAGGAGAAACCTTACCATGAAAAAGATCATTGCCATACTGCTTTGTGCAGCAATGATCCTGAGCCTTACCGCCTGCGGCGATTCTGCTCAGAATAACGGAAGCACCGGTGAAGCTTCAACAGAAGAATCGACGGCTGCTGAAGCTTCCGGTACCACAACTGAAGGCACCAGCGACGGACAGGCACTTAATGTCTGCCTTGCTTCTGAGCCTCAGACTCTTGATCCTGCCCTTAACAGCGCTGTAGACGGCGCGACCCTGATCAGCCATATGTTCTCCGGCCTTGCCAAGTGGGAAAAAGACGATTCCGGTGCGCTCGAGATCGTTCCCGACTGCGCGGAAGAACTGCCGGACGGCGTTGAGAATGCTGACGGAACCGTAACCTATACCTACAAACTGCGTGACGGACTGAAATGGTCCGATGGCAAAGACGTAACGGCTTCCGATTTCGTATTTGCCTGGAACAGAGCCGCTTCTCCGGATACCGCTTCCGACTACGGATATATGTTCGAAGTCGTTGACGGTTATGCAGATATGTGGGAAATGAAGGACACGGGCAAGAAAGACGATGACGGAAACGAAATCGAGGAGCCCGTTAATCCGGATGCGACCCTGAATGTAAAAGCGGTCGACGATAAGACTCTGGAAGTCACCACCATCAACATGGTTCCTTACTGGAACGAGCTGCTGGCATTCCCGACCTACATGCCTGTTCGTGAGGACGTGGTTTCCAATGAGAACTGGGCTACCGATCCTTCTACCTATATCGGCAACGGTCCTTATGTCATGACTGCCTGGAATCATAACAGTCTGATCACTCTGGACAAGAACGACAACTACATCGACAAAGATAAAGTCACCATGCCCGAGATCAACTTCTATCTGTCCGATGATGCCAACAACATGCTGACCAACTTCGAAAACGGAGACTGGCAGATGATCGATGACGTTCCTACCAACGAAATCGCATCTCTGAAAGAGAAATATCCGGATGAGTTAAAGATCGACGGCCAGCTGGGTACCTACTATGTTTGCTGGAACGTTGACCAGGATATCCTTCCGGAAGATTCCGGCCTGACCGGCGCCGATGCTGAAAAGGCCCGCGAAGAGATCCGCAATGCCATCAGCCTGCTGTTCGACCGTAACTACATCTGCGACAGCATCGTTCAGGGCGGACAGGTTCCCGC
The DNA here is from genome assembly GCA_900315265.1 of uncultured Eubacteriales bacterium. Taxonomy (GTDB): domain Bacteria; phylum Bacillota; class Clostridia; order Lachnospirales; family Bianqueaceae; genus RUG760. Next base: position 13,636 of record OMYN01000021.1, read on the forward strand.
TTCTTCCTTTGTTGCCATGGGTCTGACCGATGCTGACGGAAAGACTCAGTTCTATCAGAATGCAGGCAGCAGCAAAGATTACGTCGGATATTACGACGTTTCTGCTGATGCTCTTCAGAGCAACTATGATTCTGCTATCGAGACCCTGAAGAAGTACTACAATTACGACGAGTCCACCCAGAAGTTCACCAACGTTCCTACTCTGACCTATCTGTACAATACCAGTGAAGGCCATAAAGCGATCGCTGAGTATCTGCAGGCTGTTCTTGCCAATGTCGGCATCAACATGACTCTGGAGAACCAGGAATGGGCTACCTTCCTTGAGACCCGTAAGAACGGCGACTTCACCGTTGCCCGCAACGGCTGGCTGGGAGACTACAACGATCCTATTTCCTTCCTGGATATGTGGACCTCCGGCTCCGGAAACAACGACTGCCAGTTCGGTAAAGGTGAAAACGCCGATCTGAAGGTTTACAGCCTGGATCTTACCGACCTTGGTTATGATACCAATGTTACCGACGGCACCTGGGCAGAAACTTATGACGTGCTGATCAACGATATCAAGACCTGCACCGATAAGGACACCCGCTATAAACTGATGCACAAGGCAGAAGATCTGCTGATGAGCACCGGCGCCATCTGCCCCCTGTACTACTACACCGATCTGTACATGATCGACAGCTCTGTTAAGGGCTTCTTCACCAGTCCTCTGGGATACAAGTTCTTCATGTACACCACCATCGATGACAGCAGCAAGTAATTTTTCCTTCGGACAGATCCGACTCGGATCTGTCCGATTGGGATCTTTCCCATTCAGATCCATCTGCAAGAAGATCCTGAAGGAACATTCAGACCCTGGAAGGCCAGTGCTTTCCGGGGCCTTATTTTTTTATTTGCAAGACGACTTTGCGATGGTATACTGATTCCTGTTCAGGAGGCAAAGTTATGAAAGAAGACTATATCGAACAGATCTATGCCGGCTGGCTGGGCAAGATCATCGGCATCCGGCTGGGAGCCCCGGTGGAAGGGTGGACCTATCAGAAGATCCGCGATATCTACGGCGAGCTCAGGGGCTATCCGGTTTCCTATAAAAATTTTGCGGCGGACGATGACAGCAACGGGCCCTTGTTTTACCTGCGGGCCCTGGAGGACAGCGGCAAGGGGACAGGCCTGGAGCCTCAGGACGTAGGAAACGCCTTGCTTAATTACGCTCCTTATGAGCACGGCTTTTTCTGGTGGGGCGGCTACGGCAATTCGACAGAACACACCGCCTACCTCAACCTTTATCATGGGATCCCGGCTCCCCAAAGCGGCAGCATCCGGCAGAACGGCAGTACTGTTGCCGAACAGATAGGCGGCCAGATCTTTATCGATACCTGGGGCCTGGTGTGCCCGGGTGAACCGGACAGAGCGGCCCTTTTTGCGAAAAACGCCGCCAGTGTCACCCATGACGGCAACGGAGTATACGGAGGCATCTTCGTAGCCGTCTGCGAAAGTTATGCTTTTGTCGAAAAAGACATCCGCAAGGTCATCGAAAAAGGCCTTTCCTATATCCCTTCGGACTGCGAATACAGCCGGGCGGTACGCGATATCATGGCTTTTTATGACCGGCGCCCGCAGGATTGGCGGGAGTGTTTTGACTATATCCATGATAACTGGGGATATGACCGCTATCCGGGCAACTGCCATATCATACCCAACATTTGCGTCATGATATTGGGACTTTTGTACGGACAAGGCGATTTTTCCAGGACCCTTCTGATCACGACCATGTGCGGCTGGGACACCGACTGCAATGCCGGTAACGTAGGGGCTTTGATGGGAGTCATCTGCGGATTGGATGGAATCGATTACGATACCTGGCGGCGGCCTATCAATGATTTTCTGGCCTGCTCCAGTACTATGGGGTCCATGAACATCATGGACATCCCTTACGGAGCCTTGTATATAGCCAGGCAGGCTTATCTTCTGGACGGGCAGGAGGCTCCGGAGCCCTGGCGGACCATTTTTGACCAGAGGATCGACAGCTGCCATTTCGAACTGCCCGGTTCCACCCATGCCATGAAAATAAGGGCGGAAGGCGGAGACGGACAGCGCTTTGAAAGCAGCCTGTCCAATACAAACGAGTCGGCAGCCAGCGGCAGCCGCAGCCTTAAGTTTTCGGTCAATCACTGCCAGCTTTTGGATAAGATCTATGTCTACAAACAGACCTATTATCTGCCCGATGATTTCTCGGACAGCCGCTACGACCCAGGTTTTTCGCCCATTGCTTATCCCGGCCAGACCCTGCACGGCAGTATTTACCTTCCTTCCTACAGTTATGGTGTCAAAGTTTGCCTGTATGCCAAAGACGCTTACACCGGGAAGGTGCAGTACAGTCAGCCGGCCGATCTGGAGACCGGAAGTTGGAAAGAGCTTGCCTTTACTATCCCCGATTATCCGGGAGCTGTCATCGGAGAGGTAGGCTTTCTGGCGGAGCCGGTCGGAAACGGTTTTACGGATCCGGCTTTTGACGGGCCTTTGGGCCAGGACATGGACTTCTGCGGCCTGGTCGACGATTTATATGTGGACGGGCAAGCTTCCTATACCATCGATTTTGCACTTTCCTATACCGATGTCTGGACGCCCATGCATAAGGAAGTCAGCCAGTTGGTGCGCTGGAAGGGACTTTTATATCTGCAGGACGGGCAGCTGAACCTGTCCGGGTCCGATCAGGCCCTGGCCATTACGGGCAGCCACAAAATGAAGGACTATAGAGCGGAATTTACCCTTACTCCGGTCACCGGCTCCTGCCATATGGCGGCAGTCCGGGTCCAGGGAGCTATGCGCTATTACGCGGCAGCCCTGATGCCGGACGGGAGGGCGGCCATCCTGAAGAAAGTGCCCAACCGTCTGATCACGCTTGCACAGACCCAGTTGGACTGGAAAGAGGGCAGCGACATTACCATCCGTGTCGAGGTCGAAAAAGACCAGATCCGGGCTCAGATCGGCAGCGCCCTTTTGGAGTGCCAGGACAAAGATCATCCTTATTTAAACGGAGCTGTCGGCATCGGCTGCATAAGCGGGCATACTCAGTGCGGGACCATTCATATCGGAAAGTTAGGAGTTTAAAATGAAAGTTACTAAGGTCGAGATCGTAAAAATGGCGGCGGATCTGGAAAAGCCTTTCCGCATCGCTTTTGCTCTGATCACAAAAACAGATACATGGACCGTCATTATGCATACGGACGAGGGGATCACCGGTTACGGGTCGGCTGCCCCACTGCCTTATGTGACCGGAGAGACCATGGAGACCTGCAAGATCGTGCTGGATACCTTTGCCAAAGCCTTTATCGGCAAGGATCCTACCGATATCGAAGGGGCTCATAAGCTGATGGATTCCATCATCTATGCCAACGGGGCGGCCAAGTGCGCCTTTGATCTTGCCTGCTGGGATATCCTGGGAAAATACAAAAACCAGCCGGTATATAAGCTGCTGGGAGCTCCCACCAACCAAGTGGTCACCGATTACACGATCGGCATCGACACACCGGAGGCCATGCAGCAGGAAGCCCACCGCCTTGTCTATGACAAGGGCTTTGATATCCTTAAGGTAAAGACCGGTCTGGATCCGGAGAAAGACAAAGAAGCCATCCGCCGTATCCGCCGGGAAGTCGGACCTAATGTCCGCATCCGTGTCGATGCCAACCAGGGGTACACGGTCGAATCCGCTCTCGAAATGCTGAAAGTTTTTGAGCAGTACGGAGTCGATGCCGTCGAACAGTGCCTGCCCTGGTGGGATTTTGACGGAGCAGCCGAGCTGTATAAGAAGAATACGACGAGCGTAAAACTGATGCTGGACGAGAGCATCCACAACCATTATGACGCGGAAAGAGCCGGCAAGCTGGGCTGCGCGGACTATTTCAATATTAAATTGATGAAGTGCGGCGGCCTCTATGACGGCATCAAGATCGCGCAGGCGGCCCAAAAATACGGAGTCAAGTGCATGGTCGGCTGCATGCAGGAAAATAAGATCTCGCTTTCGGCGGCCGTTTCGCTGGTCGCGGCTATGCCGGCCATTGTAGAGGCAGACTGCGACAGTTTTATGATGTATAAAAATGAAGATGACGGGGTGAAGGGTGGCTTTACCCGCCGGGGAGGAAAATTGACCCTGCTGGATAAACCGGGTCTGGGCGTGGAACTGTGAAGGGAGCCGGCCGCTGCGGCTGATGAAAATCTGCAGGCAATGGAAAGATAACTTGCAGATTTGGACCCAAAGGCTGTAAACGATTGCAGTAAGACCCTATGAAAATCAAATAATTAGAAGATTAAAATATGCAAAAAGTATGAATTGAGCTTTTTGCATATTTTTTATGCAGTTAGCCGTCTATTTTCCGTTTTTTCAACAGTTTACCTTTGTCGGCAAGGGGAATACAATCATTGATAACATGTACAAGGTCAACTGACAGAGGTCTTTCAGCTGGGTGATATTCACGACTGGTGTATATTATACATATCAAAGAGGGCCGAAATGACAACTGTCGAGGTAATAATGAAAATGTTTCAATCAGTAAAGGAGATAAAATGAAAGTTACTTACGTCGAAGTCGAAAAAATGAAAGCCGAACTTGCAAAACCGTTCCGGGTAGCTTTCGGCGTTATCACCAGCTGTGATACCTGGACCGTGATCATGCATACGGACGAAGGCATCACGGGATATGGTTCCGCCGCTCCTTTGGCTTTTGTTACCGGTGAAACGATGGAAACCTGCAAGATCGTGCTGGATACCTTTGCCAAGGCCTTTGTCGGCCAGGATCCTACCGATATCGAAGGAGCCCATAAACTGATGGACTCGATCATTTATGCCAACGGCGCGGCCAAGTGTGCTTTCGATCTGGCCTGCTGGGACATTTTGGGAAAGTATAAGAACGAACCGGTCTACAAGCTCCTGGGTGCTCCTACCAATCAGGTCGTGACCGATTACACCATCGGTATCGATGCTCCGGAAGCCATGCAGAAAGAAGCTCATCGTCTGGTTTATGACAAGGGATTCGATATTCTGAAGGTAAAGGTCGGACTGAACCTTGACAATGATATGGATGCCATCGACCGTATCCGTAAGGAAGTGGGGCCCAATGTCCGTATCCGTGTCGATGCTAACCAGGGTTATTCTGTTGAATCTGCTTTGAAAGCACTGAAAGTATTTGAACAGTACGGTGTTGATGCCATCGAGCAGTGCCGTCCCTGGTGGGATTTCGACGGAGCCGCCGAGATTCATCAGAAAAATACGACCAGTGTGAAACTGATGCTGGATGAGAGCATCCACAACCACTATGACGCAGAACGGGCCGGAAAGATGGGCTGTGCGGACTATTTCAACATTAAACTCATGAAGTGCGGCGGCCTTTACGATGGAGTTAAGATCGCGCAGACGGCTCAGAAATACGGCGTTAAGTGCATGGTCGGCTGCATGCAGGAAAATAAGATCTCTATCGCGGCTGCGGTCGCTCTGGTGGCCGCAATGCCGGCTATTGTTGAAGCGGACTGTGACAGCTTTATGTTCTATAAAAATGAAGATGACGGCGTCAAAGGCGGTTTTACCCGCGAGGGCGGCAAGCTGACCCTGCTGGATAAACCTGGCCTGGGCGTTGAACTGTGAGGTGACAGAATATGGCGACGGATAAAAAGTTAGCGGATCTGGTTGCAAAAACCATGGAAAAAGGCCAGAAGATCTGGGACGGAACGTCGGTAGCGGTGGGTGTTATCAAAGATGGTCAGGTAACGCTGCTGGACGGATACGGATACCGCAATGTCGAAGAAAAACTGCCGGCCGACGGGCAGACTTTATACCAGATCGGCAGCTGCTCCAAAGCGTTTACAGCTGCTTTGTGTGCGATTTTTGTTGATAAAGGGCTGATCGATTGGGATACCCCTATCCGGGAGTATGATCCGGATATCCGTTTTTACGATGATTATGTGTCGGATCACGTGACCCTGAGGGATGTGCTGAGCCACCGCACCGGCGTTCCGCGCCACGAATATTCCTGGTACGGCACGGATTTTGACCGCCAGCAGTTGGTCCACAATATTCGTTTTCTGGAACCCAACAAACCTTTCCGTACGGATTTTCAGTACAACAACTACGGGTATCTGGTTGCCGGAGCCGTTCTGGAGAAGGTTTCGGGAAAAACGTATGAAGAGCTGCTGCAGGAATACATTTTTAATCCGCTGGGCATGAAGAGGACCAATGCCTACCTGGATCTTTTGGAAGGCGATCCGGATCACGGCCAGGCTTACGACCGCCCGGGCGGAACCGCTTTACAGGGGATCGTTAAGGGCAAGCCTTACCGGACCCCGGTCGAAGATTATTCGAAAAAGATCGGATCTCCTTTTGCTCCTGCCGGAGCCATCAACTCCTGCCCTGAGGACATGCTCAAATGGGTGCAGCTGCACCTGAATGAAGGAGAATGGGAAGGCAAGCAGCTGATCAGTAAAAAGAATATGCAAGAGCTGCATAAACCCAATATCCCCTGCGGGGCGCTGGATATTCCCATGCCGGAGGTCGATAAGGCATTCGACAGCTATGCCATGGGATGGAAGGTGGAGTGCTACCGGGGCGTCAAAGTGCTGCAGCACGGTGGGAATATCAATGGATATTCCGGATTTACTTCCTTTATCCCGTCTCTGAATCTGGGGATCGTTGCCTACGCTAACCTGACCATGACTATGGAGCATTACGCCATCGGCCGCGTCATCATGGATTATTATCTGGGCGCCCAAGAGGAAGACTGGATGCAGCGCTATTTTGATACGATGGCTGAGATGGCCTCCAGTCGTAAAGACTTTTACGCTGATCTTCGGGGACCTAAGGTAGAAGGAACTCATCCTACCTTTGACCTGTCTGCTTACACCGGCACCTTCACCCGTCCCGGCTATGGTCCGGTCAAGTTTTGGCTTAAAGACGGAAAGCTGATCATGACCTTTATCGGCAGTGATGTACCGCTGAGTCATTATCATTACGACACCTTTATCAACGACGTGTCCTACGGCGGGGACGAGATCAAACCGGGTCTGCCGGTCAAGTTCTATACCGGGGACAATACGTCGACGATCGATGTCGTCAAGATCCCTCTGGTCATGGAAGAGGGCAAATTCATCCGCTTCGACCGTGTCAAGGACTGACGGCCAAAGTAAGAAAGGAGACGGTTCATGCCAAGATATATAGTCAAACGGCTTCTGTATATGATTCCTTTGCTGTTTTTCGTGATAATGGCGGTATTTTTGATCATGTCGCTGCTGCCCGGCGATCCGGCCTCCAACATTCTGCCCGCCACGACCCTGCCGGAAGTTAAGCAGGCATATAACGAATCGGTCGGCTTTACCGGCAGCCTTCCTTCCCGCTTTTTCAATTATCTGAAGGGGCTCTTTACCGGTAAGGTGATTTCCTATCAGACCCAGAAAAACGTCTTCGATGAATTAGCCGTTCGTTTCCCGGTGACTCTGAAACTGGGGCTGATTTCCTTTTCGCTGGCAGTGGTGATCGGAGTGGCGCTGGGGATCTTAAGCGCCGTCCGTCAGTATAGTTTTATTGACTTTGCCGTGACCACCCTGAGCGTTTTGTTTGCCAGTATCCCGTCTTTCTTCGTGGCCATGCTGCTTCTTCTGTATTTTGCCGTTTACAGAGGGCTGCTGCCTTCCTTCGGACTGCAGGACGGCGTCCGGTCCTATATTTTGCCGGTGGCGACCCTGACTATTTCCAACATCCCGGTGCTGAGCCGTATGACCCGGTCTGCCATGCTGGAGGCGCTGAATCAGGATTATATTAGGACTGCCCGTGCCAAAGGATGTTCTTCCCGCCGCGTCATTTGGAAGCACGCCTTGAAAAATGCGAGCCTTCCCATCATCACCTTGATCGTGACCGGCTTTGCCAGTGTCCTGGGCGGAGCCGTCATCTGCGAAACCATTTTTACTTTGCCCGGCGTCGGCACCTACATGCTTAAAGGGGTGCTGACTAAAGACGTACCGGTGGTCATGACGACCGGCCTTTTGCTGGCTTTCATTTTTATGGCGGCCATGGTTATCCTGGACATCCTGTATGCCCTGATCGATCCTAAAATTAGAGCGAGGTACCAGTGATGAGACGTCGTAACGGAAAAGATATTTATGATAACGCAGCCCAGGGCAGGCAGGTACACCTTTTTCGTGAAGTGGTCAAACGCTATTTCCATAACAAGGCAGCGGTGCTTGGCCTTATCATTTTTACTGTCGTTCTGTTTGTCATCATCTTCGCCAATGTGCTGGTTCCCCACAGTCTGGTGACGGCCACGTCCGTCCGCCAGAAACTGCAGGGCCCCAGTGCCCTGCATCCCTTCGGAACCGATGATTTGGGACGCGATATTTTTGCCCGGGTCATTTACGGAACACGGGTCACGGTCGGCATTGGCGTTGGGTCTACCTTGCTGGCGCTGATCGTCGGAGCGATCCTTGCTTCGATCTGCGCGTTGAATAAACAGGCGGATTTCGTAATCATGCGGATCATCGATATCGGCAACAGTATCCCTTATCTGCTGCTGGCCATGATGCTGCTGGCCATTTTAGGAGGCAGCGTCGGCAACATGATCCTGACCTTGACCATCATTTCGATCCCGGGATTTACGACCAGGATCCGCGCCGTGCTCTTCGGCGTGGTGGAGCAGGATTACGTCAAGGCGGCCCGCCTGAGCGGCACCCCTACGGCAAAGCTGGTGCTTCGACATATATTACCCAATGCCATTGATCCCATCATTGTCGATGCGACCATGAGCATCTCATCCATGCTGCTGTCAGCGGCCGGTCTGAGCTTTATCGGCATCGGCGTCAGCCCTCCGTCGCCGGAGTGGGGCGCCATGCTCAACTACGCTCAGAAAACCTTCCGCACGGCTCCGCATACGGCTCTGTTCCCGGGCATCGCGATTGCTCTGACGGCCCTGGCCATCAACTTGATCGGCGACGGCCTAAGGGACGCGCTGGATCCCAAAGCCATTAAATAAGGAGGAAGGCTATGAGCGAAAAAGAAGTTGTTCTTGAAGCCCGGAACCTCTCCGTTGACTTTCGGGTGGACAGGCATCTGACCCTGCACGCGGTGAGAGACGTGTCTTTTGTAGTACATCAGGGGGAAACGCTGGGCATCCTGGGAGAAAGCGGGTGCGGGAAAAGTGTTACCTGCATGTCGATCCTTAGGCTGAATCCTCCTCGGACGACGACCTATCCTCAGGGACAGATTTTATACGGAGGGCAGGACCTTCTGAAGATTTCCGACGGCCAGATGCGCAGGCTCAGGGGTGATAAGATCGCCATGATCTTCCAGGAACCCATGACAGCCATGAACCCCTTTTTCACTATCGGCGACCAGATGCGGGAGTCTGTGCGTATCCATCATAAGAAAATCAGCAAACAGGAAGCGGAGGACATGTGCGAGGAAGCCTTGAACAAGGTGCGCATCCCCAATCCCAAACGGGTCATGGATTCCTATTCCTTTGCGCTGAGCGGCGGTATGCTGCAGCGGGTCATGATCGCGATGGCTATGATCAACAAGCCGGATCTTCTGATTTGTGATGAGCCTACCACGGCACTGGACGTAACCATCCAGGCTCAGGTGCTGGATCTGATGAATCAGCTTAAGCAGGATAATGATACCGCTATCATCTTTGTCACTCACGATCTGGGCGTGATCAGCGAAATGGCTGACCGCTGTATGGTCATGTACGGAGGACGAAAATGCGAGGAGGCTCCGACGGACGACTTGTTTGAGAACCCTCAGCATCCCTATACCAAAGGACTGATCGACTCCCATCCGACATCGGATTATACCGGCGACCGTCTCAAGACCATTCCCGGCAGTGTTCCTTCTTTAAAAGAGATGCCGGCAGGCTGCCCTTTCAACAACCGCTGCCCTTACCAGCGTAAGGAGTGTCTGACAACGATGCCGGATCTTGTTGAAGTCTCAGCCGGTCATTACTCTGCCTGCCCTTATATGGCTAAGGAGGTGGAAGCATGACGGATCAGACAGTTAAAACGGAAGAATTTGAAGCCAAGACCGATGAAAGCTACTTTCTGGAAGCTCGTCATCTGACCATGCATTTCCCGGCAGCCAAAGACTTTTTCGGAAAGCCGACCAAGTTTATCCATGCTGCCGACGATGTCTCCTTTAAAGTGCCCAAAGGCAAGACTCTGGGCGTCGTAGGGGAGAGCGGATGCGGCAAGTCGACCGTGGGTAAAATGTTGATGGATCTGTATCATCCTACCTCCGGGCAGGTTTTATATGATGGAGTCGATATTACCAACCTGAGTGGGAAACAAAGGCAGCCTTACCGTAAAAAAATGCAGCTGATCTGGCAGGATCCTTATTCTTCGCTGGACCCTCGCATGCGGGCCGTTAACATCGTGATGGAGCCCATGCAGAACTTCGGCATCGGCCAGAATGAGAAAGAAAGGCAGGAAAAAGCCTTACAGCTCTTGTCCATGTGCGGCCTAGGCAGTGAACATGCCCTCTTTTATCCCCATCAGTTTTCCGGAGGACAGCGGCAGAGAATCTGCATTGCCCGCGCGCTGGCTACCGATCCGGAATTGGTCGTCTGTGACGAACCGGTCAGCGCCCTGGATGTTTCCATTCAGGCTCAGATCATTAACCTGCTGAAAGATTTGCAGGATCAGCTGAAGCTGACCTACCTCTTCATTTCTCATGATCTGAATATCGTCCATTTCATCAGCGATGAGATCATCGTTATGTATTTGGGCCAGATCGTGGAAAGAGGCACCATGGAGGCTGTCTGGAAAGATCGGGCTCATCCCTATACGCAGGCTTTGTTTTCAGCAACTCCGGCTTTTACCGCCGCTGAAAAGAAAGCCAAGAAACGCATCATTCTGAAAGGGGATGTGCTGTCGCCTGTTGATCCGCCCAAGGCCTGCCGTTTCGCCAGCCGCTGTCCCTATGCTTCGGACCTATGCCGAAGCGAGGAACCAAGCTGGAAAAAAGTTGCTGACAATCACTTTGTGAAGTGTCACTTATACAAGTAAGATCATGTGAAGGAGGATAACACACATGAAGAAAAGATCATTCGCAGTCCTTTCACTGGCAATGGTGCTGGCCTTAGCCGTATCCATGCTGTCCGGCTGCTCGTCCAAAGCCGGCTCTACAAGCAGTCAGGCAGGTGACGAATCTGCGTCAGCAGGTGAGCTGGTTTCCCAGGAAAAGAACGGTAAATCCCGTCCTACCACCGGAAACAAGGACAACAACGCTTTGACGACCGCTTATTCCGGCACTGTTTCTACGATCGACCCGGAGCTGTTCACCAGTCAGGACGAAGACACGGTCCTTGCTCAGATCTATGAGCCCTTGTTCCTGTTCGACAACAAAGGCGAAATGAAACCGTATCTGGCTGAAAGCTGGACGCAGAATGACGACGGCAGCGTTGACTTTACCCTGCGCTCCAACGTCAAATTTCATTCGGGCGATACGCTGACCAGTGAAGACGTTGAATATACCTTGGGCCGTACCAAGAACTCTCCGGTATGCTCCGCTATCTACGGCAACGTTGAGATGACTATTACCGATGATACCCACTTTACCTGGACCTTCCCCAATCAGGACAACGGCGCTTCTTTCAATGACCTGTCCGGCTATATTCAGGCGATGGATATTGTTAACAAGTCCTGGGCAGAAGGCGTGATCTCCGATCCCAACGATGATCTGGTTTACAACGAGGATGGAACCGGCCCTTATACCTTCGGCGGTATCGAGAGCAGCGGTGATATCACTCTTAATCGTTTCGACGGTTACTGGGGCGATGCTTCCATCGACACCATTTATTTCAAACATCTGACCGGTGACTTCGAGGTCGCTTTTGAGTCCGGAGACCTGGATGTCGCTCAGTATTCCAGCCCGGACAACTTCAAGAATATTACGGCGGATGATAACGTCCAGGGTACGACCCAGCCTGTGAACCGTGTCGGCTACATTACCATGAATTCTACCGACGGCAAAACTTTTGCCAGTCAGGATGTTCGCAAGGCGGTCGCTTATGCCATCAATCGTGACGATCTAGCTTATGCAGCAAGCAACGGGACCGGTACTACCGCCTACAACTTGGCTACTCCTTTGACTCAGTTCTACACGGATAACGCCGATCATTTTGACCAGGACATTGATAAATCCAAGGAACTGTTGGAAAGCGCCGGTTATTCTGAGTCCAAACCGGCAGAGGTGACCCTGGTAGCGGTTACTTCCAATAATGATATCGTCACGGCCAGCGAACTTCTGAAAGAGATGCTGGAACAGTCTTACTTCAAGGTTACGATCGAAGAGACCCCGGATATGACCAGGATCCAGTCCGGCGACTATGATCTGGCTCTTACCAGTATCGGCCTGCTGCCTTCCTTCGGTTCTTATTCGCTGATCTTCAAACCGGATACCGGCCTTGATTTTGCCGGAGCCGTTGACGAGGATGTCAACCAAGCCTTTGCCGATGCTAAAGACGAGGCCGGATTCCAGAACGCCATGAAGGTTTCCACCGAGTCCTGCTACTACATCCCGGTTTGGTATCCTTCTGTCCTGCTGGCAGCTGACGGCGATCTGAACGTAGGTGAGTTCAACACCTCGCTGACCTGCTATCTGTTCGGAGAATTCTCCTGGAAATGAGCTAAAAAGCTTGGAACGAAAAAAGCCGGCCGCTTATTTGCGGCCGGTTTTTCTGTTATGCAGGCATCATCGCTCGGCATCCCGGATGGCTTTTGTCAGCGTGTTCAAGACCCGCTTTTTATCGCCGCTCCATAGGGGAGCGATCAGCAGCTTTTTGGGCCCGTCGCCGGTGAGGCGGTGGATAACGGTCTGCGGCGGCAGGTGCTGAAGACAGCTGACGACCAGGTCCGTATACTCTTCAAGCGACAGGACGTGGAAAGGCTTTTCCAGGTACTGCCGGCCCATTTCTGTCCCCTTGAGCACATGCAAAAGCTGCAGCTTGACCCCGTCCGTATTAATATCGGATCGCCCGTCGGACGGAAGATAGGGCCGGTAAAGGCCGGAAACATAATCAACAGATGCCAGAATATCGTCCTTGCTCTGCCCGGGCAGCCCCAGGATCAGGTGGGTAATGACAGTCAGCCCGGCTTCCTTAAGGCGCTGATAGGCCTCCTGGTAAACCTCGGTTTTGTAGCCTCTATTGCTATCCTGTGCGATCTTGTCGTCAGCTGTCTGAAGGCCCAGTTCCACCCAGACAGGTTTGATCGCTGCCAGTTTCGCCAGCATATCGATCATGTCCGGGCCCAGACAGTCGGGGCGGGTCCCCAGAGACAAAAGACAGATATCAGGACGGAGAATGGTCTGACGATAAAGCTTGGTCAGTCGGTCGACCGGTCCGTAGGTGTTGGTGTAAGACTGAAAGTAGGCAATATACTCCCTATCACTTAGCGGTATGGAAGAGGGTAGTTTGTGGTCCACTCTGGCGCGGGCCAGGTCGATCTGCTGATCGATAGGAAGAAGAGGGGAGGCAAAGTCGCCGGAGCCGCCTTCCGAACAAAAGGTGCAGCCGCCAAAGGACAAGGAACCGTCCCGGTTGGGGCAGGTGCAGCCGGACTGGAGACTCAGCCGGTAGATTTTCTGACCAAATGCTTTCTTTAAAACATCGGATACGGATACATATTCCATAATGTGCTCATTATAGGATATAAACAGGTGCGGAGGCAAGAAAAAGAAAAGCAGACGTGATATAATAAGAAAGATTTTTCTGCCTTTGAAAGGAGAGAAGGCCATGTTTTATTTTTTAATGGCGCCCATATTGACCTATAACTGGATCCTGATCGTGTCAGCCGTCGTTCCGGCTATTTTTCTGATGGTAAAAGTATACCGGTCCGACCGTCTGGACAAAGAATCTCCCGCTCTTTTGGGAAACCTGGTCGTAGCCGGTATTTTATCCGCTTTGATCGCTATGGTCCTGGAGTGGATCGGGCAAGCTGTATTGGGAGCGTTTGTTGAGGAAAATACCCGTACTTATAATATATGGCTGTATTTTGTCGTGGTTGCTTTTTCCGAGGAAGGGGCCAAGTACTTTATGATGAATCGGCGTACCTGGAACTCGCCTGAGTTTAACTGCCAATATGACGCCGTCGTTTATGCGGTTTTTGTTTCACTTGGTTTTGCCCTGTGGGAAAATCTGAGCTATGTCATGCATTATGGGTTTACGACAGCTTTGGTGCGGGCTGTTACAGCCATCCCCGGCCATGCTTGCTTCGGCGTGTTCATGGGGGTATTTTACGGCCTGGCCCGCGGCTGCTCCTACTTAGGTGAAAACGGCCGGTCTACCTTTTTCAGGGTCCTGTCGGTCCTCTGCCCGGCTTTGATCCACGGTGCTTATGACTATATCGCTTCGACTTCTTCTGACAGCAGTCAGTGGTATTTTATTATTTTTATCGCTGTTCTTTTTGTGGTTGCCTTCCTGCTGGTCAACAAACTGTCCAAGAACGACCGCTACTTTGCTATGAGACATCAGAACTTTATTGATGTGTAATTGAAAGCCAACTTGCCCGTATAGGCTGAGGGGTTGTGAAGAAACGTTCACAGCCCCTTTTTTATTTGTTTCCTCCCCTTTTTAACCGACCAGAACCATTGTCAAAAAAGACGAATCTTTAAATTGACAGGTTAATTACCCATCCGGGTAGTTGTGAGTAAGTGGTTTCTAATTTATATTTTTCATGTAAATATCCAAAATTGTAGGCTTTTACAATGGATGATATTTATTACATATGTAAAGATTACACGAATCAGGAGGAGACATGAAAAACCGTAACCGTAGAAGAAAAGGAGTCCGGTCTATCCTTTCTATACTGGTATCGCTGCTGATGATTTTGACCATGCTGCCTAATCAGCTGGTTTCAGCAGCCGATGACGAAAGGATAGGGCAGGAAGAAACAGCCCTGACCGATCAGCAAACGGTTGATAATGAAGAAACCGATAATGCTGCTGATCAGGGTAGTTTTTACGTGCAGACAGAAGACACAGCAGAAGGCAGCGGCGAAGTAGAAAGTAAGGCTGGTGTCCCGGATGCTGATTCACAGGATACGACTCAGGATGAAACAAGCCTGATTGAAAGTGAACAAACAGACAGTAGTGAAACTTCTTCGAACGATTCATTCGGAGAAGAGGATGATCAGAACGCGGAACTTTCCGGCTTGTCCCAGCCGGATACAGAAAAAACGGCGGATGCCTCTCACCAGGGCCAGGTCGAAGTTATCTTCACGGCCCTGGACGGAAGTCAGATTTCCGATCAGTGGGTGACCGCCAGCCAGGAGGCTCCCGCAGAAGTGGATATGCCTGCCCATACTCAGGATGGACTGATCTGGGTAAGGGCGGACGAAAACGGTGATGGCAACGTTACTATTGAGGATAATGTCAGGCTGATCAACCTGACCGGACCCGGACCTGTCATCTTTGCCGAGGAACACGATGAATTTACCGAGATAACGGAGGCAGCGGCCGGCATAAGCAGTCTGCCGGCAAGAGCTGCAATCAGGCGTGCTGCTCAAAACTCCACTACGACCGGACCGGCGACATCCAAGACCTTGACAGACAATGGTGATGGAACTTATACCCTGTCTTTGAGTGTGACCGGAAAAGCTTCTTCGAGCCAGGAATCCAATAAAGCGGACGTGGTTATTATTCTGGATATTTCCGGAAGTATGGCGTACGGCAGTGTGGACCCGAGAAGGGCTGTAGGACGTAACAATCCCTCCCGCTTGTCAAAGGCACAGGAAGCTGTTAATCAATTGGCTCAGAGTCTTTTGGCTAATAATACGACTGCTGAACCGGACAGAGTCCAGTTGTCTCTGGTAAGTTTCTCAAATGTTGCAGCCGTGCGTGCAACAGGCGTTACGAATTACAGCAGTTTCAGCAGTACCGTCAATAGCCTTAAAGCCGATGGCGGTACCAACTGGGAAGATGCTCTTCAAACCGCGAATAGCATTCAACTGCGTTCGGATGCCGACCAGTATGTGATCTTTGTTTCCGACGGCAACCCTACCTTCCGACTGACCCAAGGCGGAGGACAAGGCCCGGAGAATCAGCGTTATTATTACGATAATTACGGTCATTACGTTTATGGCAGCGGCAACTCCGACAATAACGGGAAGAACTATAAATATGCCCTGGTCCAGGCCAGGAATATCGTTAACAGCGGTAAGAAACTGTATACCCTGAACGTATACGGCGATGCTAATGAGATGGCACAGCTGGCCAGGGACAGCGGAGCAGTTGCCAACTTTGATGCCAAAAACAATGACCAAGTCCTGGCAGCCTTCGAAGCGATCGTCAATCAGATCAATGCCAACTTTTCTTATAAAGACTGCAAGATCTCGGACGGTGTGACCAGTCTGACTTCCCATGTTCTTCTTGACGGAGATGCCGACAGCTTTAGCTATCAAATAAGCGGAGGCTCTTACGGAGACGGTCAGGTATGGACAGATGCGCCTGCGGCTTCCTTTACTGATGGAAGTGTCAGCTGGGATCTGGGCGGTATGCAGCTGGAAGACGGTGTTACCTATACCGTTTCGTTCCGGGTATGGCCTTCTCAGTCTGCTTATGACCTGGTCTCCGATCTGAACAACGGCCTTAAGACCTACGACTCACTGACCGATGCCGAGAAAAAGCAGATCGCGTCGATCGAAGGCGGCTACGGCCTTAAGACCAATACCGACGCTTCGATCGATTATACACAGCTGGAAACGCTGGATACCGAACATCTGCCGGACGGTGCGCAGGATAACGGAGACGGGACCTGGTCGGCTAACGGCTATACCTTTACTCAGCTGGAAGACGGAACCTATCATGGGGTCAAAGAGAGCAAAGGGACGGATGCGATCGATCAGCCGGATCCTATTCCTCTGGATAAAACTCAGCTGACCGTCCGCAAAGTCTGGACCGATGATCTGGATACAAGCAGCCGGCCCGACAGCATTACGCTCAAGATCACCCGTGACGATCAGACCTATATTCCGGTTACGCTCAGCGCTGCCAATAATTGGGAGAGTGTGATTTTTATTGCACCCGGCCTGATAGCGGGAGGCGAGACGCTGGAAGACGGACACGATTATACGATCGTGGAAGAGGGGTCCAACAATCATTATGAAGTAGCAGCGGATGTCCTGCATCCCATGATCGTAGAGAGCGTTCTTCAGGACAGTGCGGGCGGCGACAGTGAATTGACCGTCACCAATACCTTGAAGGGACGTCTGAAGATCAGTAAGACGGTAACGGCTTCCGAAGGACTGACAGCGCCTGACAAAGAATTCTCTTTCAAGGTCACGCTGACGGATAAAGACGGTAAGGATCTTGACATTTCCAGCCAGAAAATCAGCTATACGATTACCCATAAAGACGGCACGGTTTCCCAGCCGGCGCAGCTTGGACAGGATGGCCTGATCCAGCTCAAAGACGGCGAGTCCGCGACCATCGCGGATATCCCCAGCGGCAGCCGCTATAAGGTTGAGGAAGCCGATCTGCCTAAGGGCTTTACCCAGACGCAGACGACCGGAAATCAAGGGACTATTACGAGTGATCATGTCCAGGAAGCTGCCTTTACTAACAACTATGCGGTCGAAAAAACTTCGGCTGACCTAGGCATTGCCAAGTCCCTGATCTACACCGGCGACGTTTGGCTGCCGGATATGGCCGGGAAATTTACCTTTACTCTGACCGCAGTGACCCAAGGGGCACCCATGCCGGATACGACCGTGATCACCAATACGGATCAAAAGGGCAGCCGCGCGTCCTTCGGAACGATCACCTTTACCAAACCTGGGACCTATCAGTACAAGATCACCGAATCCGGAACGCTTGCGGGCGTAACCAACGATGCGGAGGCCGAAAGCGGTAAGCTGATCACGGTGACGGTCACCGACAACGGGGAGGGACAGCTGACAGCGGTTCCGTCTGAAAAAGACGGGCTCGTTACCTTTATCAACACCTACCGGGAGGGCAGCCTCAAGATCGAAAAGACGCTGGCAGGCAACGATGTCGATCCTCAGAAAGAATTCTCGTTTACCGTCCGTTTGACCGGTTATGACGTTACCGGCGATATTGACGGGATCACCTTTACCAAGGGCGTCGGGTCCCTGACCTTAAAGGGCGGCGAGTCCAAGACCCTGCATCACCTGCCCGCCGGGATTTCCTACACCGTTACCGAGGCGGATTACAGCAAGGAAGGCTATACCTGCAGCCAGCCGGACGGATTTACCGGTCTTGTTGAGAACAATACGACCAAAGAGCTTACCTTTGTTAATACCAGAAATTCCTTCGGAAGCCTGACGGTTTCCAAGACTGTTACCGGCAACGACGCAGACACGGGCAAGGCTTTCTCGTTCACGGTAGAATTAAGTGACAAGACTGTTACCGGTACCCATGGCGACATGGAGTTCGCCAATGGCCAAGCTTCCTTTACCCTGAAGAACGGGGAAAGCAAAACCGCTGAGGACCTTCCCAACGGAGCCGCTTACACGGTAAGTGAGGCCGACTACAGTGCGGAAGGCTACAAGACCCAGTCCTTCGGCGAGACCGGAACGATCACCGGAAACGGTACCAGGAACGCTAAATTCGTCAATAGCAGGGACACTTTTGGATCCATCAGGATCACCAAGACCGTCTCCGGCAACGATACGGATAGCAGCAAGTCCTTCGAGTTCACCGTTACCTTGAGTGATAAGACGATAAACGGCACCTTTGGGCAGATGAC
>OMYN01000017.1 GCA_900315265.1 uncultured Eubacteriales bacterium
AGGAAGGTTAGCTCAGCTGGGAGAGCGTCTGCCCTACAAGCAGAGGGTCACAGGTTCGAGCCCTGTACCTTCCATCTGAAAAGGTCATGAGAGATCATTAGTCTCTCATGATTTTTTTTGCCTGGTATCCGGGAAGGAATGCCCGGGAAGGCAATTGCTGATATAAATAAAAATAATACCAGATTGCTTTTTATACATTTTAAAGTTGTTTTTAAAATATTGCCCTTGAAATATAGCGGTTTTTAGGGTAAAATTCTAAAGAAGTATTCTCAATATTCTCAACGTTTTCCTACAATGAGAATAAGGCGAGAATAGGGTAAGAAAAGCAACAAGTGTATTATTTACGCAAGGGGAGGTTGCTATGAATAAGCAGACCAATCTGCAGGACGTATTTTTGAATACCCTGCGAAAAGAAAAGACAGAAGTCACAATGTTTCTTACCAACGGATATCAGATCAAGGGGGTAATTCGGAGTTATGATAACTTCGTAATTATGATCGAGTCCGAAGGCAGAAGGCAGCAGGTCGTGTATAAACACGCTGTTTCAACGATCAGTCCGTCAAAACCTGTTGAACTGAATCTTGCTGTAAAGGAAGAAGCGTCAGAAAATACGGAGGAAGAATGACAGATAAAGCACAACTGTTAGGGCAGATGGGAATCAGTCCTGAAGTCGCATCTTTCTGCGAAAAGCAGGAAAAAGGCCTCAGAGACAAGTTCGATGAACTTGACCGGATCGCGGAATATAACTCGTGGAAAGTTTTGGATGCCTTTCATAAAGAGCAGGTCCAGGAAATGCATTTCGACTGCACGTCCGGCTACGGCTATACCGACCCCGGACGAGATACACTTGAAAAAGTGTACGCGGACATTTTCCATACCGAAGATGCTCTGGTCCGTCCACAGATCATTTCCGGCACCCATGCACTTGCAACCACGGTATTCGGCATCCTGCGTCCCGGTGACGAGATCCTGTTTGCCTGCGGCACTCCTTACGACACCATGCAGGGTGTCGTCGGCATTCGTAATGAAGTCGGAAATCTGACCGAATTCGGCATTACTTATAAGATCGTTCCTTTGAATGACAGGAATCTGCCCGATATTCCCGCGATCACGGCGGCTATCGGACCTAAGACCAAAGTTGTCGAGATCCAGCGCTCCAAAGGCTATGAGTACCGCCATTCTTTGTCCGTAAAGGAAATCGGCGACATCATTAAAGCGGTCAAAGAGGTAAAACCCGACGTCATTGCCATGGTCGACAACTGCTACGGTGAGTTCACCCAGACGATCGAACCCACGGATGTGGGGGCTGACATCGCTGTAGGCTCGCTGATCAAAAACGCGGGCGGCGGCCTTGCTCCCATCGGCGGCTATATCGTCGGCCGTAAGGACCTGATCGAGTTGTGCGCTGTCCATCTGACGGCACCGGGACTTGGTAAGGAAGCCGGGGCAACTCTTGGCGTTACCAAAGCCATGTTCCAGGGTTTGTTCTATTCACCCACTGTTACCGCCGCGGCTATGAAAACAGCGGTTTACGCAGCGGCTGTTTTCTCAGCACTCGGTTATGATGTGCTGCCCAAAGCGGATGAAGAGCGGTGTGATATCGTCGAAGCTATTACTTTAAACCAAAGCGAAGCGATCTTAAGCTTCTGCAAAGGGGTCCAGGCAGCTGCACCTGTCGACTCTCATGTTACACCTGTCCCGTGGGATATGCCGGGATATGGTGTTCCAATCATTATGGCGGCCGGTTCTTTTAATTCCGGCGCGTCGATCGAACTTTCGGCGGACGCTCCTATCCAGCCGCCTTATATCGTCTATTTCCAGGGCGGTCTTACCTGGCCTCATGGGAAATACGGTGTGATGAGAGCACTGCAGGAAATGGTCAACGATCCGAAGACCAAACTGCCGAAAGAGATTTGCTGATAAAACAGATCGGGGATGTGGGAAATGATCATTCGTTTCTTACATCCCTGTCTTTTTGTCCGGGGGCTTCCTTTTTTCAGATTTCGGGACGGGACCGGCAGCTCTGTTTTATATTGGCAGAAAGACAAAATTGTTGTATCATGGTTCCTGTGATATAAGAGCAAGGAGATATGAGAGATGGTACATTTTCCCCCTTTGTTTGAAGAGAACATGAAGAAACTTCTGTCGGAGGACGGATGGAAGGCTTATACGGCCACCTTTGAGCATGATTACTGGCAGGGGCTCAGGGTCAATCTCTCTAAAATCACACCTGAACAATACAAAGAGCGCCGCAGACTTCAGACCGGTGAAGACCTGGAACGGGTGCCCTGGTGCCCCAGCGGCTTTTATTTAAAAGGAGAAACCTCGGCCTATTCCAAAAGCCCGGACTATTTTGCCGGTTTGTTTTATCTTCAGGAGCCGAGTGCTATGGCTCCGGCCCAGATCCTGCCGATAGAACCCGGCGATCATGTGCTGGATCTGTGTGCGGCCCCGGGCGGCAAAAGCACCTTTCTTTCTGGTAAACTAGGAAGAAAAGGAGTCCTGGTATCCAATGATATCAGTCCTTCGAGGGCCAAAGCGCTGCTGAAAAACCTGGAAATGCAGGGAGCGACACAGGCTGTCGTAACAGCGGAAGCTCCCTATAAATTAGGCAAGTGGTTTGGCGGTTATTTTAATAAGATCCTGGTCGATGCCCCCTGTTCCGGAGAAGGCATGTTTCATAAAGAACCTTCCATCATGAAAAACTGGGAGCAGTACGGTAATGAGTATTACCGCAAACTGCAGGACCAGATCATGACCGAAGCCTATAAAATGCTGTCTCCTGGCGGAATGATCCTTTATTCGACCTGTACTTTTTCTCCTCTTGAAGATGAGCAGATGATCGATCGTTTTCTGACCGACCATCCGGACATACATCTGGTCCCTATTGAAAAAACCGGAGGTATGGAAGACGGCCATCCCGAATGGGCAGATGCAAAGCGGAAGGAGCTGGCCTATACGGCCCGGTTCTGGCCCCAGAAGGTCAAGGGACAGGGGCATTTTGCGGCCCTGATGGTCAAAGACGGAACATACACTCCGACCATGTTGGAGGAAAAAGATCAAAGAGGAGGTTTTTCCGCCCAGGATCTTACCTTGTTTGAAGGCTGGTGCCGGGACAATCTCAACGGGGAGTGGCAGAAGATCCTTCCCGGGGACGGTTATCTTTCCAAAATCAACGGTAGTTTGTATTACAGTCCCATCGAGCACGGAACGCTGGCCGGGCTTCGGGTGCTCAGGTGCGGCATCCTGCTGGGCGAGCTGAAGAAGGACCGATTCGAACCTAGTCAGGCTTTTGCGCTGACTTTGACGAAAGATCAGGTAAAACGGCGCATCGACTGTGCTTTTGATGACCCTCGGGCCCTTTCCTACCTGAAGGGGGAGACCCTGACGGGCGATTTTGAGGACGGCTGGACCCTGGTCACGGTGGATGGATATCCCCTGGGCTGGGGCAAGGCGGTCCGAGGCATTTTGAAGAATAAATATCTGAAAGGCTGGAAGCTGGATTGAAGCAATTTGATGTGATTATTGTCGGAGCGGGCCCCTGCGGCAGCATCTTAGCAGCCGGACTTGATCCGCGGATCCGCGTCCTTGTAGTCGATCGTCGTCATGTCCTGGATACAGATCGGATCGAGGAGGAAGCCAAGTGCTGCGGCGGTATGCTGGATCATGCCGCTCAGGAAGAACTGGCACATCTGGGGATCGGCCTTGACCGAAAGACGTTGATGGCACCTAACGTATTCTCGGTGAGGGCTGTTGATTTCGAATCCAGGATGGAGAGGTTCTATCCCCGCAATTATCTGAATATGGATCGCGGCTGGTTCGATCACCAGCTGCTCAAACGCGCCTCAAGGCGGCCTAATGTGACCGTCTGGCAGGGGATCCGGGTCACAGGTTTTAAAGAAGAAGACGACCGGGTCCTGGTCGATTTCAGATCTGTCGATGAAGACGGAGCGGATCAGCCGGCCCGCCAGGTCAGCTGTCGTTATCTGGTAGGTGCGGACGGGGCCTCGTCCGTTATCCGCTGCCAGCTGCTCAAAAATGAAAAGAAAGAGCGCCTTCCCAGAAACTATGTAGCTATCCAGGAAATTCATGAAGTCGCAAAGCCTCTTCCGTATTACATGGCTGTCTTTGACAAAAGAGTTACCGATTATTACAGCTGGGTCATTCCCAAAGGAAATAAAATTTTGATCGGGGCGGCTATCCCGGCAGAAAAAAGCCCCAAATACGGCACAGCCAGTCAGCGCTTCGAATATCTGAAAGAGGACTTGACCATTAAAGGCTTTGATCTGTCCTGCCCCTTGAAACGGCAGGGATGCCGGCTTTTAAGGCCAAGGGCTGTCGGCAGTGTCAACAGCGGCGGGGGACGTGTCTTTCTGGCCGGGGAGGCAGCCGGTCTGATCAGCCCCAGTTCTTCCGAGGGGATCAGTTTCGCCATGAGAAGCGGCGAGAAGCTGGCAAAGGCTATGGGCCGCCTGGTAAAGTCCGATAAAAAGAAGGCAAAGGATCTTATCCATCTGCGCTACAGGCAGGCCCTGCGGCCGCTTAAGCTAAGCATCTTTCTGAAAACCTTTAAATCGTTTGTTATGTATACGCCCCTGGTCAGGGCCATGGTCTTCCTGACCGGAGCCCTTAGTATCAAGGGACCGGTCAAGAGCAGGAAGTGGTCGTTATGAGCCCAAGGAATGATTTTACAAGACGCGGGAGCGGAAATTATCAAAGCCGTGGAAACGGCAGCAATTACCGCTACCGGCAGTCCGGAGGGTCTTCCTCCGGCCGCAGTCCTCAAAGGCGGCCTGACAGGCGGAGAAAAAGGAGACTGAAGCTGATCCATCCGGAACGCTTTATTGCCTTTCTGGCCATTCTTGCCCTGATCATCGTAGCGATCGTGACCGCGGCCGGCCGTTCCTCGTCCGGAAAAGCCAAGCAGGAAGCATCGTCTTCCGAGCCTGCCATCCAGGAGATCAAACCTCAGGCCAGTCAGGCAGCTCAGTCCTCACAGACAGCCGTTTCGGTGCCTGCGACAAATATCGAAAGCTTCGGCAAGCAGCTGGCCGCTTACATGGCTGCGGTCCTGAATACCAACATGGACAATTTATCGACCCAAAGGCTCTTAAGCAGTCAGGAAGAGTCTTCGGAAACGGCAGGGACGGATCTGTCGCAGTACAAATATATCGTGGTGATCGATGCGGCGGGCGGAGGTGTCGATAAGGGCAACTACAACGGCGATTGTGTGGAAAAAGACATCACTTTGGATGTAGCTCTTAAGATGCAGCAGTATTTGAGCGCGAAAAATCCCGATTATTTCTTTGCCCTTACCCGTGACCGGGACGAAAACCGGACGGATGCCCAGCGGCTGACGATAGCCGAGGGATATCACGCGGATTTGATCATTTCGCTGCATGTGAACGCATCGGATCTGGAAATGGGCGGAACGACCGCATCTTACTGGACGGATATCGATCTGAACGGTCAGGACGATCAGGGCGATACCAGTTCGGATGATTCGAATCAGATCGTGCCGGAGGACAATGAAGCCCGTCAGCAGGAATGTGCCCAGCTGGCCGACAGCCTGATGCAGGCGGCGGCGGACGGCATCGGGACCTGGTCCAGAGGAGAGGTCAGTATCGAGACCAATCAGCTGCTTGAAGTCAAAGTACCGGCCGTAAACGTATATCTTGGTTTCTGTACCTATGATTTTGATAAAGAACTGATGATGGACGAGGCTAACCGCCAGGCGGCGGCTGAAAAAATAGGGGACGTGATCCTGGCTTATGCGGATGCCCATAAACGGAGCGGTGAGGAATCCGTTTCGACCGAGCCTGCCGATCTGACTTTCTCGGATGATGAGTCAAGTCTTCCCGAGAGTCTGGAAGAAAGCAGCAGTGCCGCTGCCGGCAATTGAGAAGGAATCATTTGTTTCAAGGAGGATAATATGCCGATGAAATGTGATGTACTGATTATCGGCGGCGGAGTCACCGGCTCCGCGATCGCCCGCGAACTGTCACGCTATACGGTCCGGACGATTGTAGCGGAGGCGCGCGAGGATGTAGCAAGAGGGTCATCGGGGGCTAATTCCGGTATCGTTCACGCCGGCTACGATCCCCGGCCCGGTTCGTTGATGGCCCGCTATAATGTAAAAGGCTGCGCCATGTACCCTGAACTGGCAGCCAAATTAGGCTTCCCCTACCGCGGGATCGGGTCTCTGGTGCTGGCTTTCAGCCAGAGTGACATGCAGACGGTACAGGATCTTTACCAGCGGGGCCTTGATAATGGCGTTCCGGATATGAAGATCCTGACCGGGGACCAGGCCCGCGCCATGGAGCCAAATCTGTCTGATCAGGTGATCGGCGCCCTGTATGCCCCGACAGCCGGCATCATTTCTCCTTACGAAGCGACCATCGCCTTTGCGGACAACGCCGCTGCCAATGGAGTTACTTTCCTTTTGGAAGAGGGTGTCCGCGCCATTGCCCGAACGGAGGAAGGATTTACGGTCACAACCGCTACTAAGTCGATCGAGGCCAAAGTACTTGTCAATTGTGCCGGGCTGAGCGCCGGAGAGGTAAGCCGGATGGCAGGCGGCGAGGATATCCCGATCACACAGCGGAAAGGCGAATATACCTTATATGACCGCAATCTGGGAGGCTTCGTCAGCCACGTCCTTTTCCAGACTCCCAACGAAGACGGAAAGGGAGTTCTGGTGACTCCGACAGCGGAAGGAAATCTGCTGCTGGGACCTTCCAGCGATCCACTGCCTCAGGATGATCTGAATGATACGGCCACGACATCTGACGGCCAGTCCCGTATCTTTGCATTAGGAAGAAAAACTTGTCCGTCTCTTCCTTCGGGAGGCGCCATCACCGGTTTTGCCGGCATCCGTGCCGTATCGGGCAGCGATTTTATTATCGGCCCTTCCCAAAAGGCAGAAGGATTGATCCAGGTAGCCGGTATCTGTTCTCCGGGCCTTACTTCTGCTCCGGCTATCGCCGAAGATGTAGCCCAAATGGCTCTGGATCTTTTAGAGAAAAAAGGGCTGCGCGCGGAAAAGAAAGCGGATTTTATTGACACCAGAGAGGCGATTCCCTGCGTGAGAGACATGGATTGGGAAAGCCGCGAGGCACTTTGCAAAAAGGATCCGGATTTCGGCCGGATCGTCTGCCGCTGCGAGACGGTGACCGAGGGACAGATCCGCCGGGCTTTACGAGGCCCGATCGTTGTTCCGACCATTGACGGGGTCAAACGGCGCTGCCGCGCCGGCATGGGACGCTGCCAGGGCAGCTTCTGCACGCCCCGCGTCATGGAAATCATTTCGGAAGAGACCGGTATCCCCTTTGAAGAGGTCCGCAAGGCTCAAAAGGGAACCGAGATCGGTCAGGGACGTCTGAAAGGAGGCCGCTCATGATCCGCCAAGTAGGGACCGTTATCGTAGGCGGAGGCCCGGCCGGTCTGGCTGCTGCCGTCAGCGCTTATGACCAGGGCGAAAGAAGTCTAGTAGTCATTGAGAGAGATACCCATCTGGGCGGGATCCTGCAGCAGTGCATTCATAACGGATTCGGCCTGCAGTGGTTCAAAGAAGAACTGACCGGACCGGAATATGCCCAGCGCTTTATCGATCAGGTAAATGAACGGGGCATCGAAACCCAGCTTGGCACCATGGTACTGGAACTTCAGTATCATCCCGACCGCAGCGACTATACCAAGACGGTTTTATGCCTGTCTCCCCAATATGGTGTCCTGGAGCTTCATGCCCGGTCGGTGGTCCTGGCCATGGGCTGCCGGGAGCGTGTCCGCGGCAACCTGAAAACACCGGGCACCCGCCCCGCCGGCATTTATTCCGCCGGACTTGCCCAGAAGCTGATCAATCTGGAAGGCATCATGCCCGGCCATGAAGTCGTCATCCTTGGTTCCGGTGATATTGGACTGATCATGGCCCGCCGTATGACATACGAGGGAGCACACGTCAAGATGGTCTGCGAACTGATGCCCTATTCAGCCGGCCTGCCCCGTAATATCCAGCAGTGTCTGATCGATGAGAATATTCCTCTATATTTGAGCACGACCGTTATCGATATCCACGGCCGGGACCGGCTGGAAGGCGTTACGATCGCCAATGTCGATGACAAGCGCAATGTCATCAAAGGGACCGAGCGTTATGTGCCCTGCGATACCTTGCTGCTGTCAGTTGGTCTGCTGCCTGAAAACGAACTGACCAGGACGGTAGCTGTCGACATGGACCGCGTCACCGGCGGCGCCTGTGTCGATGAGGACCGTCAGACGACGATCCCGGGCATCTATGCCTGCGGCAACGTTCTGCATGTTCATGATATCGTTGATTTTGTCACCAGGGAAAGCATGATCGCCGGTAAAGCAGCCGCGCAGAATTCACTTGGCCAGGCGGAAAACATCGTGAAATATGTCCCGGTCAGTGCCCAGGGAGCGGTCCGCTATACCGTGCCGCAGCGGGTATCTCTGACCAAACCTTTCTCGGTATTCTGCCGGGTATCCCATCCTTTAAATGCAGGCTCCTTCGAACTGAAGGCAGGGGATACGACCATTGTCCGGAAGAAGTTCGTCAAAGCTGTCCCTGCTTCGATGGCAGAGATCGCGGTGGGACAGAAGGAATTGGACAAGATCAAAGAAGTTGTCAGCGGGGAAGGCTCGCTGGTGCTGACAGCGCAAGAAGAATAAACAGAGTTCGGAGAATACGTGTTTTGGAAAAGGACTGTGCAGATACAGTCCTTTTTTTATGTGAATAGGAAAGTCCCGCCATGGGCGTTCATGGCTAAAAGCATGCTTTTTAGAAATTTTGATTGATTGTAAAATTATACAATAAATAATAATTTAACAAAGAAATACTGTGCAAAATTTTAATTTTTCCATTTTCCAGTTGACAATATTACTATAATAATATATTTTGTAATTAAATTATTTGTAGTATTCGCCGATTTTATCCATTATCCAACAACGGCGAAAATAACAAAAGAAGGAAGGCGCAATCATGAAAAAGATCAGAAGATCACTTGCTGTGATCCTTATAGCTGTCATGATCATGAGTCTTTTCACTGGATGCTCTAAGAGCAGTTCCGGTGAAAGTTCAACGACTTCTGAATCATCGTCAGCGGCAGAGGAATCAAGTAAGGAAGAAGTTTCTACAGCGGCTGAAGAAACCAGTGCGGAAACTTCCGAAACGTCACAATCGACAGAGGGCAAAGAAGCTGATTCCAACGATTTACCCCGTGACCAGACCCTGTATCTGGGCGGAATGCAGTGGGGAACGATCAACAGCTGGAATATTATCGGCAGCAACCAGAACAATGTCGCCTGCGGGTACGGACGAGGCTTAATGTTTGAAACCTTGTATATGTATAATATCCTGAACGGTGATATTCTTCCTCTTCTTGCCGACGGTGACTACAGCTGGAACGACGACCAGACCGAACTGACCGTGAAGATCAAGTCAGCGGCTTACTGGAGTGACGGTACTCCGGTCACTGCACAGGATGTAGCCGCTACCTGGGACATCAGCACGGTTGTCGGCAATTCGATCGGAAACTCATACGGCGGTTTTATTGACAGTGTCGAAGCTGTTGATGATTCTACCCTTCTTATACATTCTAAGGTAGATAGCAGCGGCGTTCCTATCAACCCGCTGAAAGTTCTGGATTATTTGGTCTTTGCCCCGGTCGCACAAAAAGCATGGATCGAGACGGTAAAGGCCAGAAATAATAATGATCCCACCGCCATTTTGAATGATGCGGCGGAAGATATTGTTTATTCAGGACCTTATCATAAATATTACGCGGACGATCAGAAGGTCGTTCTGATCCGCGACGATAATTACTGGGGCCAGGATGCTTCCATGTGGGGAAGCCTGCCGGTTCCCAAATATATCGCGCATACCATTTATTCCGATAATGCGGCTACCGAAGTTGCCTTCAAGGCCGGTGAGGTAGATGTCAACCAGCAGTTCCTGCCCAATATCCAGGATTTGTGGGAGAAAGACGGACTGCCGGTTTCGACCTGGCTTGACCAGGCTCCTTACGGTGTATGCCTGACCATGCCTACTGCATGGTACAACATGAACATCCCTGTCCTGGCTGAGAATACCGCTCTTCGCAAAGCGATCGCCATCGCCGTTGACTACGATACCATTATCGCCAACGCAATGACCAACCAGAGCCCCAGCTTCAAAGATGTTCCCAGATCTCTTATGAACACGACCGACGGTGAGCAGGCCCTGTATAATCATGACGCAGTCAAAGATCTGCAGTGGACCGGCAACGACATCGAAGGCGCTAAAAAGCTTCTGGATGATGCAGGCATTGTCGACAGCGACGGAGACGGCTGGCGTGAGTGGAACGGCGAAAAGATCACTCTGAATGCTGTATGCCCGAACGGATGGTCCGACTGGCAGGCAGCGATTGAGGTTGTAGCGGCTGCCGGACAGAAGATCGGCGTGGACATTACTACTCTGTATCCTGAATCCAGTGTATACTATACGGTTTACAGCAACCCGGATGAAACGGATTATGATATCTTCATGATGAGTCCTTCTGCGGCAGCACCTTCCTGCCCGTGGGCTCGTGCCGATCAGTTCTTTGGTGAAGAATATATCGGCATGCAGAACAACTTCAGCGGTAACTATGGTCAGTATAAAAATGATGAAGCGGATGCGATCGTTAAGTCCATCCCGACCATGACAGATGAGAAGGAGATCAAAGATGCTTATACAAAGCTGACCGAGATCTACCTGACCGAAGTTCCAAGTTTTTCTTTGATGTATCGTCCGTCTATGTTTTATGCGGTAAACGAGAGCGTATGGACCAACTATCCGTCCGCGGACGATGGTCGTAACATTCCTCCTACCGACTGCACCGACGGATACGGTATCCGTGCTCTGTATGAGCTGGAAACGACGGACGGACAGTAAGAATTACTCGAAAAAAGGGGCTGTGCCTGCACAGCCCCTTTTTTGTGTAAAAAAGAAGAATGCTTTTGTATTTCGCCTTGTGGTCGCCTTGTCGTATGCAAAAGTAACCACTTTGCATTTTTAATCAGTTATAACAATTTTATACAAAAAGCAATATTTTAACAAAGAAATACTGTGAAAATTTTCTTTTTCCTGGTTTTAGTTCTTGACAAAATAACTAAAAGAATATATCTTGTAAACGATAAATTTGTGTCATTCGCCAGTCTTATCCGAATATTATTGACCGGCGAAAAATTAAAAAGGAGGAAGACACAATCATGAAAAAGATCAGTAAATCACTTGCTGTGATTCTGGCTGCTGTCATGATCATGAGTCTTTTCACTGGATGCTCCAAGAGCAGTTCCAATGAAAGTTCAACGACTCCTGAATCATCCACCGCAACAGAGGAATCCAGCAAGGAAGAAACTTCTACTGCAGCTGAAGAATCCAGCCAGGAAACTTCAGAAGCTTCGGAAGCTTCTCAGCCCACCGATGAAGGGGATGCAGATGTAAACAACCTGCCTCGCAATGAGACCCTTTACTTCGGCGGTCAGCAGTGGGGCACCGTTAACACTTGGAACCCCATCGGAACCAACCAGAACAACTGGGTCATTTCCACCAGCCAGATCAACCGTACTCTGATGATGGAAACCCTGTACATGTATGATATGCTGACAGGTAAGATGTATCCTCTTCTTGCCGACGGCGATTACAGCTGGAACGACGACCAGACCGAATTGACCGTAAAGATCAAACCGGCTGCTCATTGGAGCGACAATACTCCTGTCACCGCACAGGATGTTGCAGCTACCTTTGACATCGGCGTTAAGGTCGGCAACAACATTGGTAATGGTTATGGCGGTTATATCGACAGCATCGAAGCAAAAGATGATTCCACTGTCGTTATTCATGCTAAGAAGAACGATGACGGAACGCCTGTTAACCCCATGAAAGTCCTTGACTTTATCGTTGCTTGCCCCATCTGCCAGAAAGCATGGATCGATACCGTATCCGAACGCAATAACGGCGATGCTACGGCTATCCTGAACGATAAAGCTGAAGATGTCGTATATTCCGGTCCTTATCATTACTATTACGCAGATGATCAGAAGGTTATTCTGATTCGTGACGACAATTACTGGGGCCAGGATGCTTCCATGTGGGGAAGCCTGCCGGTTCCGAAATATATCGCTCATACCATTTTCTCTGATAACGCAGCTACCGAAGTTGCCTTTAAGGCCGGCGAGATCGATGTTAACCAGCAGTTCCTGCCCAATATCCAGGATCTGTGGGAGAAAGACGGACTGCCGGTTTCCACTTGGCTTGACGATGTTCCTTACGGCGTATGCCTGACCATTCCTACTGCTTGGTACAACATGAACATCCCTGTCCTGGCTGAGAATACCGCTCTTCGTAAAGCGATCGCCATTGCCGTTGACTACGATACCATTATCGCCAACGCAATGACCAACCAGAGCCCCAGCTTCAAAGATGTTCCCAGATCTCTTATGAACACGACCGACGGCGAGCAGGCCCTGTATGATCGCGACGCAGTCAAAGATCTGCAGTGGACCGGCAACGACATCGAAGGCGCTAAAAAGCTCCTTGATGACGCAGGCATTGTCGACAGCGATGGAGACGGCTGGCGTGAGTGGAACGGCGAAAAGATCAGCCTGAACGCTGTATGCCCGAACGGATGGTCTGACTGGCAGGCAGCAATCGAAGTTGTTGCAGCAGCAGGACAGAAGATCGGTATCGATATTTCTACCCTGTATCCGGAAGCAAGCGTTTACTCAACGGTTTACAGCAACCCTGATCAGACTGATTACGACATCTTCATGAACGGTACTACTTCTGCAGCTCCTTCCTGCCCGTGGGCTCGTGCCGATCAGTTCTTCGGTGAAGAGTATGTCGGCATGCAGAACAACTTCAGCGGTAACTGGGGTCAGTACAAGAACGACGAGGCTAACGCCATCGTTCAGTCCATCCCGACCATGACGGATGAGCAGGAGATCAAAGACGCTTATACCAAGCTGACCGAGATCTACCTGACCGAAGTTCCCAGCTTTGCCCTGATGTATCGTCCCGCATTCTTCTACGAAGTAAACGAGAGTGTATGGACCAACTATCCGTCCGCAGATGACGGCCGCAACATTCCTCCGTCAGACTGCACCGATGGTTATGGTATCCGTGCTCTGTATGAACTTGAACTGGTAGACGGACAATAATCATCTGAACGGGAAAAAGGCAGTCATCCCTAAGGAATGACTGCCTTTTCCCTTAATTGCCCTGATGCGATAGGAAAAAACACGGACAAAAGGAGCCGCCCGGTAATATATATTTTATCCGGCCGGGGCGTGCTGCCCTTTATTGGTCCACAGGAGGAAAGAAGTAATGAAGGGACTTCGCAAGTTTATTTTAAAGAAGATCCTGTGGTTTTTCATAACCCTGATCGTCGCTGTCTTTTTAAATTTCATTCTGCCCCGACTGATGCCTTCTGATCCGGTAGCAACCATTACCAGTAAAATGGCCGAAGGATTGACCGATACCGCTGCCGTTCAGCGAATCTACGAGCATTATCAAAAAGAATTCGGGACCGATAAACCGATCATGGTGCAGTTCTTCATCTATGTGAAAAATCTGCTGCACGGTGATATGGGAACCTCATTTTCACAGTATCCGCGTTCAGTTGCCAGCATCCTGTCTTCTGCGATCGGATGGACGATCGCACTGCAGCTGCCGGCTATCCTGGTAGGATGGTTCCTGGGCAACTTCTTCGGTGCAGTAGCTGCCTATAAACGAAAAGGCTGGGATAAAATCTTTATGCCTATTTCGATTTTCATCAGCAACATTCCTGCCTTCGGTTTTGCCGTTATCATGCTGGTAGTGTTTGCGGTCAAACTGAAGATCGCACCTACGTCCGGTGGATATGCATACGATATGATACCGAATTTCAGCTGGAAATTTATTAAATCGGTTTTGTATCATTATCAGCTGCCCTTCTGGACGATCGTTATCACCACCATCGGCGGACAGGCGATCGGTATGCGGTCCATGTCTATTTATGAATTGAATGCAGACTATGTTAAATACTCCCGCTTCCTTGGTATTAAAGACCGCAAAGTCGTAAAGTACGTCTTCCGCAATGCCATGCTTCCTCAGATCACCGGCCTGGCTCTGTCTATGGCAACGATGATCGGCGGCAACCTGGTAGCCGAGATGATCTTCAGCTATCCCGGAATCGGAAGCCAGATCTATGCAGGTATCACGACATCCGATTATCCTCTGATCTCCGGATCGACGCTGATCATTACCATCATGGTTCTGATCATGACGACCCTTCTGGATCTGATCTGCGGTATCATCGATCCCCGTGTAAAAGCGGCTCAGTTCGATTCATAAGGGAGGGAGAAACATATGAAAAATACTATTCGCCAGCTGTTCCATTCTCCCAACTTTGTGGTTGGATTTGTCATTTTTGTCGGAATGCTTCTGGCTATCTTTCTTTACCCGATCTTTCATCCGGGCAGCCCGCTTGAAATGATCGGTGTCGGAACGTTTGCAAAGCCCGGTCTTTATATTTCCGTTTATGATTCGGTCAATTCCGAAACAGAGACTCTTCGTCTTCCGGATGCGGATGAAAAGAGGTCCGGCGCCGTCCTCTCGGACGAGGACCGTGTGGCTATGATCGAATGGTTCGGAAAAGCCGGTGTGGACACCACCAATCTGGACGCTAGTGACGACGCGGCGGTCCTGGAACTTTGGAAAGCTAATTATGATCCCGATAAGACTATCAAGGGTCTTACCAAAGCAAAACGTGCTTATTACCGCCGTCTGAACGAGGCCCTCGCTAATAACGGAGAGGCGGAACTATACGTGGCAACTAAAGACGCGGACAGTGGAGAATTAGTCGAAAAATCGGAAATCGACAAGGATGCCTACGTCAATACCAAAGATGTCGCCAACGTAAAGCGTCTGGTTCTGGGAACCGATAACTTCGGCCGTGATATGCTGAAAGAACTTCTGGCTGCTGCCAAAACGTCTCTGATGATCGGCTTGATCGCGGGATCGATTGCGACCATGATCGGTCTGATCCTAGGCCTGATTTCCGGTTATGTGGGCGGTATCGTGGATGATATCATTCTTTTCGTCATGAATATCTTCACGGTCATCCCCAGCTTTGTTATCCTGATCCTGATCAGCTATTCGCTGGGACAGAGTCAGCGGGGTGCCGGTGTCGTTGCAATGATCATCGGCTTTACCAGCTGGGTATGGACAGCCCGTTCGGTACGTTCTCAGGTCATCTCTCTGCGTAACCGTGACCATGTAAACCTGTCTAAATTGTCCGGACACAGCCTGCTTAGAATCATCTTTACAGATATCCTGCCCTACATCCTTTCTTATGTCGTTATGGCCTTTATCCTTCAGATCTCTTCGGGAATCCTGGCAGAAGCGCAGCTGTCTATGCTGGGTCTGGGACCCAAGACGACGGAGGTTCCTACTCTGGGCCTGATGATGAGCTGGGCTCAGTTGTATTCTGCTCATATGAATGGTTCCTGGTGGGCTTACTTCCCGGTAATCTTTACCATCGCCCTCATCTCGTTCTCGCTGAACCTGATGAACACCGGTATGGACCAGGTATTCAACCCGGCTCTGAGAGACTAAGGAGGAAGATCATGGGAAAAGTAATGATCGAGGTCAAAGACCTCAAAACCAAATATGTAACCAGAAACCACGAAGACGTCTATGCGGTCGATGGAGTTTCCTTTAAAATTGAGGAAGGAAAATCCTTAGGTGTAGCCGGTGAGTCGGGATGCGGCAAGTCCACCCTTGCCCTGTCAGTCATGGGTTATTATTTCGCTCCTCTTCACTATATGAGCGGCGATATCATCATCGACGGAAAGAGCATTTCGGGAATGGATCCGGATGAAGTCCGCAAACATGTCCTGGGCACGGAGATCGCCTACATTCCCCAGGCGGCCATGAACGCCTTGAACCCCACCCAGAAAGTCATCAATTTCCTGTATGATGTCGTTCATGCCCATCATCCCAAGATGCCTAAAAAAGACATCCGTGAGATGGCGGAAAAACGATTCGAGGAACTGGCTCTTCCCAAAGATGTATTGGACCGGTACTCCGTTGAGCTGTCCGGTGGTATGAAACAGCGTACCGTTATCGCGGTATCCACCATCCTGTCTCCTAAAGTTCTGATCGCGGATGAGCCTTCCAGCGCGCTGGATGTTACCAGTCAGAAGCTGGTCATCAAGATGATGCGTGAGCTGATGGAAAAAGGCTATATCAAATCGATGATGTTTATCACCCATGAGCTGCCGCTTTTGTACAACGTTACGGATGATATTATGGTCATGTACGCCGGTCAGATCGTAGAAAAAGGAACAGCTAAAGAATTGGTATTCGATCCTACTCATCCCTATTCTCACGCTCTGATGGGATCCATCCTGGTGCCGGAAGAGGGGACTCGCGGTAAGAAGCTTCCGGCTCTTCCCGGTACTCCTCCCAACCTGAAACATCCTCCGGCTGGATGCCGTTTTGCGGCCCGCTGCCCGTATGCGACCCAGGAATGCAAGTTCTATCAGGTACCGGTCAAAGAGTTTGGTGAAGGAAGAATGTATCGCTGCCTGAAAGGTATCGATGAACTGAAGGAGGCATACTCACATGAGTGACGAAGTTGAGCGCAGAGCCTATAACAAAGATGAAGTCATCCTTTCGGGACGTGGAGTTACCAAAGTTTTCGTTAACGGTAAAGTAAGAAACACGGCGGTCAACCATGTTGACTTTGATTTCCATAAAGGAGAGTTCGTTACCATCGTAGGCGAGTCCGGCTCCGGAAAAACGACCCTTAGTAAAATGATCCTGGGTCTTCTGCCCATCACGGAAGGTACCATCTATTTCAACGGTAAGGAAAGAGATATCCGGTCCGGTCATAAGAAAAGAGAATACTGGAAAAACATTCAGGCTATCTTCCAGGATCCTTTCTCTTCTTACAACATCTTCAACAAGATCGATACCGTCCTTTTGGACTGCATCAACATGCGGGGCGGAAGGAATTTGCCCAAAGAGAAAAAAATCGAGATGATGACCGAAGCCTGCCGTTTCGTTAACCTGGAGTTCAAGGAGCTGACCAATAAGTATCCTTTTGAGCTTTCCGGCGGCCAGATGCAGCGTCTGATGATCGCTCGTATCTTCCTTCTGAAACCGCAGATCCTGCTGGCTGATGAGGCGACCTCCATGGTCGATGCTTCCTCCCGAGCCACCATTCTGGAAATGCTTCTGAACCTTCGTAATGAAACCGGAATGACGGTTGTTTTCATTACCCATGATATCGGTCTTGCCTATTACATTTCGGATACGGTATACATCATGGAGCATGGAAAGTTCGTGGAGTCCGGGCCGGCTGACACCGTCATTCTGAATCCCCAGGCTCCTTATACCAAACGTCTGATCAGCGATGTTCCTAAGATCCATGAGGTTTGGGATCTGAGTTCGGTCGATCTGGAACTCAATGAGATAAAGAAAGACAGCGCCAAATAAGCAACCCTTCACTTTTCGGGCTCTTCCGCAAATCTCGGAAGGGCCCGCTTCTTTTTCTATACTTTTTCGGCCGGGTACGATATAATAATGACAATCAGCAGGTATCAGCTGTAAATGTAACAGCTGTATTCGTAATATATCAAAAGGGATAAGGAGGAGCCCATGTTCATTACAAAGGACATCCAGTACGTAGGCGTTAATGACCATCAGATCGACCTGTTTGAAGGACAGTACAAGGTCCCCAACGGTATGTCTTATAACTCCTATGTCATCATGGACGACAAGATTGCCGTCATGGATACCGTCGATAAAAACTTTACCCATGACTGGCTGGATAATCTGGCAAACGTCCTTGGTTCAAGACAGCCTGACTATCTGGTAGTCCAGCATATGGAGCCGGATCATTCCGCCAACATCAAAACTTTTGCCAAAACCTATCCGGATGCTGTGATCGTTTCGTCCGCAAAAGCCTTCCAGATGATGAAGAACTTCTTCGGGACCGACTTTGAAGATCGTCGCATCGTGATCAAAGAGGGCAATACCCTGGAACTGGGTCATCATACCCTGAACTTCGTGGGAGCTCCCATGGTCCACTGGCCGGAAGTTATGATGACGTACGACAGCACGGACAAAGTCCTTTTTGCTGCCGACGGTTTCGGAAAATTCGGCGCAAACGACGTGGAAGAGCCCTGGGACGATGAAGCCCGCCGCTATTATATCGGCATTGTCGGTAAATACGGCCAGCAGGTCCAGAATGTGCTTAAAAAAGCGGCCAACCTGGACATTCAGATCATCTGCTCTCTGCACGGCCCTGTTTTGAAAGAAAACCTGGGACATTACCTCAAACTGTACGATACCTGGTCTTCCTATCAGCCTGAGAGCGAAGGCATCGTTATTGCTTATACTTCGATCTACGGGGATACGCGTAAAGCGGTTGAATTGCTGGAGCAGAAACTGAAAAGCAAAGGCTGCCCCAAAGTCGTTGTCTATGATCTGGCCCGCTGCGATATGGCAGCTGCTGTCAGCGATGCCTTCCGCTACAGTAAACTGGTGCTGGCTACCACGACTTACAATGCGGATGTATTCCCCTTCATGAGAGAGTTCATCGAGCATCTGACCGAGCGCGGATTCCAAAAACGCACGGTAGGCATCATCGAGAACGGTTCCTGGGCGCCTCAGGCTGCCAAGACTATGCATAAGATGCTTGAAAACAGTCAGAACCTGACCTTTGCCAAGACCACCGTTACCATTCATTCGGCCCTGCAGGACGATAGCAAAAAGCAGATCGACCAACTGTCAGACGAACTGTGCCAGGAGTATCTGGCTATCCAGGACACCACGGCCAACAAGCAGGATCTGACCGCCCTGTTCAAGATCGGCTACGGTTTGTATGTGATCACTTCCAACGACGGCAAGCGCGACAATGGCTTTATCTGCAACACAGTATCGCAGGTCACCAGCAATCCCAACCGTGTCGCGGTCTGCATCAATAAACAGAATTATTCACATCACGTCATCCAGAAGACCGGTAAGATGAATGTCAACTGCCTTTCCGTTGACGCGCCTTTCTCCGTTTTTAAAACTTTTGGTTTCCAGAGCGGCCGTAATGTCGACAAGTTCAAGGACATCAAACCGCTTCATTCGGATAACGGCCTGGCTTTCCTGCCCAAATATATCAATGCCTTTATGTCTCTGGAAGTAGAGCAGTACATCGATCTTGGCTCTCACGGTATGTTCATCTGCTCGGTAACCGAAGCCCGCGTCATTTCCGACCGCGAGACCATGACCTACTCCTACTATCAGAGCAATGTTAAACCGAAACCGAAGACTGAAGGCAAGAAGGGCTGGGTCTGCAAGATCTGCGGTTACATTTATGAGGGAGAAGTCCTTCCGGATGATTTCATCTGTCCTTTGTGCAAACACGGGGCTGCCGATTTCGAAAGGATATGACATTCTTTACTTGTTTTTATCTGGACAGCGAAAAAGATATCGTTGTCGATCTGTATAAAGACCTGGACCGTATGTGGTACCGGCTGAGCACCCCCAACCATCATACCGGCAACCTGATCCGCAACCTGGCCAAGCTATGTCAGCTGCCCCTCAGCCAGGGGG
Source organism: uncultured Eubacteriales bacterium (assembly GCA_900315265.1). Classification (GTDB taxonomy): domain Bacteria; phylum Bacillota; class Clostridia; order Lachnospirales; family Bianqueaceae; genus RUG760. The sequence goes on from OMYN01000017.1 coordinate 19,631, forward strand.
ACGACGGCCTGCTTGTCATTAATGGCGAGGTACCCTGCTATATCGATGCCGACAATAAAGAAGTCTATATCTTCCGCCTTAAAGGGACTAAAGTCGCCAACATCTATCCCGACGGCAGGGTCGAGATGAAGGCCTCTATCCCCGCCATCTCCAAAACTCTGATGAGCCAGACCCACGATTACCGGCTGGACGTGGGAAAAACCATTTTCAAGACCTATATCCGGCGGGAAAATAAGTTCCGTTCCGACCTGCACACCCACATGAACGGGAACCTGCCCCCGGACCTTTTGATTGCGCTGGGCATTTATCACCAGATCCGCTATCCCTTGTATTACGTTAAAAAATTGAACCTGACCCTGACCAAAGCCCAGTCGGAGCGTCTTGCCGGGATCCGGGAAAAGGTGGCCCGCCAGGTGACAGATCCCGATCTTAAGGGCAAGTATCTGGACCGCCGCATCGATGACAACACCTTTATCAACTTTGCCGACCTGATCCTTAACAACATCGATAATGCGGCCGAAAACATTGCCCGCATCCGTAATTCCCTGGCTGTATTAAAAGATGGCCAGGCCGTCTTTACCAACCTCGAAAAGGTCTATCTTTACCGCTACATTTTTACCAAGGGCCAGGAGAGCGAAGACAAGATCCCTTTAAGAGGCATCGGTCAGATCCCGGACCGGGACATCAGGCGGTATCTGGAGCAGATGCTCAAGGACAAAGAAACACAAGCCTACCATAACAACACTATTTTCCAGGACGATCTTTTATGGATCGCCCGCTGCTACCGAAGCAAAGGGATCGACTACGTAGAAATCAGCGATACCACCCTGGTCAAAAAGTATGAATCCATCGAGATGCTAAGTCAGGTCCATCAGGTCATGCCTTACATTTATCAGGAAACACAGGTTATGATCCGCTTTCTGGCCGCTCTTCGCCGTATCCCGCTGACCATCGTCAAATCCCAGGTGACTCCGTCCGATTACCTGACTCAAAACCTCAAGGTGCTGCAGGCGGTAGCCATCGATCCCTATGTCGCCGGCTGCGACTTTGTCGGGGAAGAGATCAACGACATCATCGTCCTGAAACCGCTTTTTAAGGAGATCGTAAAGATCACTAAAGAGGTCCCCGGCTTTACCATTCGTATCCATGCCGGTGAAAACGACAGCCAGAAGGATAATATAGGGCACAGCATCGAGTGCGTCGTCGATTCACTGGAAGAGGGGCAGCCCATGCCCAAGGTACGCCTGGGACACGGCCTGTATATGCACAGCTTCCGGTCGGAGAAAGGCAGCAAGGTACTGGAGGAGATCAAAAAATACGGCATCGTGCTGGAGTTCCAGCTGACTTCCAACGTACGCCTCAACAATCTGAACGGACTGGACAACCATCCTCTTCGCAAATATTTGAAGGAAGGCATAGGCTGCGTGCAGGGCACGGACGGAGGGGCTATTTACGGCACCAACTCCATCGACGAGCAGCTGGCTTTAGAAAAACTGCTGGATCTGACCGACGCGGATATCGCTAAGATGAAGGCGACCGAAACGACGATCATCAAAGAGGCTCAGGAGGATTACCGGCGCAAGGGGATCGTGCTCAAACAAAAGCTGAGGACTCATACTTTGGAAGAAGTGCTTCTGGACCGCATGGAAAACGGGCCCATCGCCAGACAGCTGCATCTTGGCAGGGAGCTGGACAAACGCAAAAGCCGCCGCTACGACGCCAACACCGAACTGAAGAGCAAGATCCGCCAGCTGCCCTGGGACCGCACGCCGGTGGTCCTGGTGGGAGGCAGTTTCAACACGGACAAGCGGTCTACCAGGATCACACCGGAGGCCTGCCGCAAGATCGACAGCCTGCTGGAAAGGCTGGATCCGGAAGAAGTTTTCTTTATGGTGGGGCAGACCCTGACCGGCTACGAGGAATATCTGGTGGCCCACAACAGCCGTCATTTCACTATATTCGCCATGGTACCGGCCCTTCTGACGGCAGCGGAAAAAGAGAGGCTGCTGGATCAGGACGTATATGTGCGGGTATCCATCGAGGCGGAGAGCATGGGCATCTACAAGAGCTTCAACTATGAAGTTTTCGAACGACGCCCCTCCATCCTGCTTGCTTTTGACGGCAATTCGGCCGGAGCCAACCTGATCCAGGAAGCCCGCAACGGAAAGGGACGTTCCTCCATCTTTATCTGGGACAAGTGTTCTCCTCTTAAGAAAAAGGCCCAGTCTTTATCCGGTTATGTGACCCTGTTCGGCAAGGATACGGACCTGGCGGATCTGGTGCTCAAAGCTCTGCCTGCCACAAAGCCACAAGGCTGACATCTTGCATTTAGAACTGATTTTGCTATAATTTTTGTATCCTTCCTGTAGTAAGAAAAGAGGATCCCTATGGAATACACCTGCATCGTATGCCCGCGAGGCTGCCGGCTGACGGCTGAAAAAGTAACGGAAGACGGAAAAGAGATCATCAAAGTGACCGGCAATTTCTGCCCCCGCGGCGCAAAATACGCGACCGAGGAAATGACCTGCCCCATGCGCACGGTGACCTCGTCCTGCTATGTATCGGGCGGTGATGAAAAAATGGTCTCCGTCAAGACCGATGACACCGTTCCTAAAGTCAAGATCGGCCAGGTGCTGGACGCTATTTCAAAACTGTCCCTGACGGCTCCCGTATCCGTGGGCGACGTGTTGATCCGCGACGTGGCCGGTACCGGCAGAAATGTCGTAGCTACCCGCAATGTCGGAGCTCTATGATCATGAAGTCACAAGAAGAAAAACCGATAGAAGGCGCCCTAGAGGCGCCTTTTTCATACCGGGAGGCTTTGCCCGGGATCTTACAGGACTTGTCCCTATGGTTTGCAAAAGAGGGGCGGGAGCTTCCCTGGCGGGCGCATCCCCAGGGCAAAAGGGCGGATCCCTACTATGTTCTGGTCTCGGAGATCATGTTGCAGCAGACCCGCATCGAAACGGTCAAGCCTTACTTTAAGCGCTTTATTAAAACCTTTCCGACTGCCGGGGACCTGGCAAAGGCCGGGGAGGAAGAGGTGCTGAAACAGTGGGAAGGCCTGGGATACTATTCACGGGCTAAAAATCTACATAAAGCCGCTCAGAGGATCGATCAGCGGGGAAGCTTTCCCGATACCTATGAAGAGATACTGGCCCTGCCCGGAGTAGGCGAGTATACGGCGGGGGCAATTTCTTCGATCGCTTTCGGTCTAAAAGAGCCTGCTGTCGACGGAAACGTTATGAGGGTCCTGTCCCGGATCCTGCTGATAAAGGAAAACGTGTTGGACGCCGGGGTCAGGAAGAAGACACGAGAACTGCTGAAAGAAGCTTATCTAACTGTTGACGACCCGGCTAAGGTGACCGAAGGTCTGATGGAACTTGGCGAGACCGTCTGCCTGCCCCAGAATCCTGCCTGTCAGCAGTGTCCGGTCCGTCAGAAATGTCTGGCTTTTGTATACGGCATGACACAGCAGCTGCCGGTCAGGGTAAAGGCCCGGAAGCGGAAGATTGAAAACCGGCTGGTGCTGCTTAGCTTTGACGCAAAGGGAAGACTGCTGACGGCAAAGAGGGAGCATGATCAGGTGCTGGCAGATCTGTGGGAGATGCCTAATGTTCTGATACCCGAAGACAGTGAGAGTGACAGTGAGGGTAAAGAGGATCTGCAGAAAGCGATAGGTCTGCTGGAGGAAGAGTACGGGATCACGATCGACGGGGGGCCGGCAAAATGGAGCCGGGGCAGACACGTCTTCAGCCATATGGCCTGGAACATGACTGTGATGGAAGCAAGTGCCGACATTACCGGTGATAAAGGCAGAAAGAAAGAGACCGACTGGAGGTACCCGGACAGGATCATGCTGCCGACCGCTTTCAAAAAACTGCTTGCCCAAAATAAAACTCCCGGGGATCCGCCGGATAAGGATCTTTGAAGCATTTTCCGGGAAGTTTGACTAATGCGGCGGCGCATTCTCGTGACTTTAGTCGTGAGTTAGCCGCCGCGACCTTGTTTTATCTTAGAACATATGGGATAATATAGACATGGATAAACATGATTAATATTCTACCGATTTTAAACTGACGTATGGTCGCGGTTATGTCTATTCGCTGCAGTATCATATCGTCTGGTGCACCAAATACAGGAAGCCTGTCCTTACCGGAGGGCTGGACGATGAGATCAAACGATATCTGGCCGAGATATCGAAGCAGTACCAGTTCACCATCACTGCCATGGAGGTCATGCCGGATCATATCCATCTCCTTGTCGACTGCAAGCCGCAGTTCATGCCGTCGGACATGATCAAGATCCTGAAGGGAAATACAGCCAGATGGCTGTTCCTAGCCCATCCGGAGCTCAAGAAAGATCTCTGGGGCGGGCACCTGTGGAACCTGTCTAACTGCGTAGTAACAGTATGAGACCGCAGCCGAGAGATGGTCGAACAGTATATCCGTACTCAGAAATGTAAGTAACCTTATTGGAGGAGGGATACCGCCATGAAGTCGGTCCTCAGTTATGCCGCCGAGATCAGGCCGCTCGACTTCCAGATCCGGGATACCGTTGCTATTTACCGGGAAGCGGTGTCTTTCCTGATCGATATTGCCGAACAGGAATGGGAAAGTCTTTCTGTTCTCGATGGAAGTAAAGCAAGGCTTTCTGCCATGGAACTGCTGATCCATTCGGCAAACGGCCGGAAGGTCAAGTATCCGGAATTCGACAGCACTTTCTACAAGTTTCCAAGTTACCTTCGCCGTGGTGCGATCAATGCTGCCATCGGTTCCGTTTCCAACTATCACTCGAATTATCAGCGATGGCTGGACAAGGGAAAGAACGGCAACCCTCCTAAGTTGACACTGGAACGGGATCTCTGTCCATGCTTCTATCGGGATAACATGTATGTCGGCGATATCAGTTCCGATGAGGCCTGTATCAAGGTCTTCGTCCATAACGACTGGGTATGGAGACCGATCCGGCTCAAGCATACGGACATGCAGTTCTTAAGGAGATACTGGACCGGAGTGAGCTGTTCTGCCCCGGTACTGGAACGGAAGAACGGGAAGTGGTTCCTGAGATTCACCTTCACGCAGAAGGTCAAGCTGTCGGAAACGCCGATCGAAGGCCAGCGGATCCTCAGCGTCGATCTGGGACTCAATACAGACGCGGTATGCGCGATCATGGAATCAGACGGAACGATCCTCGGAAGGAAGTTCATCGACTTTCCGGGTGATAAAGACCGCCTGTATCATGAACTCAATCGTCTGAAGAAGTTCCAGCGGATGCACGGATCCCATAATTCCAAATCCAGGTGGAGACGGATCAGAAGCCTCAATGAGGAGCTGGCCCGCAAGATCGGCCATGCCATCGCCGACTATGCGGCAGGAGCCTGCTGCGACGCCATCGTATTCGAGTATCTGGACATGAAAGGAAAGATCCGGGGCAAGTCCAAGCGCCAGAAACTCCATCTGTGGCGAAAGAACGGTATCCAGCACGTGGCAGAGACAAGAGCTCACCGCTTCGGGCTGCACGTATACCATGTCAACGCCAGGAACACGAGCCGCTTGGCCTACGACGGATCCGGGTATCTGGCCCGCGACAAGAACAACCACGCGCTTTCCGTTTTCAAGAATGGGAAGCAGTATAACTGCGACTTATCGGCCTCCTATAACATCGGGGCCCGGTATTTTGTAAGAGAACTCCTCAAACCCTTGCCGGAGACGGCAAGGTCTCAGATCCGGGCAAATGTCCCGGGTACTGAGCATCGAACCTCCTGTACCTATCACACCCTGCTTCAGACAGCAGAAGAACTCTGCCGCCTGAGCGTGAGCGCTTAAGGTACAGAGCAGGCAGACCATGGCTGACCTCTGTGCGGAGATCGTCTCGTATGAGATCGTTTATCTGAGCTCAGGCCGTATCCATGGCTGTATCCGCCGAAGGGTCTAAAGCCCTTTGAAGCACGCGACTTTAGTCGTGTGAGGTTCACAAGGAAAGCAGAGGCTTTTATACTGAAGAAAATGTCCGTATTTTCCAATACGAGGTATATGAAATGATCACATTAGAAAATGAAAAACTGAAAGTTCAGGCGAACCCGCTGGGAGCCGAATTGAAATCGGTCGTGGATAAAGAACTGGGCCGCGAATGTCTGTGGACCGGGGATCCGGCTTACTGGACGGGACACGCGCCTGTGCTGTTCCCGGTCGTAGGGCTCTGCCATGACGGCAAATACCGTTACAAAGGGGTCGAATATGAACTCAGACAGCATGGATTTGCCAGGAACAGTGTCTTTACCGTTTCGGAAGCCGGCAATACCAAGGTCGTTTTCAGCCTGCGTTCGAATGATCAGCTGAAAAAGATCTATCCCTTCGACTTTACCCTGTATGTGACCTATGAACTGTCCGGAAAGACGATATCCGAGACTTTTGACGTGGTCAATGAGGATAAAAAGGAACCTATGTACTTTTCCATAGGAGGCCATCCTGGATTTTTATTTGACGGGGACTTACAAGATCAGCAGTTTACCTTCAACAGCCGGGAAGATCTGGACCGTCTGCAGCTTGCCGGCCGTTATTTCAGCCGTACTTTGGTCAAGAATTATATGAACGCGAAAGATCCGCTGCCGGTGACGGAACACCTTTTTGACAACGACGCGGTCGTTTTCCACGACTTTGCTTTCACTACGATCACTTTGGCAAATAAGAAAACCGGTCACGGAGTCACGGTCGACCTGACAGGCTTCCCCTATGTAGGAATGTGGGCAAAACCGGGCGCTCCCTACGCCTGCATCGAACCATGGTTCGGCCTGGCCGATTATGAAGATTTTAATGGAGAACTGCCCGAAAAAGACGGCATCCAAAAGCTGGATGCGGCCGGAAAATTCCACAGCGTCTTCACCATGACTTTTCAATAAGGCAGCCGGGTGCCGGCCGGCTTTCAGCGGAAAGCAGCCCGTCCGGTGCCGGCTTCAATAAAATATCAGTAAAGGATAAGGATATTATGAGTCAAACCTTCAGCAAAGATATGGATCCCAATTGGAAATTTACGACCCTGAAATATGAGCGGCCGGATTTTGATGCGGTCGAAAAGGGTCTGAAAGAGCTGACCGAAACGGTTAAAAACGCTTCAAACGGTCAGCAGGTCATCGACGCTATTTATGAGCACGACCGCCGGGAAGCCCAGGTCTACAGCATTATTACCATCGTCATGGTCCGCCATACCATCGATACCACCGATGAGTTTTACGAGAAAGAAAACCAGTATCTGAACAATGTGCTGCCTACCCTGCAGCCCGCGGACATCGCTTTTAATGATGCAGTAGAGGCCAGCCCCTTCCGGGCGGACGTTGAAAAGGCTTTCGGAAAACAGTATTTCGTTCAGTCGGACCTGTCCAAGAAAGGCTTCTGCGAGAAGAACATCCCTCTGATGCAGAAAGAAGCTCAGCTCTGCGATGAATATCAGAAGATCATGGCTACCTGCCAGATCCAGTTCGACGGCAAGACCGTCAACCTGTACGGCATCCAGAAATATTTCGAGGATGCCGACCGCAGTGTCCGCAAGGCAGCCTTTAAAGCCTTCTCGGATTTTTACCGCAGCCATGAAGACCGCCTGGAAGAGATCTGGGACGAGCTGATCAGGATCCGCAATGAGATGGGCACCAACCTGGGCTTTGAGAACTTTATCCCCCTGGGTTATATCCAGCAGGGCCGCACTGATTACGGAGTCAAAGAAGTCGAAGCCTTCCGCAAACAGGTCCGCGAAGTAGTCGTACCCCTTTGCCGGAAACTGTATGATGCTCAGGCTAAACGGCTGGGTATCGACAAGGTCATGGCTTACGATGAAAAACGGGTCTTCCCCGACGGCAACGCGATCCCGGCCGGTGATGACGACTTCATGATCCGCACGGCTCAGGGCATGTACCATGATATGAGCAAAGAGACCGGCGAGTTCATCGACTTTATGATTGATCATGAACTGCTGGATCTGAAAAATAAACCCGGCAAGGCCTCGACCGGCTACATGACGGCCCTGCCTTCTCTGAAGGCTCCCTTCGTCTTCAGCTGCTTCAACAATACCATCTTTGATATGGAAGTCCTGTCCCATGAGCTGGGCCACGCCTTTGCCGGCTATCAGGCCATGCGCCATCAGCCTATCCTGGCCCTGCAGGGCGAAACCACCGACATAGCAGAGATCCATTCCATGTCCATGGAGCAGTTTGCCTACCCCTATGCTGAGCGTTTCTTCGGCAAGGACGCGGACAAATATCGCTTCCAGCATCTGCAGGAAGCCATCACCTTCGTTCCCTTCGGAACGGCGGTCGATGAATTCCAGCATATCTGCTATCAGCACCCGGAGCTTACCCCCAAAGAGCGCACCTATGAATGGCACAAACTGGAAAAGATCTACATGCCCTGGCGCACTTACGAAGACGATGAATTCATGGAGCGGGGCGGCTACTGGTACTACAAGCTGCATATCTTCCTTTATCCCATGTACTACATCAACTACTGCTTTACCACCATGGGGGCTTTGGAGAACAAGAAAAAGATGGCAGACGACCCTCAGGGCTGCTGGAACGACTATCTGGCCCTGTGCAACATCGGAGGAGCCGCCAGCTACCTGGAGACCCTGAAGCTGGCCCATTTGTCCGTGCCCTTTGCCGAGGGGACCGTCAAAAAGGTCATGGAGTATCCCGCTAAGATCCTGATGGATCAGATCGGCCGGATGGAAAAAGCATGAGGAAAAAAGCAACCCTTGCGATCGGGATCACGGCTCTTGTCCTGATCTGCGTTCTGGCCTTTTTCATGACATCCATCCTGCGCGGCCGCGCAGCAGGTAACAGCGCAGAAAATTCCCAAAGCAGCCTGATCACGGTCCAGGAAGGCAGCTCTGACTACAGCCGGCTCGGACCGGAAGAAGGTTCTTCGGAAGCAGCCGGATCGTCCGGGCTTTCGCAAAGTTCCGCCCTGGATGAAAAAGAGTCGTCCCGGACAGGGACAGAAACCTCTCAAAAGGAGGAGACTTCCTCGGACAGCAGAGGGGAAGCGGAAACTTCCGATGCCCCGGGCCAGGTCGAACTCAGCATTGCGACCCAGGGACAGTCTTACGATGATATCAATACCAACGTGCTGACCTGCCTTCTGACCAAAGATATGTCCGGTCTTGCGGATTATGTTGCCTCAGACGGGCTGACTCTTTGCCCGACAGGGGGCAGTTCCCCAAAAGATCTGACCCTTTCCAAAAGCGATGTCGCGGACTTTTTCGACGGAGTCACCCGTACCTACGGTACTTATTCGGGCAGCGGCTACGGAATTACCATGACGCCGGACCAATATTACAGTAAATACATGGTTCCGGGCGGCTTTGACTTTTCCGCCAGTGTGACCGCTTACGACGATCCTTCAGATCTGTCGGCGGCAGGAGGGCTGGGCAGCCATACGATCAGCTATTATTACGCCCCGGATCCGGTCGGCTGGATGAAAGTCATTCTTGTTTATCAGGCTCAGGAAGGGGCCGGTGACGCTTTACGGGCCGTTATTTATCAGGATACGACCACAAATTGACCCTTTCCCCCCTAATTTCTGCCAAAACCTGTTGACAAAAGAATGTAAAATGGTATAAATAAATAGTAATGTTTGCCCAAACGCTGTTTTCCGGGTGACTGCCGGATCGAGCTTTTTATGTGTTTCTTTGTGAGCGCGGGCGGGCATCCAAACTTTATAAGACTATCCGTATGGATAATTTCAAGGAGGAACCAATATGAACAAGGCTCAGTTAGTAGCAGCCATCTCAGACAATACTGGTCTGACCAAAAAGGACACGGAAAAAGCTCTGGCAGCATTTGAGACCATTGTTACCGACGCTCTGAAAAAGGGTGAGAAGGTGCAGCTGGTCGGCTTTGGAACTTTTGAGACTTCTGTAAGACCCGAGCGCAGCGGGATCAATCCTCAGACCAAAGAGAAGATCACCATCGCCGCTTCCAAAGCTCCCAAGTTCAAACCGGGACGCAGTCTTAAGGAAGCTGTCAACGCTTAAGTTTTTAACGGCATCACACCGACCCCCGATTTTCGGGGGTCTTTCATTAGAGGAAGATATGAGACTGGATAAATATCTGAAAGTATCAAGACTGATCAAACGCAGAACGGTGGCCAACGAGGCCTGCAATCAGGGCAGGGTCATGGTCAATGACAGGCCTGCCAAGGCCGGGACTGACATCAAGCTGGGCGACGTCATTACCATCAAATTCGGCAGTTCCGACGTTTCGGTCAGAGTGACCAGCCTGGACGAACATCCTAAAAAAGAAGAAGCCGCTTCCATGTACGAAACCGTCTGACCTTGACGAAGGCCGGCAGGGTAGAGTACAATATAAAAAATAGTTGTGAGCATAATAACGGGAAGCTGTCTAAGATGAAAAGAAGAAAAGTAACCTATCAGACCATCGAGCCGGACAAAAGGTCCGGCTGGCTGCGGGGGCATTTGAACGGGATCGCTTTGTTTGTCTTCAGTATGATTTTTTTCGCGGTGATCGCCTTCAATGCACAGTCGCTGAAAACGACCATTCACGGGCTCGAGAGCCAGCAGCAGGATCTTGAAGAACAGATCCAGGAAGAAAAGGCCAAATCGCTGCAGAATAAGGTAGATCAGTCCTATTACCAGTCGGACAAGTATAAAGAAGAAATGGCCCGCAACCGGTTCCGTCTGATTTACCCCGGCGACATACTGGTACAGATCAATAAATAAACCAACCAAGCGGGATGCTGATAAGCGTTCCGCTGTTTTCGTAATGGCGTTTTAGTCAAAGAAAGGAGGCCGGCCGTGCAAAAGCTGATAAGTGTCGTCAGCCAGGCTTTGTCCCATGTGCCGGATCTAAAAGGCAGCCTGCTTTTGGCGGCGCTGTCGGGCGGTCGTGACTCCGTCTGTCTTCTGGTGGCGCTCAAAGACCTGTCCGGCCCCATGGGCTTTGGCCTGGAAGCTGTCCACGTCAATCACCAGCTTCGTCAAACAGCGGACAGGGATCAGGCTTTCTGCGAGGACCTTTGCCGAAAGTGGCAGATCCCGCTGTGGGCCTGCAGGGTCGATGTGGCAGGGCTTGTCCGAAAAGAAGGGCTTTCGGTCGAAGAAGCCGCCCGCAGCCTGCGCTATCAGGCCATTAACAAGGTGCAAAGCGACCGCCTTGCCGAAGACCCGGACCGGCCGGTCTATATCGCCCTGGGCCATCATCAGAAGGACCAGGCGGAGACTGTCTTACTGCATTTATTAAGGGGCAGCGGCCTGACCGGCCTTACCGGCATGAAAGAGGTCTCTGATATTTACCTTAGACCCATGCTCAAAGCGCCTTCTGAGGAATTGGATGCTTTTGCTGCGGAAAAGGGCCTTACCTACGTTACCGATGAGACCAACTTTGATACGGCTATGACCCGCAACCGGGTCCGCCTGGACCTGATCCCCTATCTGGAGAAGGAATTCAATCCCTCCATCGTGCAGACCCTGTCGGACACGGCATTCAGGCTGAAGGAAGATGAAGAAGCTCTGGATAAGATGACGGAGGAAGCCTATCAGGTCTGCAAGGCCGGAGACGGTCTGAGAGTTTCCCGGCTCAACGAACAGCCGGAGGCCATTCGGCGCCGGGTGGTCCGCCTGTGGCTGTCCCGGGCGGGATACCTGAAAGATCTAACGTCTGCGCATGTAAAGATGGTGCTTGACCTGTGTGAGTCCCAAAGTGGCCGTAAGGTCTGTCTGAAAGGATTCTTGACGGTCGAAAGGGCCTATGATATACTTTCTTTTACATTTGATAATGGATCAAAATGCTCCGAAACAAAGGGGCCTGTCCCTTATCAGATCGAAGAAATCGACATGAATGCGTTCAGACGTCAGAACATCGACCCTGCCTCGGTCCCGGCTTTTTCTTCGGAACAGTGGATGGACGCCGGCAAGATCAAAGATCCTCTTTTCAGGCACCGCCGGCCTTCGGATTATATGGTGGTGGCGCTGGGGAAAGATCCTTCGGGAAAGGCCTTGTACGGCCGTAAAAAGCTGAAAGAGATCCTGATCGAGAAAAAGATCCCGCAAAGTCAGCGGGACCGCCTGTGGGTGCTTGCCGGCGGCAGCTATATTGCCTGGGTCGAGAAAGTGCGTATGAGCGATGACGCCAAGATAGGGCCGCACACGGAGCGGGTGCTTCATGTGAAAGGTCCGGCCGCGAAGGGAGAAAACGAAAATGCTTAGCAATGATCAGATCCATGTCATGATCGATCAGAAGACACTGGAAGACAAGATCGCCGAAATGGGCGCTAAGATCACCGAGGACTATGCAGGAAAAGATCTTGTCATGCTCTGTGTGTTAAAGGGCGGCGTTATGTTTATGACCCAGCTGGCCAAAAGCGTAAAACTGCCGGTCGAAATGGAGTTTATGGTGCTTTCCAGCTACGGAAATAAGCTGATCAGCAGCGGCACCGTCAGCATCAAAAAAGACCTGGACAATGATATCACAGGCAAAGACGTGCTGATCGTCGAAGATATCATCGACACCGGCCGCACCCTGTCTTTCCTGAGCAGTTACCTGATCAACAAAGGGGCGTCGTCGGTTGCCATTGCTACCATGCTGGACAAACCGTCCCGCCGTGTCGTTCCGGTACAGCCTACCTACACCGGCTTTACCATCGAGGATGAATTTGTCGTAGGTTACGGCCTTGATTACGCGCAGAAGTACCGCAACCTGCCTTATATCGCCTATATCAAATAAATGTCGGCGGTAAATGCCGTATGGCTGATGGCGCTCGTTCATCGCCGTACGGACCGGCCGTTTGGCATTCAAAGGAGTAAACTTGAAAGAGAGCATGCGCGGGGTTGTCATCTACCTGGTCATCATGGCGGTCATTTTGGGAGTACTGATCTTCGGCGGCCTCAGAATGTCCGGCAATGTCACCAGACTGACCGACAACACCTTCAACGAAGAGTTGGAAGAAGGAAACATCAAGTCCATCGAGATCGAACCTATCAAAGTCGGGGCCGCTCAGATGGGCAACGCCACGGTGGTCTATAAAGACACAGGCGACAGCTACACCTATTATGTTTCCGATATCGAAAATTTCCGCCAGAAGATGGCGGATCAGTACCCGGACGTTAAAGTAACGGTTTCCAACGTAAAGGCGGACAGCGCCTGGAGTGAGATCGTACCCCTGTTTCTGATGATGCTGGCGACCGCTCTGATCCTTTTCTTTTTTTGGGGACGGGTGCAGGGCGGAGGCTCGGCCAATGCCAAGATGATGAATTTCGGCAAGAGCCATGCCCAGATGATCACCAAAGAAAACAATCCTATCCGCTTTAAAGATGTGGCGGGACTGGATGAAGAAAAAGAGGAACTGCAGGAGGTCGTGGACTTTCTGAAGAATCCCAAGAAATATCTGGACCTGGGTGCCCGTATCCCCAAGGGAGTGATCCTGGAAGGGCCTCCGGGAACCGGTAAAACATATCTGGCCAAGGCGGTAGCCGGTGAGGCGGGAGTTCCTTTCTTCAGCATTTCCGGTTCGGATTTTGTGGAAATGTTCGTCGGCGTCGGCGCTTCCCGTGTCCGGGACCTGTTCGAACAGGCCAAGAAAAACGCTCCCAGCATCGTCTTTATCGATGAAATCGACGCGGTAGGCCGTCAGAGAGGTGCAGGCCTGGGCGGCGGACACGATGAAAGAGAACAGACTTTGAACCAGCTTCTGGTCGAGATGGACGGCTTCGGCATCAACCGGGGCGTGATCGTCCTGGCAGCCACCAACCGGGTGGATATTCTGGACCCGGCCCTGCTGCGTCCCGGCCGTTTTGACCGCCAGATCGTGGTAAGCCGTCCGGACGTTAAAGGACGCGAGGCCGTCCTCAAAGTCCATTCGGCTAAAAAGCCCCTGGGCGACGATGTCAATCTGAATACCATAGCCAGAGCAACGGCAGGCTTTACCCCGGCCGACCTGGAGAACCTTTTGAATGAGGGAGCCATCCTGGCTGCCCGCGCCAACCGCAAGTTTATTACTATGGCGGATCTGCAGCAGGCCTTTATCAAGATCGGAGTGGGCACCGAGAAAAAGACCCGGGTCATCTCGCAGGAAGAAAAGACGATCACCGCTGTGCATGAGGCCGGCCACGCCATCCTGCAGCATGTGCTCAAGGGTCTCGATCCGGTACACAGCATCTCCATCATTCCTACCGGTATGGCAGGCGGCTATACCATGCCCCTTCCGGAGGAAGACAGGCTGTATATGACAAAAGGCCGCATGGAAAACGAGATCTGCGCCCTTTTGGGCGGCCGTGTGGCAGAGGAGCTTGAGTTTGACGATGTGACCACCGGAGCTTCCAACGACATCGAGAGGGCTACCAAGCTGGCAAGAGATATGGTCACCCGTTACGGCATGAGCCAGCGGGTCGGTCTGGTCCAGCTGGGCGAGCGCAACGAAGAGGTCTTTTTAGGCCGCGACATCGGACACAGCCGCAATTACGGCGAGGATGTAGCGACGGCAGTGGATGAGGAAGTTCACCGCATCATCGAGGACGCTCATAAAAAGGCGGCCGAGATCCTGACCGAGAATAAAGGAGTCCTTTTGAAGACCAGGGATCTGCTGCTGGAAAAAGAGAAGATCACCGGAGACGAGTTCAACGCCCTTTTTGACGACGGAAGCGCCGGCAAGGACGATCTGATCGGCGCTATGAATCCGGCAACGAATTAAACAATAAATAACGGGATGCTGACCAAAAGGCATCCCGTTCGTTTCATAAGGAGTAAACAGGGACATGTCAGATAAAAATATCCCGGACGGGAAGGATTATCAGCCGGATCCTGATAAAACGATCCTGCTTTATGTCAGTCACTATAAGGATAAGTATTACGTCAACGATAAGCTGGGCAAGCTGCCGGAGAGCATCAAAAAAGAGCTGCTGATGAATATGATCTTTATTGCGGAAGAGGCGGGCGGCGTCGTGGAACTGGGCTTTTATCCTGACGGCGAAGTCTATATCGACACTTACTGCGAAGAGGACGATATGGAATACGACCAGGTCTCCGGCCGCCTTTTAGTCAGCGAAATGGAACAGAAAGATAAAGATGTGCTGGACGATCTGCAGATCTGGTATCTGGAGATCATGAGGGAGAAGGGCAGACAATGAGGATCCTGGTATTTGATATCGGCAACACCCAGATCAAGATGGGGGTGTATGATCAGAAAGAACTGATCGCCAGCTGGCGGCTGACTACCAGTTGCGATAAAACGACGGACGAATACGGGGTCGATATCCGCATGCTGCTGGGCTATGAAAATATAGAGGCGGAAAGCATCGACTATGTAGCGGTGTCATCGGTCGTTCCCGCTCTGATGCATTCTTTTGTGGGAGCCGTCAGACGCTATCTTCATAAAGAACCTTTAGTAGTGGGGCCCGGCATCAGGACCGGTATCCGTATCAAGACCGCCAACCCGGCGGAAGTGGGAGCAGATCTGATCTGCGATGTGGCGGCGGGACTGGAAAAATACGGAGCTCCTCTTCTGATCGTGGATTTCGGGACCGTGACCAAGTACGAGGTGATCAATCAGGACCGCGAATTCGTTTATGCCGTCTTTTCACCCGGCCTCGGCGTGTCTGCCAAAGCCATGAGCGACAGCGCCGCCCAGCTGCCCGGCATCGAGATCCGTAAGCCCAAAAAGATCCTGACCTCGGTTACGGCAGAGTGCATGCAGGCCGGACTGGTCTACGGCTATATCGGCCAGGTCGAATATATCGTCGATCTGATCCGCAAGGAAATGGCCATGCCGGATATGAAAGTTGTCGCAACAGGCGGTTTCGGGCGCCTTTTCGGAAACGAGATTGAACAGATCGACACATACGACAGCAACCTGACCCTGGACGGGCTCCGAATCATTGCGGAGCGCAATATAGGCCGCAGCGGACGATGAAGGATAATCATTTTTCGATCGGCGGTCTGACGATCGGCAGCCGGGTCGTGGCCGCCCCCATGGCAGGCATCACAGATTCTGCCTTCCGGCGCATCGTCCTCAGACACGGGGCCGGCCTTGTCTATACGGAAATGGTGAGTGCCAAAGGGCTTCACTACCATAACGAAAATACTCACTTTCTTCTGGAACATACCGCTGAAGAAGCTCCCATCTTCTGCCAGCTGTTCGGCTCCGAGCCGGATATCATGGCCGAGGCAGCCGCTGCTGTTGCCCCCAACTTTGACGGTATCGATATCAACATGGGCTGTCCGGCTCCCAAGATCGTGAAAAACCATGAGGGATCGGCGCTGCTGGATGACCCGGACCTGATCTTCCGCATCGTTAAGGCAGTTTCGCAGGCTGTCACGGTCCCTGTCACGGTAAAGATCCGCAAAGGCCGCCGCAAAGGAGATGACCAGGCGGTGGAGGCAGCTTTGGCCGCTCAGGAAGGAGGTGCCAAGGCCGTCACGGTCCACGGCCGTACCGCTCAGCAGATGTACAGCGGTCAGGCGGACTGGGAGGTCATCCGCAGGGTCAAGGAAGCCTTATCCATACCGGTCATCGGCAACGGGGATGTGACTGACGGTCCGTCGGCCCTGGATATGCTGAATCAGACCGGATGCGATGCGGTCATGGTGGGACGCGCCATGATGGGCGATCCCTGGGTATTCGACAATATCAGCGCCTGCTTTAACGGCGAACCGGTTCCGGAAAAACCGGAACCCGGGGACGTGTTCAAACAGGCTTTGGAACAGGCCCGCATGATGGTGGAAGATAAGGGTGAATACGCGGGCATACGGCAGATGCGGGCTCAGCTGGTCTGGTATATGAAGGGGCTGCCGGGCGCGGCGCATAAAAAGCAGAAGCTGACTGCCGTGACCAGCCTGGCCGAGCTGGAAGAGATCCTTTCGGACCCTGACTTTTGACCTGCCGGGAAATTTGACCTTACAAATATATAAAATCAGGGACTTTTGCGGATTTTATTGACAGAAGCAGTGGAATCCATTATAATTCACAGAATACCGTAGAAGCTGAAATGAGACATGTTCCGACTGATACGGGTTGTTTTTTTGACTAAAAATGCATATTCCGGTGGAGGAAATAAAATGGCAGAAAAGAAAATTTACCTGACCAAAGAAGGTCAGCAGAAGATGGAGGCACGGCTGATCCAGCTGAAAACCGTTGCCCGTCCCGAAGTTATTTTGAAGATCAAAGAAGCACGCGCCCAGGGCGATCTGTCCGAAAACGCCGAGTATGACGCCGCCAAAGAGGAGCAGGGCAAGATCGAGGGAGAGATCACGGACCTGGAGGAGACCCTGCGCCATGCGGAGATCATCGATGAAAGCACGATGACAAACGATAAAGTATCGTTCGGCAGCAAGGTAACCGTTTACGATCCGAGCTTTGACGAAGAAAGCGTGTACACCATCGTCGGATCTCAGGAAGCAGACCCCATGGAAGACCGCATCTCTAACGAGTCTCCCATCGGAGCTGCTCTGATGGGCCATTCAGTCGGTGAGACGGTCACCGTTCAGACCCCCGCAGGCCCTCTGGATCTTGAGATCCGCGAAATCACCCGATAAGATAATAGAAAGGAAGCACTATGGCCAACGAAAAGGAAGGGCAGAATCTGAACCAGATCCTTCAGCTGCGCCGTCAGAAACTGGCGGAGCTGCAGGAGGCCGGCAAGGATCCGTTCAAAATCACCAAATTCGATCAGACTCATCACAGCAATGATATCGCTGAACACTTTGACGAACTAGAAGGCAAAACCGTTAAAGTAGCCGGCCGTATCATGAGCAAACGTGTCATGGGCAAGGCTTCGTTCTGCCATATCCAGGACCGCAACGGCCGCATCCAGCTGTACGTGACCCGCGATAATATCGGCGAAGAAGCCTACAAAGACTTCAAGCATTACGATGATGTCGGCGATATCATCGGCGCAGAGGGCGAAGTCTTTCGTACCATGAAAGGGGAGATCTCTGTCCGTGTCCATGCTGTGATCCTTCTGACCAAGAGTTTGCAGACCCTTCCTGAGAAATTCCACGGCCTTACCGATGTCGAACTCCGTTATCGCCAGCGTTATCTTGATCTGGTCATGAATCCGGAAGTAAAGGAGACCTTTATCAAGAGGTCTCAGATCATCGCCAGCATCCGCCGCTATCTGGACGGACAGGGCTTTATCGAAGTCGAGACCCCCATGCTGGTAGAAAACGCCGGCGGCGCGGCTGCCCGTCCCTTTGTAACACATTACAATGCCCTGAACGAAGACCGCAAGCTCCGTATCTCGCTGGAGCTGTATCTGAAACGCCTGATCGTAGGCGGTCTTGAAAGAGTTTACGAGATCGGCCGTGTTTTCCGCAATGAAGGCGTCGATACCCGCCATAATCCTGAGTTCACTCTGATGGAGCTTTATCAGGCTTATACCGATTATCACGGCATGATGGATCTGACCGAGAACCTTTTCCGCAATACGGCTAAGGAAGTCCTTGGAACGACCACCATCACCTACGGGGACAAGGTCATGGATCTGTCCAAACCGTTCGAGCGCATTACCATGATCGGCGCGGTCAAGAAATATGCCGGAGTCGATTTCAGCCAGATCCATACCCTGGAAGAAGCCCGCAAGGCAGCGGACCAGAAAGGTGTTGCCTACGAACAGCGACACGGAAAAGGCGATATCCTGGACCTGTTCTTCGAGCAGTTTGCTGAAGATAAGATGATCCAGCCTACCTTCGTTATGGACCATCCGATCGAGATTTCGCCCCTGACCAAGAAAAAGCCGGAAGATCCCAATTATGTAGAGCGGTTCGAGTTCTACATGAACGGATGGGAAATGGCTAATGCTTATTCCGAGCTGAACGACCCCATCGACCAGCGCGAGCGCTTCAAGGCAGAAGAAGCCCGTCTGGCCCAGGGCGACGAGGAGGCCAACCATACCGACGAGGACTTTGTTAATGCGCTGGAGCTGGGTATGCCGCCTACCGGAGGCATCGGTTTCGGCATCGACCGTATGGTCATGCTGCTGACCAATCAGCCCTCCATCCGCGACGTCCTGCTGTTCCCCACAATGAAACCTTTGGACAAGGATAAGACCGAAAAGGCCGAGACCAAGGCGGAAGAAAAACCCGTTGAAGCGGCTCCTGTCGTCGAGGAAAAGATCGACTTTTCCAACGTCGTGATCGAGCCCTTGTTCCAAGATCAGGTCGATTTTGAGACCTTCTCCAAGTCTGATTTCCGCGCTGTGAAGGTCCTCGAATGCGAGGCAGTACCCAAGTCCAAGAAACTCTTAAAGTTCACTTTGGATGACGGTTCTGACGAGAAAAGGACGATTTTGAGCGGTATTCACGCATATTATGAGCCTGAAGAGCTGGTCGGAAAGACCTGCATCGCCATCACGAATCTGCCTCCCAGAGCGATGATGGGCATCGAGTCCTGCGGCATGCTGCTCTCCGCCGTTCATAAGGAAGGCGAGGAGGAGAAGCTCCATCTTCTGATGGTTGATCCCCACATCCCTGCTGGTGCTAAGCTGTATTGATTGAGAAGCCAAAATCGGCTCGAATCACCAATTTAGTCACCAAAAATCACCTTTCGATCTCCAAATCGGAAGGCAAAAAAATGCGATTCCTCATGGTATGGCATAAATCATCGTTAATCTGCAAGAGACTCACTATCATACGGTAGTGGGTCTCTTTTTTGTTTTCAGCCTGTTCGAGATCGAACCTGCTGTACATATCCTATCTGTTTGCCCGCTGAGTAAAATCAGCGGGCTTTTTTGTTTCTAGAGGTGTGTGGAATGAGCGCGAAAAATTTTTTTGAAATTTTTCAAAAATTGATGTCGTTTTTTGGCCTTCGATGTTGCGGTAAGGGGGTGAGAGGAGAAATTCCTACTCACCGCTACTTGACAACTGAATACACATTCATCAGGTACGTTCCTGAGCGGGGGCGAAAGTCCCAGCCGAATGAAGGTGCGCCAAGACCCTCCTGCCCATCCGGGTTATAACGGAAAGCAAGGTGGCGAGCGTTTCCGAACCATTCTGAAATATCCGGTTGCTACGGATATGGCCATGAAACGCTACAGGGTTAATGATACTTCTCTACGGAGCTGGCGGAGAACCCGGCAGGGGTGAGATTCCCATGGACTTGTTTCGCAAACAAGCGCCTGATGTATTCCCACGTGGGGTGTCGAGGACAAATAACGCACAGGTACATAGCGGTACAGAAATGGATCGCTGTGAATTCTAAGAAAGGAGGAAAACGCATGGAAAACTGTAAAGTGATCGCTATCACGAACCAGAAGGGCGGCGTCGGTAAAACGACTACGACAGTCAACCTCGGCGTGGGCCTTGCAAACACCGGAAATAAGGTCTTACTGATTGACGCTGACCCGCAAGGGAGCCTCACGGTGAGCCTCGGTGTGAAGAACCCAGACGAGCTGGATGTGTCGCTATCTACGCTCATGCAATCGGTCATAGAAGATGAACAGCCTCCCGGCAACGCGATCATCGCCCACAATGAAGGCGTTGATCTGCTTCCTTCTAATATTGAACTGTCCGGTATGGAAACGGGCCTGTTTAATGTTATGAGCCGTGAGTACGTTCTGAAATCCTGTATCGAGGGTATGAGAAAGAACTACGACTATATTCTTATCGACTGTATGCCTTCTCTGGGAATGATGACGGTCAATGCGCTTGCTGCGGCAGACAGTGTGATTATTCCATCTCAGCCGAACTTCCTGTCAACC
>OMYN01000019.1 GCA_900315265.1 uncultured Eubacteriales bacterium
CAACTTGTCTGCATTATATTCTTTTACATATCAATTATGGCAGACACCTAAAACTTTTCCGTTTGTTGTCTGTATTAATTACATACTATGTTGTTTCCGGTGCAGACAAAATACTTGTTTTATTTCTTTGTCTGTATTAGTTAACCACTATATCATTTTCTGTCATACAATAATGCCTATTTATTGTATTGTCTGCGTGTATTCATCTGCAAATACCTGTCGAGTTCGGTTTCCTCCATAAGCTTCTCGAACGTGAAAACGGATCACAAATATCCGGATATTCGGAAATATAGAGCGGCAAAGTTCTCTGTTTAAGGTTAAATGAGGTATAAGTTTATACATGGACAATACAATCTTACCACAAAAAAGGCTCCCAACCGTAACGATTGGAAGCCTTATTCTTGTTATTGGAAGTTATGTTTTTTCACAGCCCCCTTTTTATTTGTCTAAATTTCAGTGGGTCGAATAGTAGTAGGACAAGATCTGAGCGGTCAGCGACGCTGCTCGTACCTGATCGCCTGCATTTTCAACCAGAATCGTGACTGCCAGATCGGGCTGGCCGTCGACTTTGGTATAGCAGGTAAACCAGGAATTGTCCTCCTGCCCTTCTACCTGCGCGGTCCCGGTCTTTCCGTAAACCGTATAGGAATCGGAAGCAAGGCCGTCGTAAGCGGCCGTACCGTACTGAACGACTCCGGCCATTAGATTTTCTTCAAAGGCTGCCTCGTCCGGTTTCATAATGGTTCCCCACAGCTTGGGAAGGTTCTGCTTGACTACTGCTCCGTTGCCGTCGGTAACACTGTCTACCAGATAAGGGGTATACAGAGCGCCCCCGTTGGCAATGGCACAGGTAAGCTGGTTCAGAGCAAAGGGCGTCATCAGAGTTTCTCCCTGACCGATGGCTGTCTGAGCAACCATCCCCTCGCTGTCGTTGTCTTTGACAACGACCTGGGAAGTACTCTGGGGAAGTTCATAACCGAAATCATTGCCGATATTAAGGTAATCCGCTGTCTGCCTTAAAGCAGAAGCTCCCATCTTGACCCCGGCGCTTCCGAAGAAACCGTTGCAGGAATAAGCGAAGGCATCCGTGATGCCCACCGTCCCGTGAGCTTCGCCGCCCGAGCAGGCAATGGTCGTATTGGACAATTCCAGAACCCCGTTGCAGGTGTAGTAATAATCCTGGTAGTCCGGCATATTGCGGTACATGGCAAGGGCTGTGACAATTTTGAACGTAGATCCCGGGGCATACAGGCCCTGAGTCGCGCGGGCATACAAGGGAGAATCCGATCGTTCGGAAATAGACTCCCAGTTATCCACCAGCATGGAAGGATCAAAAGAAGGAGCCGACACTTCAGCCAGAGTCTGGCCTGTCGTAGGATCCGTGATCACTACTGCTCCCTGATAGCCGCCTAAAAGGCTGTAACAGTACTGCTGCAGATCCGGATCGATGGTCGTTTTGATGCTCTGGCCCTGGACCTTGGTATCGTTGGCCCAGCTTTCCAGCTGGTTGAGCAGACTGGGGGCCGTCGTCAGCGTCGTATTCTCGACCGCTTCCAGCCCGGCATTGCCTCTTCCGGTGTAGCCTACCACGTGGGCAAGGCATTCACCGTAAGGGTAGACTCGGCGTTCGGTCCCGTCTTCCTCCGTCTCCGTATAGGCAAGTTCTTCTCCGTTGCGGCCTAAGATAGATCCGCGGGTCACCTGGGCTTCGACGGTCTGGTTGGCGGGGTTATACTCATTGGCCTTGATGGAAGGCTGATCTTTTACCATGATCTTGCCCATCCATACGACCAGCGAAAGGACCATGACGACAAAGATCCATTTGATGACCTGAAAAGTCTTTTTATGGTCATGCTGACGCTTGCTTTTTTCAGAAGGGGTCATCGAAGTCGAAAGGTTTGAGCTGTCCCTGCCCCTTCTTCCTGCGTTTTGACGTCTGTTTTCCGGAGGCATCCGGCGCCGGCTGCTGTCTTGCGGCTCCTGCCTGCTGGCTATTGGAATATTGAGCTCCTGCTCGTCCGGCTGCAAGCCCGGCTGTACGCCGTTCTGCCTGCTGTGCCTGCCATTGGGCTCTTTGCTGTAATTCCCGCTCTCGTTCATACTGTCTCACCTCCTCCTTGTCTTTGCGGTACAAAAGGATAACGGCTTCGATAATAGCGATGGTGATAAAGTTCGACAAAAGCGAACTTCCGCCGTAGCTGACAAAAGGAAGCGTAACGCCGGTCAGCGGTATCAGCTTGATAACGCCTCCGACGATGATAAAGGTCTGAAGAATAAACAAAACACCGAAAGCAATCAAAAGGTTGCGGCGGATGGTATTGCGCTCTCTTGACCCGGTCTCCATAACGAAAAGGAACATCAGAAGGTAGATCATAACCAGCACCATGGCAAAAATGGTGCCGAACTCATTGGCTATGACCGAAAAGATCATATCGGTGGAGCGGACCGGGATATATTCAGGATAACCCTGATAAAGCCCCAGGCCGAACCAGCCGCCGTTTACGATGGCAAAAAGACTTTGGGCGATCTGATATCCCTGGCCGTTGACATCTTTCCAGGGATCCATCCAGATATCAAAGCGGACCGCTACATGGCTGACCAGCTTATATGCGGCAAATCCGGCTGCTGCGACCAGAGCCATACCGATCCACAGAACATAGGCTTTTCCGATATAATCATAGGTCATCATCCAGGCCAGGATGCCGAAGATCAGAAGGCCGCCCAGGTCATTCTGCTTAAGCAGGATCAGGGCAAGTACAATGGTGACCGTTCCCGCATAGGCGACCGCTCTGAACTTTTTGTCCCAGGTATAGACAATAGCCAGGAAAAAGGCGAAAGTCAGCTTTACAAATTCAGAGGGCTGAAAACTGACCGGTCCGATCTCGACCCAGTTCAGCGCCCCGTAAGCAGGGCTGGGGAAAATAAAGGGTAAGGCGATCAGGGCCAGACTCAGACCCAGAAAGAACCAGGAAGGTATCTTCCAGATCCAGTGTCCTTTGAAAAAAAGCATCACGATACAGGACACGGCAAAACCAAGCGCCATCCAGTAGATCTGCCGGCGGCAGACATCCGGATCCAGCCTGTACAGCACGACAAAGCTGATGCTCAGCAGCATGTAGACACAGTTCCACAAAAGGCGATTGGTATGTTTATAGACCGTCGCCAGAAGGATGTACATGAAGATCATGATCAAAGCATACAGGCCCAGAGTCACCAGCATGGACTCGGTAAACCATCCCGGAAGATGGCTCATCAGGGGGCTTAGAAACTGAGACAGGCTCTGCCCCTCCCTGGCGGCTTCAAGAGCCGCCTGGCTGGTTTTGGAGGCATTCCAGGCGTTCATGATGATCAGCACATAGGACATGACGTTAAAGAGGACGATAAAGACCGCCTGATATGAATAGACCTCCCGGCAAACGGATGCTGACGGCTTTCTCAAATACAGGTAAAAGCCCATGGCCGTAAACAGTACGATCAAAGCCAGGTAGACATATTTCCCGGCAAGCGCCATCATCTGAAACATTCGGTTTACAGCACCCCCTTCTCAAAGTGTCCGCTCTGGTATAAAGATCCCCGGCGGCTGTTTTCACTTTCGGCATCCCGGATCAGCAAAGCTGCCTGGTCCGGTCTTTCCAGCGTCAGCTGGACCCTCTGTGTAAAATCGGGACCCTGTCCTTTACGGTTTTCCAGGAAAACAGGCTTTTCGGAATAGATCTCGCTGTAGCAGAAACGGCAGTGGGACAGGACCGTCATCGTCTCATGACTCCGGTCGGTCAGAGACAAACGGTGCCCCTCCTCTCGTTTTTGGCAGCCGTACCTTTCTTTATAAACGCATTGTTCGCTTATCATATACGGTATGCGGCCGGCCGTCAATACCGCCATTTCCCCGACACCGGATAAGCGGCGGATCTCCGGCAAAGTCAGCTCCAGGCTGGCGAACAAATGCTGCGTTTCTTGTCCGTCCATCAAAGACAGGAGCGTATAGGCCGCCTGCTTGTTCATGATACCCAGCATAGGCCCCATCCAGACCTGTCCCCCTGTCGTCCGGATCCAGCGGATCTGCCCGGGCAGCTGGGCCTCGAAGGCGGTCACGCCGGCTTCTATCCACTCTTTCATTTGGCCTATAGCCCAGTCTCTGACTTTTTCCCTTCCTACGTTGGGCAGGCTGACAGCCAAAGGAACAGAAGCAAACTCGCAGCAGATAGCCTTTTTATTTGCCTTTTCAAAGCCTTCCATAGACAAAAGCAGCGCCGAGACCTTAGAAAGATCGCCGATAGCTTTAAGCTGGCCCGGGGCCGCCGCCAGGATCTCTAATTTCTTGTCCCCATAAGCAGCTGCCTGGTGCCCAAGGCTATCCCTGCGGGCTTTTTCCACAGCCGCGGCAAAACGAGCTTTTCTTTCTTTGGCTTGCGGAGAAACCATGGTAACAGGTGCCACATCGTCGGCTAACGACACGGCCCGGCGGCGCAGCTGATTGATGACCGAAACCGGTATAAAAGAATCGGGGTCCAGATGGATGGTAATTTCTCCTGCTTGGTAGCCTGTGCCCCCTAAACGGGACAGCTGCTCTTTCAGCGTTTCTTTGGTGACCGGCTGCTTCAAGGCCTCCTGGGCTGTCTGTTCCGAATGAACTTCGATCCAGTCCTCGTCCTTTCGAACTTTCAGGCGGACCGGCTGCCCCTTGGCGACCGTCAGATCCATATCCAGAGGGACCGGGTCAGGCTCCTGATAGGTTTTAACAAGCTGGGCCGTCAGGACCGGATCGACCACTCTCCACACCTCAAAGCCCCGGTGGATATTCCCCCCTAATTTGAAAACAGCCTCCCTGGGGGCCGACGGCGAGATCATAGACCCCGCCAGGCGGACGGGAACTGCCTGAAGGGGCTGATCCGGATGAGCCTTGGCCCAGCTCGCATCAGGCCGTATCTCCAGCTGATCCCCTGCATGAAGATCCCGTTCGGACCGGATGGTCAGGCTTCCCTTGTGGAAATCCGTTACCCGGCCTATCCGAAGGCCCTGATTTTTCACAGACCCTTTTTCGATCATATGGTCCTTGTTTGTCAAATAACCGTTGGTAAAGCTCCCCCGGTTAAACAGCTGCATTACATCTTTACGCTTCTCTTCGTCGATGACAGCTGTCCCCTGCCGGGCATAGCGGTCAAGAAGGTCCCGGTAATAGGAGGTCACGCCGGCAACGTAAGCAGGTCCTTTCATACGGCCTTCCATCTTCAGCGATGAAACGCCTGCTTCGACAAGTAAAGATAGATCCCGGTCAAAAGCTCGGTCTTTCATGTTCATATAACAATCGGTCCGGCCGTCGGAATCATAAAACAGCCGGCAGGGCTGAGCGCAGCCGCCCCGGTTGCCGCTGCGTCCCCCGTGAAAGGAGCTAAGCAGGCAGCGTCCCGAATAACTGTAGCACAAGGCGCCATGGACAAAGACTTCCAGCTCCATATCCGTTTGGCTGCGGATCTTCCGGATCTCTTCCAGGGAAACTTCACGGGCCAGCACGACGCGGGAAAATCCCAGCTGCTCCATAAGGAGCACTCCGTCCAGGTCCTCCACGGCCATCTGCGTGCTGGCATGCAGAGCAATATCCGGATAATGGGCCGCGACAAAAGAAGCAACTCCCGGATCCTGAACGATGACCGCGTCGATGCCCAGAGGCAGGATCTGATCAGCGTAATCGACAAAATTATCCCATTCGCTTTCCTTGATCAAGGTGTTCAGGGTCAGGTTGGTGCGCACATGATAACGGCGGCACAGACTCACGGCCTGACTAATCTCGTCCTCGGACAGATTGCCGGCATGAGAGCGGGCGTTGAAGCGGCGCCCTCCGAAATAGACGGCATCGGCACCAGCGCTGACGGCGGCCTTGATACAATCCAGATCCCCCGCCGGAGCTAATAATTCAGGTAATTTTCTCATAAACGTCAGGGTCTGGTCTGCTTTTTCTGCATCTCTTCCAGCTTGCGGGCCAGCTCCTGGTTCTCACTTTCCAGATCCAGCAGCTGTTTTTCATAGGAATCCACCTGTGACTGCAGCTTTTTCAGCCTTTTCTGATCAGCGGAGGAGGCAGATGCCGGCCTTGCCCCGCGGGCAGAAACGGTGGAAGCAGAATCCTTAGGCGCTTCTTTAGCTTTGACAGCTTCCATAGCTTTCAGGGCCTCCCGGGCTTCTTTCGCTTCTTTTTCCGCCTGTCCGGCCTTTTCCAAAGCTTTTTGGGCTTCTTTTTCCTTCTCGTCCAGCTTCTTTTCCAGATCCATATAATCACTGGCCAGGTTGATGGCCGCCAGCATTAGCTGCCGCTCGGATCCCGTGGGATGCAGGGTGGGCAGGGTCTTTACCTTACGGATCCGTTCGTTGAGCATCTTCTCGATGCTGCGGAAACTCTCCTGCGAATTAGTGCCGGTAACGACATAAGACTTGCCGTCGATATACAGGACGGCTGTCCGTCTTTGGTCTGCCATAGCTTCCTCCTTTATGATAGTCGAAGCTGATCGCTTTGATCATTGTCATCGGACTTTTTAGAAGTTCTGCCACCCGGGGCCGGCCGGTGGAAATAGTCCCGGCAGTACTGGGTAACAACCCGTCCCCGGGGCGTTCTCTGCAGAAAGCCGTTCTGCATCAGGAAAGGCTCGCAGACGTCTTCCAGCGTACCCGGATCTTCACCGATGGAAGCCGCCAGCGATTCGATACCCACCGGTCCTCCCTGGTAAAGATCCATCATGGCCATCAGCATCTTGCGGTCCACGCTGTCAAGTCCGTTAGGATCGACCTTTAAAGCATCCAGCGCCTGCCTGGCTACGGCCATGGTGATGGTCCCGTCCCCCAGCACTTGGGCAAAGTCGCGGACCCGTTTCAAAAGGCGGATAGCGATCCTGGGGGTCCCGCGGGAACGTCGGGCGATCTCCCCGGCCCCTTCCCCATCGATGGAAACCCCCAGCTTGACGGCCGTATTTTTCACGATCTGGGTCAGTTCCCCGGGAGTGTAAAACTCCATATGGTTGATCATTCCGAAGCGGTCTCTGAGAGGTTCCGATAAAAGACCAGCCCTGGTCGTTGCCCCGATCAGAGTAAAACGAGGGATGGATAAGCGGATGGACTTAGCCTGAGGCCCCTTACCGATCATAATATCCACGGCAAAATCTTCCATAGCCGGATACAGGACCTCTTCCACCTGGCGGTTGAGGCGGTGGATCTCATCGATGAAAAGGATGTCCCCTTCGCTCAGATTGTTTAAGATAGCCGCCATATCGCCCGGCCTTTCGATGGCCGGACCGGTCGTGATACGGATATTGACCCCCATCTCATGGGCAATCAGCATGGCCATGGACGTTTTTCCCAGACCCGGAGGCCCGTAAAAAAGTACATGATCCAGTGGTTCTTTGCGCTGCCGGGCGGCGGAGATGAAAATCTTTAGATTATTTTTGACCTCTTCCTGACCGATATAGTCGTCAAAGGTCTGAGGGCGAAGACTTTTTTCCGCCTCTTTTTCCTCCCGGCTGGCGTTTGGCGCCACCAGCCGTCCGAACCGCTCCAGACGGTCTTCCAGCTCTGACATGGATCCTCCTTATGTCATACCTAACTTCAATATAATTGACTCAAACTGCGGCGGATGATCTCTTCTACCGTCAGCTGATCGCTGCCTTCTACCTTGCCTACCGCGTTTTCGGCTTCCTGACGGGTATAGCCCAGGGCTTCCAGAGCCTGGACGGCCTCCCGGGCAGGGCCCTGGGCAGATGCTGCTGTCAGTGAAGCAGCAGGCGAAGCTTGATCTGCCCCGCCGGACAGGCCGCTCATGCTGACCTTATCCTTCAGGTCCAGGGTGATGCGGGCCGCCATCTTGGGGCCGACGCCCGGTACACCGGTCAGCGTCTTTTTATCCTCGGACAAAATTGCCATGGTCAGCCGCGTGGTATCCATGTTGGTCAGGATCTGCAGGGCGATCCTGGGACCGACCCCGCTGACCGAGATCAGCTTTTTGAACATCTCCAGCGACTCTTTATCCATAAAACCATACAGGTCCATAGCGTCCTCGCGGATGCTCAGATAGGTATACAGCTTGATATCACTGCCGACCCCTACCGATAAAAGGCGGGGATTGATGGGGGTAAAGACCCGGTACCCGACCCCCGCGCAATCAACCACCACGCTGTTGGTCTCTATATCGGATAATTCACCGTACACAAAAGCGATCATGCGCTACTCCTTTCGGCAGTCAATGATCCCGTCCGGCAGGATCAAAAGGTCGATGGTAAGATCGGTCTTTTGGCAGGGGATCTGCCCGATCACCTGTTCCCTAAAACAAGGGGCTGCCGTCGTAAGATCCCTGAAACGGGCCAGATAGCGGTCATAATAGCCGCCTCCGTACCCTAACCGTTTTCCTTCTTTGGTAAAAGCAAGGCCCGGTACCAGGCACAGATCCCGCTCGTCAGGCAGGATGGCGGCCCCTGTCCCGGCAGGCTCCGGCATGCCGAAGGGATGGCGGACCAGACTGCTTTCGTCGTCTGCCTCGTAAAATTCCATCTCATGTCCGGGAAAGATCTTAGGCAGGCAGACGATAAGACCTTCCCTTCTTGCTCTTTGGCGGATAGAGGCCAGATCGATCTCCGTCCCGAAGGACATAAAGGCCAATAGATACCGTCTGCCTTTCAAAAGACCGCTTGAAAAAAGTTTCTCCTCCACCAAAGCCGTCTGCTGCCTGCGCTCTTTCACATGGGCCCGGGCATCTTTCATGGTCCGGCGCAGCTTCTCTTTTTCCGACCGGATGTCATCCACGAGGGGCTCCCTTTCCGGGCCGGCCGATCGTGTCCAGGTAAGCGGCCGCGTTTTGGGCAGCCGTTATCCCCGAAGCAGTGGCCCAGCGAAGGTTATACCCTCCGCAGTCTCCGTCCAGGTCCAGCACCTCGCCGCACCAGAACAGGCCGGGCCAGGCAGGGCTCATCAGGTCCTCTCCGATCTGATCGGCCGTAACGCCTCCCACGGTCACCTGAGCGTCTTTAAAAGAATCGATCGCTGATACGGTCAGCGTCCAAGCCTTGACCGTATCCATCAGTCGTCCGGTCAGGGGGCCCGTCATCTGTCCGCTTACCATGCTTTTGTCCAGTCCCGCCGTCATTAGAAGGGGCAGGATCATCTTTTTGGGCAGCCACCCTTCCAGGGCTTCTTCCAGGCTCAGGTCCTTCAAGGTCTCAAAGCGCTGCGAAAAGTAAGCAAAAAGCTGTCCTTTATTCATCTCCGGGCACAGATCCAAGGTAAGAAATGCCTTACGGCGGCTGCGCAGGATCTGACCGGTCTTACGGGACAGGTCCAGGATAGGAGGCCCCGACACCCCTTCGTCGGTGAACAGGACTTCCCCTTCTGCCGACGCAGCCTTGTCTGTCTGATCCCACAGAGTGACCGGACAAGTCACCTTGGTGCCCGAAAGACGTTTATTATAAGGACTATCGATCAGGATACGGCAGATGGCCGGGTATTCCGGGGCCACCTTCATGTCCAGCGACCGGGCCAGACGTGTCCCGTCCCCGTCCGCCCCCAGCTGGGGCGATGCCTTTCCTCCCATGCAGATCAGCACGGTATGAGCTGTCAGTTTTTCTTTTTCATAGACCGCTTTAACCGAAGGTTTTCCCCCTCTTGTGCGGCCGCTGCCCGGTTTGTCTTCCTGAGGATCCTTCTTTTCGACCAGCAGGGACAATTCATAGTAGCCGGCTTTTGTCCTTCTGAGGCCGGTCAGCCGGCTTCCGGTCTTTTCGATGACACCGCCTTTTTCCATTTTACGCCGCAGGGCATTTAAAACAGAAGATGCCTGCAGGCTGCGGGGATACAGTTTTCCCCGGTCTCCTTGGGTGTATTCGATCCCCAGATCCTGCCAGAAACGCTGCAGGACCCGGTCGTCGGTTTTTTCAAAAACAGAGGCGGCTATCTCTTTTACGCTGCCGTGGTAATGGGACAGATCGGTATCGACGTTGGTCAGATTGCAGCGGCCGTTGCCCGTTGCCAAAAGCTTTTTCCCGCAGCGGTTTTCCTTTTCGATCACGATGACGGAAAGAGGCCTGCCTTCCTTATTGACAGCTCCGACCGTCTGACAGGCTGCGGCAAGGCCGGAGGCGCCTCCTCCGATGATGGCTATATCGTACATAGGACCTCCGACTATTTCATTCTTCTTCCCGGCGTTTTTGGGCTTTCCAGTCGTCCGCCAGCTTTTTCATTTCATCCGCGTTGGCTAAAACGGCTTCGGTGATGCGGGCCCCTCCCAGCATACGGGCAAGCTCCTGACGGATCGATCCCTGGTCCAGGGGGTAGACCTGAGTAACGGCGCGGCCCTCCTGAGCGGACTTTTCGATGCGCAGATGGGTGTCCGCCATGGCCGCGATCTGGGGAAGATGGGTCACACAGATGACCTGATGGTACAGGGCGATGCGGCTCATCTTTTCGGCGACGCTCTGCGCCGTGCGGCCCGAGATACCGGTATCGATCTCATCAAAGATCATGGTTCCGATCTGGTCTTCTTTGGCCAGCACGGTTTTGATGGCCAGCATGACACGGCTCATTTCACCGCCGGAGGCGATCTGGCTGAGAGGTTTGACCTCCTCGCCTACGTTGGTCCGGATCAGAAAGGTCACCTTGTCCGCCCCGTTGGCCGACATCTTACCGGGTTCGATGTCCACTTTAAAGAGGGGATCGTCGAACTGCAGGGTCGAAAGCACCTTAGTGATCTCCTGCTCGATGCGGGCGCCGGCCTTGGTCCTTAGAGCGGTCATACGGCCGCTGATGCTTTTCATGGCAGCGTCCGACGCGGCTTTTTTCTTTTGCAGCTGCCCGATGGTATCCTCCAGATTGCGAAGTTTATCCATCTCTGTTTTTGTTTTATCGTAATAGGCCATGACCTGCTCATAGGTCCGGCCGTATTTTTCTTTGATGTGAAGGATCTGGCTGATCCTGTCCTCGATCTGGTCCAGTCTCCCGGGATCCCCTTCCAGGTCATCCCCGTAACTTTGCAGCGAAGAGGCAATATCCGACAGGATCGAATACTGGTCCGTCAGCGAAGACAAATATGGGTCAAAAAAGTCGGGATCGTAGGACGAGACGCCGCGGATCAGGGCCGCGGCCTGATCGATCCTGGATAAGGGACTGGCCCCGTCCTGATCGTCTTCCTCCAAAAGGGCGGACGCTTCCAGGCTGGCCTCCTTCAATTTCTGGCTGGCCCTCAGGCGCCTGCGCTCCTGGATCAGGTTTTCTTCTTCGTCCTTTTCCCAGTGAGCCTGTTCGATCTCCTGTGTTTCAAACTCCATCAGGGACAAAAGGCGGGCCCGGTCTTTTCCGGTCTCCTGATAATGATCCAGTTCCTTCTGCAATTGAGAGGCCTGGGTCCACTCCTTCTGCATCTCTTCTTTTAAGGGACCTATCTGACTGATAAACCGGTCCAATAAGTCGATATGGCTGGCCGGATTCAAGAGGGATTGATGGTCATGCTGGCCGTGGATATCGATCAGATACGAAGAAATGGTCCGGATCTTGTCGGCCGTTACCATGCTGTCGTTGACCAGGCAGCTGGAACGTCCTGATGGTGAAAAGCGGCGGGAGATCAGAAGAGAGGCTCCGTCCGGGCCCAAGTCCCCGTCCGGAAACGGCACTTCCAGTTCTTTGAGCCGGTCTATGACCGCTTTATTATCGATCTGGAATAAAAGGTCGACTTCTCCCGGCCTGTTTTTATCCCTGACCATGTCTTTCGATCCCCGTCCCCCTAAAGCCAGGTTGATAGCCCCCAAAAGGATACTTTTTCCAGCTCCTGTCTCGCCGGTCAGAACATTGAGACCCTGTTCGAAATCCACTTCCGCTTCATCGATCAGAGCGATGTTGCGGACCCTCAGATGTGTCAGCATAAACCCTCCGCGTCAAACGTCTCTTCAGCTGGTCAGTTCCTGGACTTTCTGTTTCAGCTTCTTGCCGTCTTCGATCGTCCGGACCGCCATAAAGATGGTATCGTCGCCGGCAATGGTGCCGACGATCTCGGTCATATGTAAACTGTCCAAAGCGGCCGCCACCGCGTTAGCCATACCGGACATGGTATGGATGACGACGATATTGCCGGCCTGTTCGCAGCTTAGGAAACCTTCCAGAAGGACGCGGGAAAGGCGCCTGGCCTTCAAGGGAGCTTCATCATCGTTATCTTCTTTGGGAAGGGCGTACTTGGGATTTCCATTTTCTCCTACGATCTTGGTCAGTCTCAACTCGCGGATATCGCGGGAAACCGTGGCCTGTGTCACATTGAAGCCGATTTCCTGCAGTTTGGAGACCAGTTCATCCTGCGTATCGATCTCATATTCGGTGATCAATTTGCAGATAGCACTTTGACGCTTACTTTTCATGTGCGCCTCCTCCTTCTTGTATTCTCCGGTCTGTGTACGCTTTTACTTTTTTTACGATCCCCCGGGCATCAAGCCCGAATTCCTGCAGGGTATGACAGCGCGTATCCTGAGGGATAAAGGCATCCGGCAGGGCCATGACGGCAATGTCGGCAGGCAGGCCGTTTTCCTTGGCAAAGGCCGCCGCTCTCATACCGTATCCGCCCGTTTTGACTCCGTCCTCAATGGTCACGACCAGGTCATACTCCGTAAAAACACGGGTCAGCATGTCCCGGTCCATGGGGGATACGAACCGTACATTGACCACCGACAGGGATCTTCCCTCTTTTTCCAGTTCGTCCGCGGCATCAAGGGCCGGCCTGACCATGGCCCCTACTGCCAGAAGACAAACGGACGGGCCTCCGGTCTTTCCTCCCTGACGGATCATGACCGATCGTCCCTTTTCAAGAGGATACGAAGACATCTTAGGCAGGCTGATCCCTTCTCCTTTGGGATAACGGATGGCGCAGGGGCTTTTCAGTTCGACCGCGTACTGCATCATACTGTCCAACTCCTCCAGACAGGAAGGAGCCATGATGGTCATGTTGGGCATATGGCCCAGAAAAGCCAGGTCGAACATTCCCTGATGGGTCTCGCCGTCCTCCCCTACGACGCCGGCGTGGTCAACAGCAAACACCACCGGCAGCCTGGGTAGGCAGACATCATGAAGGATCTGATCGTAAGCCCGCTGCAGAAAAGAAGAATAAATGACCACGAAAGGTTTCATACCGCCCGCGGCCATACCGGCTGCAAAGGTGACCGCGTGTTCTTCCGCGATACCCACATCAAAGACCCGGCAGTCCGGGGCGATCCTGTCCAGGCAGGTCCCCTTCTTCATAGCCGCCGTGATGGCTACGATAGTGGGATCCTTTACCGCCATCTCTTTTAATGTCCCTGCCAGATAACTGGCCCAGCAGCTTAAGCCATCCCCGGAAGGCGGGATCAGTTCTCCTGTTTTGGGATCAAAAGGCCCGACTCCGTGAAAACGGGTAGGATGCTCCTGAGCCGGCCGGTAGCCTTTGCCCTTACGGGTAATGACATGGATCAGGACCGGTTCTTTGAGCTTTTTAGCCTGCTCCAAAACCTCTTTTAACACTTTGATATCGTGACCGTCTACCGGTCCCAGATAAGTAAAGCCCAGTTCTTCGAAAATGATCCCGGGAACAAGCAGGTATTTCAGGCGTTTTTTCGCTATATCCAGGACCTTGTATAAAGGACGGATGACCGGATATCTGGCCGCTGCCTTTTTCAGGGTCTCCTTGCCGGCCAGATAGCTTTTGCGGGTGCGCAGGCGGCTCAGATGATGAGCCATACTGCCCACATTGTGGTTGATGGACATTTCGTTGTCGTTAAGGACAACGATCAGGGGCGTTTTATCTTTTCCCGCATTGTTCATAGCCTCATAAGCCATGCCTCCGGTAATGGACCCGTCTCCGATCACACAAACGACGTTGTAATCTTCATGACGCAGATCTCTGGCCTTGGCGTAGCCGTAGGCAGCGGAAATGGACGTGGTAGCATGGCCGGTATCAAAAGCATCGTACTCACTTTCTTCCATCTTGGGAAAACCGGACAGGCCGTCCTTTTTCCGAAGAGTATCGAACCGGTCTTTGCGTCCGGTCAGGATTTTATTGACATAGGACTGATGTCCCACATCGAAAATGATCTTATCGCGAGGCGTATCAAAGACCTGCTGCAGCGCCAGTGTCAGCTCGACCACACCCAGGTTGGAGCTCAAATGCCCTCCCGTTTTGGATACATGGCTGACCAGAAAGCGCCGGATCTCTTTGGCGAGGACTTTCAGCTCTTCGTCATTAAGTCCCTTCAGATCCGCCGGACTGTTGATCCGGTCCAGTATTGATGCCATAGAACTCCTTTCCGATCCGCTTTATTTGCGGCGGTCAACAAGGCTTTTTACCAGGTCTCTTACGGCCCTGCCGTAGCTGCCCTCAAGGAAGGCCAGTCTGGCAAGAGCTTCCTCTGTATCTTTGACAGCTTCCTTGCGGGCCTTTTCAAGCCCGTACAGGGAGACAAAGGTCGATTTCTTCTCTTTTTCGTCGCTGCCGGTGGGCTTGCCCAGCTCCTTTTCATCACCGGTCACATCCAAAATGTCGTCCTGGATCTGAAAGGCAAGTCCCAGCTTTTCTCCGGCCTCTTCCAGGCTTTGGATCTGCTCCGGCCCGGCTCCCGCCAGGCACCCTCCCATGACCAGGGCCGCTTCCAGAAGGCGGCTGGTCTTGGATATTTCCATGTAGGTAAGTTCGTCCAGACCGATCGTCCTTCCTTCGCTTTCCAAATCTACCATCTGGCCGGATACCATGCCCGAAGGGCCAGCCATTTGGGCCAGAAAGCTGACGGCCCTGGCCTGTCTTTTCAATAGTTCTGTCTGCCCTCCCGCGGCTGCCTCTTCCATAGCCTGCCCGCAGACTTCAAATGCATAAGTAAGCAGGCCGTCACCCGCCAGTATGGCGGCTGCCTCACCGAAAACTTTATGATTGGTAAGGCGGCCTCTGCGGTAATCGTCATTATCCATAGCCGGCAGATCGTCATGGATCAGCGAATAGGTATGGATCATTTCCAAAGCTTCCGCAAAGGGGAATAATTCATCCGCATCGGCTCCCAGGGACAGGCCCGTCCAAACGGTCAGGACAGGACGGATCCGTTTTCCGCCTGCCATAAGGCTGTAATTCATGGCCTGCCACTGTTTCTTATCGTAAGCGTTTCCCTTATCGGTGAGCTCTTGCAGATCCTTTTCCAGACGGCTTTTAACAGCCGCCGGATCCAGCCATTCTTCATTCATCGCCATCACCCTGATCCTGCCCTGCTGCTTCTTTTTCGCTTTCAGCAAGATCCCCTGCCGTCAGGATACGGATCTTTTTCTCGGCCGTATCCAACAGGCTGCGGCATTCTTTTTCCAGCTGCTGCCCCTCCTGGTAGAGTTTCATCATCTCGTCCAGGCTGAGGGTCTCCTTTTCCATACGGCCGGTGATCTCTTCCAGCCGGCTGATGGCTTCTTCGATCGTGATCTTCGTTTTTTTCGCTGCCATACCCTTATTTTACCTCATCGACCGTGGACAGGATCCTGCCGTCCGCCATGGCCACCTGCATGATATCTCCCGCATGAAAACTTTTGGCCCTGGTAACGACCCCTCCGTCCTTATCTGTGACAAAGGCATAGCCTTTTGACAAAGGATGCATGGGAGATACTAATTTCAATTTATTGGACAAATGATCGACCTTCATCGAAAGCATGGTATAACGATTTTGGATCGCCGTATTCCTTCTCTGGGCCAGCTGGTCCATCTCCAGACTGACATTCTGGATCTGATGAAGGGGATCATGGGCCTTTAATTTCTGCGATGCCGCATCGGCCTGGGCCCTTAGCAGCTGCAGACGCCTTTTCAGCGCCAGCTGTCTTTTGAAGGAAAGGTCCGACAAAGTCCTGACCACCTGCATAAGATCCGGGACGGCCAGTTCAGCCGCGGCCGACGGGGTAGGCGCCCTCAGGTCCGCCGCGAAATCGGCAATGGTAAAATCCGTCTCATGCCCTACCGCCGAAATGATGGGGGTTTTCGCTTCATAGATAGCCCTGGCCACGCTTTCTTCGTTGAAAGGCCACAGGTCCTCCAGGGAGCCTCCTCCCCGGCCGACGATGATCACGTCGATATCACTGATCTTATCCAGAGCCCT
Source organism: uncultured Eubacteriales bacterium (assembly GCA_900315265.1). Lineage (GTDB taxonomy): Bacteria > Bacillota > Clostridia > Lachnospirales > Bianqueaceae > RUG760. The sequence continues at coordinate 16,098 of OMYN01000019.1, forward strand.
GATCCCTTCAACAATAGTCGGAGCGGCTTCCGCCCCCTGCACCACGGCCGGATATAAGACCAGACGGACGCCGGGATCCCGCCTCTTGGCTACGTTTTCGATATCGTGTACGACCGCGCCGGTGCGGGAGGTAACGATACCGATACGGCGCGGATAAGCTGGGATCGGTTTTTTATGGGCCGGATCGAACAGGCCTTCTTTTTCAAGTTTGGCTTTCAGCTCTTCAAAGGCCTCGTACAGGCTGCCCTGGCCCTGCTTTTTCATGGTGCGGATGTACAGCTGATAGGCTCCGGTCTTCTCATACAAAGAGATGTGGCCCAATGCCTCGACTTTGTCCCCGTCATGAGGGAAAAAGGTCAGGCTTCGGGCGTCCGATGCAAAGATGACAGCGTTGATGGCCGCTTTCTCATCTTTAAGGGTCAGGTAGATATGGCCGGACATAGTCCGTTTGCAATTGGATACCTCCCCGCTGACCCAGATGGAAGAAAGGACCGGATCCAGCGACAAAAGCTGCTGGACATAGCGGTTGACCACCGACACCGGATACACGTTTGCCATCACTTATGCCTTTTCCGCTGCTATTTCCGCAGGTTCGTCCGCTTTAGGTCCGTCTGCCTTGGGTCCGTTTTCTTTGGGTTCGGCAAAGTTGGCCAGGACACCGTTGATAAACTTGCCGGATCTTTCCTCACCGTATTTTTTTGCCAGTTCTACGGCTTCGTTGATGCTGACCCGGTCGGGGATGTCCTTTTCATAACGGATCTCGTACAAGGCCAGTCTCATAATGGACAGGTCCACCCGTCCCAGGCGGTTCAGGCTCCATCCCTTCAGATGCTCCGAGATGGCCTCGTCCAGCTCTTTCAGGTGAGTCATGGTCCCGGTGACTTCGCGGCGGATGAATTTTTCTTCCTCCAGTGTCATCTTCTCGTCCTGGTCCTGGAAGGTCATCAAATGGTCGGTTATGACCTGATCCAGCTTTTCAAGCGGATCTTCCTTGTCGGAAAGCATCTGGAACTCGGTAGAAAACAGGATCTGGAAGGCGTGCTCACGCGCTTTGCTGCGGTTCATAGTAACCCTTTCTTTAAAAAAAAGCGCAACCGTCCCCGATTGCGCTTTTTAATTTTCGTATGCTTCTTATATCAGATTTTTCAATGTTCATCCTGACTGATGTTCATGCCTGAAATGATAACGTTGACCTCTTTTACGTTCAGGCCGGTCATATTCTCAACAGACGTTTTGATCTTTTCCTGCACCTCGGAGGCAACCTTGGGGATCTTTGTTCCGTAGGGTACAGACAGATCGACATTGATGACCACGTCCCGGCCGCTGGATGTTACTTCGATGCTTTTGTCCTTCCCGCGTACCTTTGACGTATTTTTCCGGACTTCGTCCATGTCCTTGATCGCAAGGGCCGCAATGATCGAAATGACATCGTTCGAAATTTTTACCGAACCGGCTTCTTTTGAAGCCGTCAGGTTTTCTTCTGTATTTTCCATCGTATGCAATCCTCCGGATATACTAAGCAAATCAGATTTTGTATATTATAACGTATAAACACTATGAAAGCAAATAAATATAAAGATAAACAAGCGCCCGGCACCACACCGGACGCTTGCATTTACCTTCTGTTTTTGATCGGCAACTGGATCAGCGGGCAATCAGGTTAAGGATACGGCCGGGGACATAGATCTCTTTGATGATGGTCTTGCCCTCCAGCAGTTTTCCGATCTTGGGATCCTTCAAAGCGGTCTCGACGGCCGTCTTCTGATCGGCGTCTTTTGACAGCTGGATGGTCCCTCTCATCTTACCCATGATCTGAACCGCCATCTGAATGGTGGTCTCGTGAGTCTTTTCCTCATCGTACTCAGGCCATACGCTGTTGTAGATATAGCCTTTAAAGCCAAGCTCCTGCCACATCTCTTCGGTCACATGGGGTGCGACGGGGTTCATCAGCTGCAGGAAGGTCTTCAGTTCTTTCCGGGTAACAGAGCCCTTATCATAGAACTGGTTGATCAGGCTCATCAGGGCGGCAATGGCAGTATTGAACTTCATGTTCTCGATATCGTCCGAAACCTTCTTGATGGTCTGGTTCATGGCCACTTCCAGATCCTTGCTGTACTCTTCCTCGTCGGTGACCATGTCCATCAGTTTCCAGGTACGCTCGATAAAGCGGCGGCAGCCTTTGATACCTTTGGTCGACCAGGGAGCGGTCTTTTCAAAGTCGCCGATAAACATTTCGTACATACGAAGGGTATCGGCGCCGTACTCGTCAACGACCTCGTCCGGGTTGACAACGTTGCCTCTGGACTTGGACATCTTGACGCCGTCCTCGCCCAGGATCATGCCGTGGCTGGTACGCTTCTGATAAGGCTCCGGAGTGGGAACAAGTCCCTGGTCATACAGGAATTCATGCCAGAAGCGGGAATAAAGAAGGTGCAGGGTGGTATGCTCCATACCGCCTTCATACCAGTCGACCGGAGACCAGTAGTCAAGGGCTTCTTTGCTGGCGAATTCCTTATCGTTACGGGGATCCATATACCGCAGGAAGTACCAGGAAGAACCTGCCCACTGAGGCATGGTATCGGTTTCCCGCTTAGCCGGGCCGCCGCATACCGGGCAGGTGGTGTTGACCCAGCTGTCGATGGAGGCAAGCGGAGACTCTCCGTTGGGACCGGGTTCGTAGCTTTCTACCTCCGGCAGAAGAAGGGGCAGCTGGTCTTCCGGAAGAGGCTGCCATTTATGGCAGTGTTCGCAGTAAACCATGGGGATAGGCTCGCCCCAGTAGCGCTGACGGGAGAAGACCCAGTCACGCAGTTTGTAATTGACCTTGCGGTGGCCGACCTTATGCTCGGTCAGCCAGTCGATGATGGTGCTCTTAGCCTGGTCGACGCTCAGTCCGTTCAGAAAGCCGGAATTGACCATAGTACCTGTCTGGATATCCGTAAAGGCCTCTTCCTGCACATTGCCGCCCGCAACGACCTCGATAATGGGCAGGCCGAACTTTTTGGCAAATTCCCAGTCACGGGTATCATGGGCCGGAACGGCCATGATGGCTCCGGTCCCGTAGCTGGTCAGTACGTAATCGGAGATCCATACCGGGACCTTGCGTCCGTTGACCGGATCGACAGCCTCGATGCCTTTGAGCTCGCAGCCGGTCTTTTCTTTGGACAGCTGGGTACGCTCAAAGTCCGATTTGCTTCTTGCGTAAGCGCGGTACTTTTCAACTTCGTCGAAATTTTCGATCTTGTCTTTCCATTTGTCGATCAGCGGATGCTCGGGGCTCATGACCATGTAGGTGACGCCGAACAGGGTATCCGGACGGGTGGTGTAAATGGTGACCTTTTCACCGTTGACATCAAAATCGACCTCGGCGCCTTCGGAGCGGCCGATCCAGTTGGTCTGCTGGGTCTTGACACGGTCGATGAAATCCAGATCTTTCAGTCCGTCGATCAGCTTCTGCGCGTAATCGGTGATGCGGAGCATCCACTGAGTCTTCATGCGGTGAACGACCGGAGTGCCGCATCTCTCGCAGCAGCCGTCGACGACTTCCTCATTGGACAGACCGACTTTGCAGGAAGGACACCAGTTGACCGGCATCTCCGCCTTGTAAGCCAGACCCTTTTTGTAAAGCTGCAGGAAGATCCACTGGGTCCATTTATAATAAGACGGATCCGTTGTGTTGATCTCCCGGTCCCAGTCAAAGGAAAAGCCGATGGACTTCATCTGCTGCTTGAAGTGGGCAATATTGTTCTTGGTAACGATGGCAGGATGGATCTTGTTTTTGATAGCGAAATTCTCGGTCGGCAGGCCGAAAGCATCAAAACCGATCGGATACAGTACATTGAAGCCCTGCATACGTCTTTTACGGCAGATGATATCCATAGCCGTATAAGAACGGGGATGTCCTACATGAAGGCCCTGGCCGGACGGGTAGGGAAACTCGATAAGGCCGTAAAACTTAGGTTTGGAATGATCGATCTCTGCATGGAAGGCTTTATTGTCTTCCCAGATCTTCTGCCATTTAGGCTCGATCTTCTTCGGATTATAAGTATTCGTCAAGGGTGTGCTCCTTTACCGTGTAAAAACCAAATATACCGCTCATTATACCGCCGCTTTCGCAAACTTTCAACAGCCAGCCGAAGCGGATGCTTTACTTCGGTCACAGTCAGCCGAAGTGAGTCCTTCACTTCGGCCACAGTCAGCCGAAGCGGATGCTTTACTTCGGCTGACTGTTAGACACTTCGATCAGTCTCAGCGGTTTCTGGATCAGATCCGCTTCATCGGTCAGAGTCAAAAGGCCGCTGTCGGGATCCCGCCTGAAAACGACCAGGTTGTCCGACATCTCGTTGGGTGCCAGAAGGAACTTCTCGTCGTGAGTCAGCAGCAGAGTTTTCGGATACCAGCCCCTGGTCGAAAAGTTTTTGACCCGCTGTATACTGCCATGCTCCGTGTCCACAGAAAACAGAGCGATGGAATCCTCGCCGCAGTTGGAGACATAAAGGAATCGTCCGCTGCGGGTCAGCGTAAGACAGGACGGAGAATTGTTGGGTGACTGAAATTCCGGAGACTGGGTGCCGGTCATGCTAAGAAGTTTGAAACCTGTCGAAAGATCCCATTTCAAAACCGCGACTTCGGAGCTCAGTTCACATAAAACGAAGGCAAAATGCCCGTCGTGGCTGAAGACCATGTCTTTGGGCCCGCTTTCCGACGGCATATGAAAATTCAGCTCCAGAGCCCTGTGCAGCTTGCCTGTTTCGGCGATCTGACTGTATACAAGGATCGCATCCATACCCAGATCGCATACGGCGGCGTGATGCCCGTCCGGCGTATAAACGGCACAGGCAACATGAGCCTTGTCCTGTTTTTTCAGATTGGGGCCGCTGCCGATATGGTGCCTGAGACAGAACATAGGGGTCAGGGCTCCCTCCTCGTCCAGCGGGTATACCTGGATAGAAGCGTCCTGATAGGAAAGCGCCATCAGGTTCCTGCGGGCGGGATCGATCAGGATGCGGCTTATTCCGCCGCCCGGCGCTTTCAGGCAGGTCTGGCCGGACAGTTCACCGGTATCCGGATCCAACTGATAGCTGTAAATAGCGCCGCTGCCGGGTCCGGCAGGTTCTGACGATACATACAGACGTTTGTGATCTTCCGACAAAAGAAAGTCTACCGGAGAAGGCTGCTCAGCCGCAAGCACCGCCGGCCCGGCCACTTTGCCCTCCCCGGACATGGTAAAACGGTAAATGCCCTTTGAGGGCTCCTGGTCAGATGAAAGATTCCGGTCGGTATGACCGCCCAGAAAAAAAGTATAGTCCATTTGGTCCTCCGCGATATGATCTTTTACCATTGTAAACGAGGCAGGCAAAAAGAGCAAATAAAAACCGGGCAAAAGCCCGGCATTAAAAAATAAATAAAAAATTGTGAGGATGACGATCGATGCCTGTCAGACCATCTTGTCGGGGACAAGGATCCGGTCGACCTCTTCATCAGACAGGATGTGCTTGGACTTAAGGACGGTCCGTACGGACTTGCCGGTGCGGATAGCTTCCTTGGCTATGTCTGCAGCCGTCTGATAGCCGACATAAGGGGTGATGACGGTGATGATGCCGACCGAGTTCTCGACCAGATCACGGCAGTGCTGCTCGTTGGCGGTAATATCCATAATGCAGTTGTCGACCAGGGTCTGGATGCCGCCCGTTATGGCCTTGATGGACTCAAACAATTTGTAAAAGATGACCGGCTCGTAGGCATTGAGCTCCAGCTGCCCTGCTTCGGTTGCCATCATGATGGTGGTATCGTTGCCGATGATCAGATAAGCGATCTGGGAGACTGCCTCGGGAACGACCGGATTGACCTTGCCGGGCATGATGGACGAACCGTTCTGTTTGCTGGGCAGATTGATCTCACCGAAACCGGTGCGGGGACCGCTGCTCATCAGCATCAGATCATGAGCCATTTTGGACAGGCTGATGGCGCAGGTCTTCAAGACAGAGGAAACATAAGCCCAACAGTCCAGGTTCTGCGTCCCGTCGACCAGATCACTGCACTGGCGAAGGTCGATGCCGGTGACCATTGACAGAGTGGGAACGATATTTTTAACAAATTCCGGCTCCGCGTCGATCGAGGTACCGATGGCGGTCCCGCCCATGTTGACCACTTTCATCTCTTCGATGGCATGGTCGAAACGGATCAGATCGCGGGAAACGGCCTGCCGGTAGGCGCCGAATTCCTGGCCCAGGCGAATGGGTACCGCGTCCTGCATCTCGGTACGTCCCATTTTCAGCACGCCCCAGAATTCCTTTTCTTTCCGGGACAGAGCGTTGTCCAGGCGGATCAGCTGCTCCCTGGCCTTTTTGAGCAGCTTAATGGCCGTGATCTTTCCGGCGGTCGGGATCACATCGTTGGTAGACTGGGAGCGATTCACATGGTCGTTGGGATGTACGATGCTGTAATTGCCCTTCTGTCCGCCCAGGATCTCGATGGCACGATTGGCAATGACCTCATTGGCATTCATATTGATGGTGGTGCCGGCACTGCCCTGGACCTGATCGCAGATAAACTGATCGTGGAATTTTCCCTCCATGATCTCGCGGCAGGCTTGGCAGATGGCTTCGCAGACATTTTTACTGATGACCTTGTCGTTATAATTGGTCAAGGCGCAGGCCATCTTGATCTCCGCCAGGCTTTCGATAAACTCAGGCAGCAGGGGCCGTCCGGTAATATGAAAATTTTCGTGTCCTCTCAGCGACTGCACTCCGTAATAAGCATCCGCCGGAACTTTTCTTTCTCCGATAGAATCCCGTTCAATACGATAGTTCATAAGACATCTCCCTTTCACGCATATATATAGAAGAGGTCATATATGACCAAATTCCTTCACTAAATGGCCATTATACAATATATATCCTTCATTTGCAATCAATTTATGAATTATTTTATGCATAATCACTGGGTGAATTATTCATGAAGCGCAATTTCATCCCGGCTCGGGCAGGCATAAAAAAATACCGGAAGATTTGTATCTTCCGGTATTGGTATACATTTTACGGGCTGGATTATTCAGAATCGCTGCCGTTTTTATCATCATCGTTTCCGATTCCATCCGTAACGATGATGAACTTGGTGTCGGTCTTGACAGGATCCTTTTCATTATAACCGTCAAAGGCTCCGTAATCTTCGTCAGCCTGTTTGAGGGCTTTCAGAGTATCCATCAAAGGCTCGAAATCGTCGATCTTATCGGTCAGCTTGTCGATAGCCTCTTCCTTATACTCCTTCATGCCGTCAGCCAGGTCTTTGGCGCCGTCACTCAGTTTTTTAGCACCGTCGCTCAGTTTCTTGGCTCCGTCATTCAGATCGGAAGCGCCCTTATCGACCTTGCCTACACCGTCGGACAGATCCTTGGCACCGCTGTTCAGTGTAGTAGCTCCATCGGAAAGATCCGAGGCACCGCTTGCCAGGCTTGCCGCACCGTTATCTACCTGAGCGGCTCCGCTGGAAAGGGATGCAGCTCCGCTTGCCAGCTGCTGGGTGCCGCTGCTTAACTCAGAAGCTCCCGAAGCAAGCTTGCTGGCTCCGTCGGCAACCTGCTGAGTACCCTTCTTCAGATCCGAAGCACCGGATGCCAGGTTCTTGGCTCCGTCCGCTACCTGCTGGGTACCATCCTTCAGATCCGAAGCTCCGCTTGCCAGGTTCTTGGCTCCGTCGGATACCTGCTGGGTACCATCCTTCAGATCCGAAGCACCGCTTGCCAAGTTCTTGGCTCCGTCCGCTACCTGCTGGGTGCCGTCCTTCAGATCCGAAGCTCCGGAGGCCAGGTTCTTGGCCCCGTCCGCTACCTGCTGGGTGCCGTCCTTCAGATCCGAAGCTCCGGAAGCCAGGTCCTTGGCTCCGTCCGCTACCTGCTGGGTGCCGTCTTTCAAAGAAGCAGCTCCCTGGGCCAGCTTATCGACACCGTCTGTCAGACTGGAAGCACCGGATCCCAACTGGCCGATACCCTGGCTTACAGCATTGGCTCCGTCAACGATCTGCTGCATGCCGCTGTTCAAAGCGTCATTGTTTCCTGTCAATGTCTGAGAAGCTGTATAAAGCTGTCCGATACCACCCGTCAGCTGAGCAAGCGCGCCGTCCGAAGCGGTCAGAGCACTTGCCTGCTGCTGGAACTGCTGAGCACCGGCTGTCAAAGTATTCGCTCCTTGAACAAGATCGGAAGTGTCAGATGTTTGATCTGCCAGCTGACCCAGACCTGCTTTCAAGGTATCAATGCCCTGTGTCAAAGCAGTCAGATCCGGTACCTGAACACTTGCAAGGCCCTGTGCCTGCGTACCCATATCGGTCAGCGAGTTGGTGATCGTACCCAAGTCAGCTGCGGTACTGGAATCGCCGGTCAGACTGATCTGTCCCAAGCTGGCCATGATGGCCTGCTTTTGGGCATCGGTCAGCTGATTGTCCGTTCCGTCCAAAGCTGCCAGGGCACTCTGCACATTGACGGCCTGCTGCGTATTAGCGGCAACCGTCGCGTCCGTCATCAGAGTCGGCACCGTGCCGGCAACCGTCTGAGCATCCGCCGCGATCGTCCCAACCGCTCCGCTGACCTGCTGCAGCGTAGTGGAAAGGTTTCCCGCCTGCTGGCTCAGCTGATCAAGACCGGCCGTCAGCTGCTGGGACTGGCTATTGATCGCGGTCACACCGTCTTTTACCTGACCGGCTCCCTGCGCAAGAGCTGCTGCGCCTTGGCTCAGCTGACTTACTCCGCCTGCCAGTGCCGGCCCCATCTGAGTCACTTTATCATTGACCTGGCCAAGACCGTCGGATAGCTGCTGAACGCCGCTGGTATAGGTGGTCAAACCGGTCTGTTCCTTGCTTGCCCCCTGGGTCAGTGCGATCGCACCGTTAGACAGCTGGGTGACGCCTTCTGTCAGTGCGGGGATCTGTCCCTGCATCTGATCCAATCCGTCTTTGACCTGACCGGCTCCGTCATTGGTCTTGGAAGCTCCGGCTGCCAATTGATCCGCACCGGTTTTCAGCTGTCCGGCACCGTCATTGGTCTTGGAAGCCCCGGCTGCCAATTGCTCCGCACCGGTTTTCAGCTGACCGGCTCCGTCATTGGTCTTGGAAGCTCCGGCTGCCAACTCTGCCGCACCGGTCTTCAGCTGTCCGGCTCCGTCATTGGTCTTGGAAGCTCCGGCTGCCAATTGATCTGCACCGGTCTTCAGCTGTCCGGCTCCGTCATTGGTCTTGGAAGCTCCGGCCGCCAGCTGGGAAGCCCCATCCTTGAGCTGTCCGGCACCCTGATTGGTCTGAGCGGCTCCGGAAGCCAGCTGAGAAGCTCCGCTGTTTACGGAACCTGCGCCGGCATTTACCTGATTGGCTCCGCTGGATAGATCCGATGCGCCGCTAGCGAGACTGGCCGTGCCATTCTTTAAGGTAGAAGCGCCGGATGACAGTTGAGAGGCTCCGTCAGAAAGCTGAGAAGCTCCGTCGGAAAGCTGGGAGGCACCGTCAGCCAGCTGGCTGGTACCGTCTTTCAGATCTTTGGTACCGTCATAAAGCTGTCCGGCACCGTCAGACAAGTCGGAAGCACCGTCCTTCAGATCGCTGCTGCCGTCCACCAGCTTATCGGTCGCATCCTTAAGATCGGACAATTTATCCTTAAGGTCGTCCAGATCCTTGACATCGTCCAGGCCGAGTTCGCTGAAGACTCCGGTAGTAGCTACCGTCATACTGTTCTCCATCTTAAAGGAGTCGGTATCCAGAGTCACTTCGATGTAAGTGGGAAGATCGATATCTTTCAGATCCTCGTAATTTTCCAGTTTCAGGCTTTCGTCCAGCCCCGGGAAACCATATCCGATGACAACGCTGCGGCTGCCGTCCGATACGACCTTACCGTTGGTGACCTTGATGTTGCTGACCGAATCCGAATCGAAGATCATTCCGGTCAGCATGGCGAAAGGCGTATAGACTTCCTGGTCTTTGGCACCTTCCACCTTCTCGGTGACTTTATTATTGTTCTTATAGTCTACGCGGATGGTGACCGTGCCGCTTTTTCCGGCAAGCTCGTCCGCCGTAACATCTTTCCCATCCAGCTTATAGCTGTAGGTGACGCTGACCGGCAGTTCTTCATTGCTGACACCCTGATAATAAATGTCCGAGCCGTCTGCCTTCCAGGTCAGTTTGTCGCCGTCCTGGGTATACTCCTCGTCTCCCTTAACATTCTCAATGTCGGTTAAGGTCGAGTAATCGATCAGCTGATCTTTGCCATCCCTATTGTTAAGATGGTTACTGACGATGATCTTTTCGGTATTGCCGTTTTCGTCAGTCGTGACATAAACGGTCTGGTTGCGGTCAGGGTCTTCCTGCTTACCGGAGTCCGGTTCCGCAGCCATGGCCGTCATGACCATGCTGGCGGAAAGGATCACGCTCAAAGTCCCGGCCGCCAGTTTTTTGATCCCAAACTTATGCATTCGCATTGGCTGCCTCCTTCTTGTTTTGATCTTTATGAAGAACGGTTTTTCTAAGAGCGGCCGTCGTCCTAACGATCAGACCATCAAAGATCCAGATTAAAGACGGCAGGCAAAGAAGAACCATGAACATACTGATGATGGCGCCGCGTGCCATAAGGGTGCACAGAGAACTGATCATATCGATATTGGAATAAAGGCCTACACCGAAGGTCGCTCCGAAGAAACTCAGACCGGAGATCAGGATCGAGTTCATACTGGTGGAATGGGCGATGCCGATCGCCTCTTGCTTGCTCTTTCCATTGCATCTTTCTTTCTGATAGCGGCTGGTCATCAGGATCGCGTAGTCAACGGTCGAACCCAGCTGAATGGTGGATACGACGATGTTGGCAATGAAAGGAAGTTTGGTGCCCGTAAAATACGGGATACCCAGATTGATGAAGATGGCCGTCTCGATAACAGCTACCAGAATGATAGGCAGGCTGGCCGATTTGAATACCAGCACGATGATCAGGAAGACCAGACCGATCGAGATCGAATCAACCACTCCGAAATCGTGATTGGTGATAGTGATCAGATCTTTGGTCAAAGGTGCTTCTCCGACGACCATCCCGGTCGGATCATAGTTCTTGACGATCGCGTTGAGTTCATCGATCTGCTTGTTGACCTCGTCGGAGGCTCCCTTGTATTTATTTAGGACGACCATCAGACGGTAATTGTCATTTTCAAGCTGATCGGTGATCGCCGACGGGATGACGCTTCTGGGGATGGCCGGTCCTACGACGGACTCGATGCCCAGGACCGCATCCACACCATCGACATCTTCCATCTCGTCGATCATTTTATAGATATCCTTTTCAGGAGTGTCTTTATCGATCAGCAGCATGTGGGTGGCTCCGATATGGAAGTCATCGTTCAGCTTCTGGTTGGCGATCGAAGAAGGAAGATCGGCAGGTAATGAACTGTCCAGGTTGTAATAGACCTGAGTGTGTGACTGGAAGTAAGCGAAGGGGATCAGCAGAGCGACCATGACGATGGCAAATACAACATGATGTTTGACGATCGCTTGTGAAATACGCTTCATAGTCGGAAGAAGCGGTTTATGATTGGTCTTCGCAAGGAGTTTATCAAAGATAAGAATAAAAGAAGGAAGAATAGTGACGCTTCCGATAACTCCGATCAGAACACCTTTGGCCATTACCAGGCCCATGTCCCGGCCAAGGGTAAAACTCATGAAGCACAGGGCGATGAAACCGGCGATGGTGGTAATACTGCTGCCGGTGACCGACTGGAAGGTGGCCTTGATGGCGTGAGCCATGGCCCGGTTGTGATCAGCTCCGTAGCGGCCGATGTATTCGTTGTAACTGTTCCACAGGAAAATGGAATAGTCCAGGGTCGTACCCAGCTGCAGGACCGCGGCGATGGCCTTTGTGATATATGAGATCTCTCCGAACATTATGTTCGAACCAAGGTTGTATACGATGGCGATACCAATGGTGGTCAGGAAGATCAGAGGAACCAGGAAGTTGTTCATGGTCAGCATCAGGATGACCAGGGCCAGGGCTACGGCGATGGCTACGTAAATGTAAACCTCCTGATCGGCTAGGTTCTTGGTATCCAGTACCATAGGGGCCGCGCCGGACAAATACAGGTTATCACTGATGGTCCGGATATCGGAGACAGCCTGCATGGTTTCATCCGAAGAAGACGTCGAATCAAAGGTCACGAACATCAAGGTCGCGTCTCCCTGATTAAAGGCGTCATAGACTTTCTTGGGCAAAAGATCCATGGGAACGCTGGTGTCCAGGATGGAGTCATACCAAATGACATTAGAGACGTGGTCGACCTTTTTGATTTCTTTTTCCAGGGCTGCGACCTGTTTGGGCTTCAGGCCCTCGCAGACGACCATGGAATAAGCGCCGGTACCAAATTGATCTTCCAGAATATCCTGCCCCTTCATGGTCTCTATCGATTTTGGCAGATATACCAGCACATCATAATTGACGCGCGTAGCATTGTAGCCAATGATCGAGGGGATCAGAAGCAGGAAACTTAAGATAAAGATCGGGATCCTCATATTGACGATCCACTTGGCAAGTTTCATGAATTCCTCCTTCTTTCCTATGACAGTTCAGCTGACTCTTAAAGATTTATTAAGAATATGACCGATAGTCATTTTATTTTCCTGTGTCATTATGCCAGTAAACTGACCGTCGGTCAATGTACACTTTGCACAAATGTGACGATTGGTCATTTTTGCCATTTATACTATTCGACAGTATTGTTTTTTTGACTTGATATGGTCTCCATCTTTCTTGCAAAAGTAAAAGCAAAAGGTTATAATGGCCAAAACTGAACGTTGGTCATTTTTCTGTTTTCTATATATTGAAAGGAGACTGTCTGCTATGGATGGATCTGCCGCCTTATCAAAAGTCGGTACCAAAAAGAAACAAAAGCGTCAGTCGCTGCTGGATTCCGCTTTCACCCTTTTTAATCAGAATGGCTTTTCCAAAACGTCCATTTCGGACATCGTTGAAAAGGCCGGGGTCGCAAAAGGTACCTTCTACTTATACTTTCATGACAAAAATGATATCCTGGATCGTCTGATCGAAAACAAGACGGCCGAAATATTCCGCCGTGCCTACTATGCTATGAAGGAAACCGATCTTACCGATTTCGAGGATAAGGTCATTTTTATTATCGACTATATTCTCGATAAAATGAAGGAAAACAAGTCCATGGTCGTCCTGACTGCTAAAAATCTCGGGTCCGGCCTTTTCCGCTCCACGATCCTTGATGACAGCAATGCTGTTCAGGACACCCTGCATCTATTAATGGAAGAGTGTGATGTCACTTATCACAACGGTCTGACCATGCTCTACCTGATCGTTGAACTGGTCGGCTCCGCTTCCTATAACGTCATCCTTCACGAACAGCCACTCAAACTGGAAGATCTGAAACCGGCTCTTTATCAGTCGGTCCGGGCTATCATGGGTACGTTCCGAAGCGATCGGTCATCGGATGCAATAATACAATCAGAATAAAAAGCCGTATAAACTAAATGAAAGGGCTGTGAGGAAACGGTAACTCGTTTCTCACAGCCCTTTCTTATTCTCCGGGACTACCTTTTTTCACAGCCCCTTTTTATTATTCTTTTTATCAGTCAATGATCCCTCTGATCTCATTGATATCCTTTACGCCGGTCTTATTCAGGAACTCCTTAAGCTCGGCAAGTATGCGGACCGGGCAGTCCGGTTCGATCAGGTTCTGAGTGCCGATAGCGACCATGGTGGCACCAGCCATGATAAACTCGGCGACGTCTTCCCCTGTCGAAACACCGCCCATACCGATCAGAGGCAGGTCAACCGCTTTGTGCACCTGATACACCATGCGCACGGCGACCGGTTTGACAGCGGGGCCTGAAAATCCGCCCATCTTATTGGCCAGTACCGGTCTTCTACGGTATATATCGATCTTCATGCCCAATAAGGTATTGATCAGAGAAATGGCATCCGCGCCTCCGGCCTGAACGGCCCTGGCGATCTCGGTGATGTCCGTGACATTAGGAGACAGTTTAACGATCAAAGGCTTTTTGGTAACGACTTTTTTAACTGCTGCAGTCACCTTTTCTGCCATGACCGGGCTGGTGCCGAAAGCAGCCCCTCCCTCTTTGATATTGGGACAGGAGATATTCAACTCCAACAGATCCACGTCCGCTTCGTTCATCTTTTCCGCGACGGCCACATACTCATCGACCGTATGGCCGGCCAGATTGACGATGATCTTGGTGTCGTAGGTGCGCAAAAAGGGGATATCGTCCCCAATGACCGCGTCCGCCCCCGGATTCATCAGACCGACCGAATTCAGCATACCGCCGTAGACTTCCGCGATCCTGGGAGTAGGATTGCCGGGCCAGGGCTTTTCGGCGACTCCTTTGATGGTGCAGGCCCCAAGGACCGACAGGTCATAATAAGGAGCGTGAGCCTTTGGATTAAAGGTGCCCGAAGCCGTCGTCAGCGGATTTTTCATATCGATTCCGCAAAAGGAAACCTTCATGTTGGTTTTCTGATCCTGACTCATTCGAAGATCACCTGCTTTCCGTTGAAGATGGGTCCTTCTTTGCAGACACCGTGCCTTTCGATGCTGCCGTCAGGCATCCTTAGCAAGGCCGGGCACCCTGCGCAGGCTCCGATACCGCATCCCATTCTCTCTTCCAGTGAAAAGTAACAGTCGACCTTATCGTCTGCGGCAAATTCCTGCTGAAGGGCCTTCAGCATGGGTTTGGGGCCGCAGGCATAGACAACTGTCTTTCCGGTCAAAGGCGCGGGCTCTTCCGAAGGTGCGGTCTCAACCGAAGGTGCGGTCTCCACCGAAGGTGCGATCTCCACCGAAGGTGCGGTCTCCACCTTTCTCATCTTATCCAGCACGGTTCCTTTAAAACCGCAGGCCCCGTCATCGCTGCTCTCATATACAGTGCCGAAAGACCGGAACTCCTGCCCCATCCAGGGCTGCGAACGGAAGCCCAGATAAATATCCGTTTTTTGGGGAGCGTTCAGCTTTCGGGCCAGAAATAGCATGGGAGGCATGCCAAGGCCGCCGCCCATCACAAGGATCCTGTCCGCGCCTTGTGCTGTTTTCAAGTCATAGCCGTTGCCCAAAGGCCCCAGGACCCGGATGGTATCCCCTGCTTTTTTACCGGCAAATTCCTCGGTCCCCTGACCGACCACCGCAAAGATCAGGGTCAGCGTGCCTTCCTTTTGGTCTGCATCGCAGATGCTGATAGGCCGGGGCAGCAGCCTGGACTTGTCATCGCAGTATAAATTGACGAACTGGCCGGGTCGACAGGTTTGTGCTATCTTAGGCGCTTCAAGGACCATCCGATAGATCTTGTCGTCAAGCGCCTGGTTGGAAAATATGCGTGCACGAGTTGGCATCTTTTTTCCTTTCTGTTCGGTTTTTCAAATTCTCGAACACTTACAGAACACTGGTCAGATCCTGTTTCATATCAAGAGCGGCCTGCCTTGCCGCCAGAGCGAATTCTTCCGGTTTGAACCGGTCCTTGTACTTGTTCTGCCAGGCAGCGATGATGCCCCTGGAAGAATTGACGATGGCGCCGCGCCCGTCCTTGTCGAAGCATCCTTTCAGGCCCTGAGCCGTACCGCCCTGGGCACCGTAGCCGGGAACCAGGAAGAAAACATGAGGCAGCTGCTTTCTCAGACGGGTGCCCTGCTCCGGATGAGTCGCTCCGACTACCGCACCGATATCCGAATAACCGTACTTGCCCCGGAAATCTTCCCCCCACTTACTGACAAGGGCTCCGACCGTTTCATACAAAGTAAGGCCGGTCTTTTCAAAAACCTGATCCTGCAGCTCGCCGCTGCCGGGATTGGACGTCTTGACCAGAACGAACAGACCACGGTCATACCGTTTCATCGTTTCAAAATAAGGATCGATGGAATCCGTGCCCAGATAGGGATTGACCGTAGCAAAATCTTCATTAAAGGGGAAATAAGTCTGACTGCCGATCTCGACCGCTCCCAGATGAGCCGTCGCGTAGGCTGCCGAGGTGGAACCGATGTCGCTCCGTTTGACATCACCGATAACGATCAGGCCCTTTTGTTTGGCATAGGCAACGGTATCGGCAAAAACCTTGACCCCGTCCGGCCCGTAGCTTTCATACATGGCGATCTGCGGTTTGACAGCGGGAACGATGTCCGCTACCTGATCGATGATGGCCTTGTTGAACTGATAAAACATGGCCGCGACGGCTTTTGGAGTCTGGCCGTAGGTCTCGAAAGCTTCCTCTTTCAGATTTTCAGGGATCATGGGCAGTTTGGGATCAAGGCCGACCACCGTAGGGTTCTGAAGTTCTTCAATGCGCTCGATCAATCTATCGATCATGACAGGATCCTCCCATTTTCATATACGATTTTTCCGTCAAGAATGGTCATAATAGCTTTACCGCGGACCTTCCAGCCGTTATAGGGGCAGTTGCGTCCTTTGGTAAAGAAAGTATTTTTATCGATGGTATACTCGGTATCCGCATCGATGATCACGACATCGGCAGGCGCTCCGACTGCCAGGGTCCCTTTTCCGTTTGCCAGGATCCGGGCCGGGTTGGTGCTCATGACTCGGATCAGCTCAAGAGGCGATAAAACGTCCGGCACCAGAGTGGTCAGGGAAACCGGCAGGCTGGTTTCAAGGCCTACGATTCCGTTGGCCGCTTTTGCATAGGGAAGCTGCTTTTCATAGTCCGCGTGGGGAGCGTGGTCGGTCGAGATGCAGGTGATGACCTTACTGCGGAGGGCCTCTTTCATGGCCTCGACATCTTCTTTCCGGCGCAGGGGCGGATTCATCTTGCAGTTGTGGTCATCGCGGGTCTGGTCGTTTTCATATAAGGCAAAGTGATGAGGCGTTACCTCAGCCGTTACCGCCAGCCCCTTTTCGCGGGCTTCTTTAACGTATCCGGCACTTTCTTTGGTGCTGACATGACAGATATGGAGCACGGCCCCCGTCTCTTCCGCCAGCTTGATCTCACGCAAGGTCATGACGTTTTCGGCTGCCCTTGAATCTCCCTGTTTGGCCAGGTCTGCATCTTCGCAGTGATCAAAAATGGGAAGGCCGGCTTCTTTGGCCTTCAGCATGGCCTGACGCATCAGGTCCTCATCCGCGACCGAACGGCCGTCTTCGCTCAAGGCACAGACGCCGGCTTCTTTCAAAGCCCTGGCATCCGTCAGGACCTTTCCCTGCTGGCCCATGGTGACCGCTCCGATGGGCAGCACGTGGGTATAAGGGGCCTTCTGCGACTGTTCATATATGTAGGCAACTGTCTGAGGTGTATCCGTCACCGGTTTAGTATTGGGCATAGCGCAGATGGTGGTAAAGCCTCCCGCAGCTGCCGCCTTGCTGCCTGTTTCTATGGTTTCCTTATAGGTAAGGCCCGGATCTCTCAGGTGAACGTGCAGATCGATCAGACCCGGCGCCACCCACTTGCCCCGGGCATCGATCTGTCTGGCATCACTGGCCGGCTGTGAAGCGATCCTGCCGTCCGTGATATAAAGATCGCTTACCCGGTCCATATCTTGGGAAGGATCCAGGATGCGCCCGTTTCGGATCCATAAATTCATAGCGACTCCCCCTTTCTGTGCCATGCAAAATACACTTGCCTTGCAATTTACAATGCAAATGCGGTTCAGGTCCGTGCATTCGAAAAAATTCTAATATATAATACCATTATTACCAATGATTTTCAGGAGGAATTATGGAAAGTCTTCTCTTTAGTCTGGGATGTGTGCTGCCTCTTTTTGTTCTGATCCTGATCGGATACATTCTGCGCCGGTTGGGCATGATCAACGATAACTTTGTCTCGGTCGGTACCAAGGTAGTCTTCAACGTCTCCCTTCCCGTCCAGCTCTTCGTTCAGATCGCTTCGTCGGACCTGACCAATGTATTTAATCCCAAACTGATCCTTTTTTCATTAATTTCCACAGCCATCCTGATCGCCCTGGCCTGGATCCTTATCCCCCGCTTCGTCAAGGGAAAAGCCAAACAAGGGGCCTCCATCCAGGCTCTGTTCCGCGGAAACTTTGCCATCCTGGGCGTTCCTCTGGCCATCAACATGTTCGGCCAGGAAGGAGCGGCCCCGGCCTCCCTGCTTCTTCCTTTCATCGTCCCCTTTTACAATGCCATGGCCGTAGTCGTTCTGACCATCTTTTCTCCCGAAGAAAATGCTTCCAAAAAGATCCCCGTCAAAAAGATCCTCAAGGGCATCATCACCAATCCCCTGATCATCGGTATCGTCCTGGGCATCCCCTTTGCCTTATGCAATGTCACTTTTCCTTCTGTCGTTACCAAATGTCTGAATTCGATCGCGAACCTTACCACTCCCCTGGCCCTGATCTGCCTGGGCGGCCAGTTCTCCTTCAAATTGGCTAAGGCCAATCTTAAGATATCCATTCCCATTACCATTTTGAAATTAGTCGTTATCCCCGCTATTATGCTGTCTATCGCGGTCGCAATGGGCTTTCGCGGAGGAGACCTTGGTGCTATCTTTGTCCTCTACAGCGCTCCGACAGCAGTTGCCAGCTACGTCATGGCTAAGAACATGCATTCCGACGATGATCTTGCCGGACAGATACTGGTGTTTACGACTTTCTTTTCCTGCTTTACCTTGTTCCTGATCCTCTTTATCCTGAGGAGCCTGCAATTGCTGTAAAGTTGTAAACGGTAAAATTTTATACAAAGTTAATTTTGAATTCAAAGAGCGGACTTTACATCCGCTCTTATTTGTTATATACTGCCCACATCTAATATTTCATATTAAATTATTTAATAAGGAGTACATTATGACCGATAGTCATAAATCATACGTTCTGAGCTGCTGTTCCACGGCAGACCTGTCCAAAGACCATTTTGAAAAGCGTTCCATCCACTTTATCTGCTTCCATTTTTTCCTAAACGGCACCGAATATGACGATGACCTTGGTCAGAGTGTTCCCTTTGATCAGTTTTACAAAGCCATGGCCCAGGGCGCTTCGACTCGCACGTCACAGTGCAATGTAGAGGAATATGTAGCGTATTTCCGGCCCTTCCTTGAGGACGGCAAGGATATCCTTCATGTGACTTTATCGTCCGGCATTTCCGGCACCTATAACTCCGCCTGCGCTGCACGAGACAAATTGGCAGAGGAATTTCCGGACCGAAAGATCTACATCGTTGATTCCTTAGGCGCTTCTTCCGGCTACGGCCTGCTGATGGATAAAATGGCCGACCTTCGGGACGAAGGCTGGACTATCGATCAGCTATATCAATGGGTATTGACCAACCGCCTGAAAGTCCATCACTGGTTCTTTTCCACCGACCTTACCTATTACGTAAGGGGAGGCCGCATCAGCAAAGCTTCCGGCATGTTCGGTACTTTACTGCGCATCTGCCCGCTGTTGAATATGAATGATAAAGGGCTTCTTATCCCCCGGGAAAAGATCCGTACCAAAAAGGCGGTCATCCAGCGCATCGTCGAAAAAATGAAGACGTACGCGGATAATCGCCTGGATTACAGTGGTAAATGCTATATTTCCGAATCGGATTGCATGGAAGATGCCCACACAGTCGCCATGCTGGTCGAACAGACCTTTCCTCATCTTGACGGAAAAGTCGAGATCAACAGTGTCGGTACCGTGATCGGCAGCCATACCGGTCCCGGAACCATCGCCCTCTTCTTTTTCGGAGATAAACGCAATAACTAAAGGATTCGAGAGACGAGGCCGTTCGAGCGACGGCTCCGGAGGGAGTAGCATATCGCGCCGGTACTGATAACGACTGCATATCACACCGGCGCTGGCGGATAAATTTCCTTTTTTTCTACTTTTTTTATGCCAGTGGCGGATAAAACGGCTCAGATTGCTGATTTTATCCGCCACTTTTTAGTCCTTTTAGACTGAACTGTACCCCGTGTCAAGGACACAGATCAAAAAAATTTCTACGCTTTTTGCTCTACCAGTGCTGCTGGTATTTTTCCAGATATCAAGTAATGGTAA
>OMYN01000018.1 GCA_900315265.1 uncultured Eubacteriales bacterium
CATGGTGACAGACAGGCGCTTTCAGGCAGCACCGGGACGAAAACTATGATAACAGGCGGGAACAGATCATCAAAACAATATCGGAAATGGATTCCCGACGCTTAAGTCCTTAAACGACGCAGATAAGAAAAATGATGTAAGCGCAGAGGCTCCCGCCAAAGCCGAAGCTGCTGTAAGGCGCCGGCGGAAACCAAGACTGAACCCGTCGATTTCTCCAAGGTGGAGATCGAGCCGCTCTTTAAGGATTACGTCGATTTCGATACCTTCAGCAAGTCCGATTTCCGCGCGGTCAAGGTAAAGGTCTGCGAAGCGGTGCCGAAGTCAAAGAAGCTTCTCAAGTTCACGCTGGACGACGGAACCGGCACAGACAGGATCATTCTTTCCGGCATCCACGCCTGGTATGAGCCGGAAGAGCTGGTCGGCAAGACTTGCCTGGCCATCCTCAACCTTCCGCCCCGAAAGATGATGGGCATCGATTCCTGCGGCATGCTGATTTCCGCCGTTCATACAGAAGAGGGAGAAGAAAAGCTGCATCTGATCATGCTCGACAATGCCATCCCGGCCGGCGCAAAGATGTACTGATTTTCCAAAGAAAACGGTATGACTTGAACGCCCAATAGACGGTAGCAAATCGGGTATACACTGAAAAATCTGCGGCTGAGTCGGAAATTTACGCAGAAACATAAAAATCGCACATTTGAAATTTTTTCAATGCGGTATTAAGGGCGATGGCATAACAGTCACCGCCCTTTTTTCGACCGGATGCGGATAATAGAAAGAATTGGAATCCTCCTGACAAATTTTCTAATGGAAGAAGAATAAAATTTCAGTTTTCGAGGTGAAAAATGGCGATCACAGTGAATCTGTATTATTCGGGATATGACGGCAGCGCGAGAGCATTTGCCGACGAGATGATTTCATCGGGAACAGTCGCGGCGATCCGCGCTGAAACCGGGAATCTGAGATATGAGTATTTCCAGCCGCTGGATGATCCGGAAACAATCCTTCTGATTGACAGCTGGGAAGACCAGGAGGCAATCGACCGGCATCATATATCGCCGATGATGAAGAAGATTGCCGAGCTCCGCGATAAATATGACCTTCACATGAAGGCGGAGCGGTATGTGTCAGATGATTCCATCCCGGAAGCTGACCGGAAATTCATCAGGAAGTAATATTGGGGCAAATCAAAATTTCAGTAGGTGAGAGCATGAATGAAATAACACTTATTTCTCTGACCGATGATGATCGGGAGCAGTTTATATTGGACAATCAGGAGGCATTTAATTATGGTGCGCTGGAAGAATTCGGTTTGCGGGATGATCATTTTGAAACAGAGAATCAGATCATCTCCCGTGAAACAATAGAGCGGTCAATTGATGATGGGCAGGCGTACCGTATTATGCAAGATGGCAAACCGGTCGGAGGTGTTGTGATAAAAGTGACAGGTCAACGCGGCAATCTTGATCTGTTATTCGTTTCTCCGAAAGTTCACAACAAAGGCATCGGCTATGCTGCGTGGCGCGAGATTGAGAAGTTGCATCCGGAGGTAACTGTCTGGGAAACGGTCACTCCATATTTTGAAAAGAGAAATATTCATTTTTATGTGAATCGCTGTGGATTTCACATCGTGGAGTTCTACAACAGGCATCATCCTGACCCTAATGATCCGGAAATGACAGATCAGATAGACGAACAATCCCTGGACGGGATGTTTCGGTTTGAGAAGATAATGAATTAGTGAAATCCTCAATCATCCGGCAAATTAAAATCGAGTTGGGCTTGCTCGAAAATCGTATGATGAAAATAATCGTGCAGGTTTTCGATTTTTTTTACACGATTCGGCGAATAATAAAAAACCGATTTGACAATACAGTGCATATTTATTAGATGTATTTATTCCCCAAAAGCAAAAGGCTGCTGTTATTGGGGAACAGCATTTAAGTACTAACTGACCAGGAATGCGTTATTAAAAACTGATCGAAGAAAAAAGCCGGTGAGCGATCCGGCTTTTTTTATGAGAAATTTTCGCTTGACAGAAAACATGAATCAGCTTCGCTGTTCCCAGACCAGCCGGATATATTCCGGCAGCCTGAACATACAGTACAGCGGGATACTCCAGACCTTTGTTGCCCCATCCATGTTATCGGCGATATTTTTAAGGGAAAATCGGTAAGCCTGCGCCGGTTCATATCGATGGCAGAATAAATGCAGACTTTTTGCTTTTGTATTGTCGGCAGATTTCACTTCAATCGGAGAGATTGTACCTTCGTAATCGGTAATAAAATCGACTTCAGCCTCTGACTTTGATCTCCAGAAGCTTGGTTGGATGCCAAGCGAAATCAATTCCGTCAGAACAAAATTCTCTGTCAGGGCTCCTTTGAAATGTATGAAATCCGCATCGCCCATTAAAATTGTGCGGTAGTTTATTTTTGATTTTCTGCGGAGAAGTCCGATATCCGACATATATACTTTGTAATAGGTTGCGTCTTCTTCACCGCTTAGAGGCAGTTCCGGATTTCTCACGAGATGGACCTGGATAAGGAGGCCGGCGTTCACAAGCCACTGCATCGCGTCTTCCAGATCTTTGGCGCGATTCCCGGCTTTTACGTGGGAAAAAACAAATTTATTGTTTTCTTTTGCAAGCTGAATGGGGACAGAGTCCCAGATCTGACGCAGTTTTAGTATATCGTTTACCGGGGCGTGCTTGCCAAAGTCCGCCGAATAGTCATCAAGGATATGGTCCTGGATCTTTTCAACCTCCGACAGATCATGGGTATTGATCCAGCACTGAACAGCTTCCGGCATCCCGCCGATAACATAGTAGAGTTTCAGGTCCGCCTCCATCTGCCGGGTATAGATCTCAGATAAAGGCTGATTCAGTGGCTGTTTGGTGATTCCCTCAATAAAATTTCCGTCTCCAATCGCCTCGGCAAACTCCATGAAAGACATGGGAGACATTTTAAGCCTGTCCACCTTGCCGACTGGGAAAGAAATCGATTCGTTATTGACAGTGACTTCGAAAAGAGAGCTCGCGCCAATGATATGTAGCTCAGGCAGATCCTCGCAAAAGTATTTAAGCGATGTGATGGCTCTCGGGCACGCCTGGATTTCATCCAGGATAACAAGCGTTTTTCCGGGCTCAATTGGCTTGCTGCGATGCAGAGAACCAAGTTCGAACAGTATCCTGTTCACATTGAAATCATGATCGAAGACGCTTTTAAGCGTGTCGTCAGCTTCCAAATTAAAATAGGCAGTATCCGGGAAATATTCTCCTCCGAATTCTTTAAGAAGATATGTCTTTCCGCACTGCCTGACACCCGTTACAAGAAGAGGTTTTCGGTTCGGTCGGTCTTTCCATTTCACAAGCTCTGCTTTGGCTGTACGTTTCATTACTGTTAACCTCCAGTGGCAGGTTATATATTCCTGTGAGGTTATTTTACAAAAAAACGCGGAAAAATACAATCACGAGCACATTTTTAGGACGAATATATGCAAAACAGACTGCGTTTTCGGAATGAATTGGAAGCACTTTGATGTTAGTGTTCAGCTGAAGGAAATCGAATTACTCGTAAAATAGAATCCTGTGAATTTAAGACCAATTATGAGCGATTATTTACCATCAATCAATTGTGAGAGAAGGCACTGCCTGGAAAACAGCGCTGTTTGATAGCTGTGATATTTTCGGATACCATATTAGCACAAAAGAAGGTGACTGGGATGACAACAGAAGATAAGATCAGAAGCATTGAAATGGAAAATAAGGTTTTAACAACCGGAACCGTTCTTTCATACGGAATTTCAAAACGGAGTTCTATCATTTTCTAAAAGAAAACGGATATGAGAGAATTGCTCAGGGAGTATATTTAAGACCGGATGAGCTTATTGATGAATCCTATCTGTTACATATACGCTGTCCAAAAGCCGTCTTTTCACATGACGAGGGCCTTTATTACTATGGCCTGGTTGACAGAGAGCCAATGCAGCAGACAATCACGATATATACCGGATACAACACAAAGCGCTTAACGGAATCAGGTGTAAAAGCATTTACAGTCAAAAAAGAACTTCTGGATATCGGAAGAATCGAGGTGGTCGATTCCTATGGTTACATTGTTCCAATGTATGACCTTGAAAGGACAATCTGCGATCTCATCCGCAGCCGCAGCTGGTTTGAGATACAGGATTTCCGAACGGCTCTGAAGACGTATGTTAAAAGACAAGATAAAGATTTGAACCGGCTGATGCGATACGCGGAATCATTTCACGTCGAAAATATTATGAGAAAATACATGAAGGTGCTTCTGTAATGGCTTTGACACCGGAGCAGAGATGAAATCGGCAATGGATATTGATAAAAGCATCAGAAATCAGAAACTATCCATGGGAAATGTGAAGATATGATTCAGGAAATAGCTTTAATACAATTAGAGAATGGCGTTTCGTTTAGAGTGTTTACCGAAATTTGTTTTGAGGCTTTCTCCCAGATTCTTGCTAAAATTCCCAAATTATACATAATATTGGGAAAAAGGTAATTGCCTTGGGAGAAAGGGATTGTCGATGAGAACTTTTGAATATTCAAACTTGAAGGACAGGACATGGGATACGGAGATTTTGTCCTATGTCGCCCAGATTCATGAATACAAGGGAAGGCAGGAACTTTTTCTGCGGCAGAAGCCCGCTACACTGCACCGGCTGATTGAGATTGCCAAGGTACAGAGTACAGAAAGCTCCAATCAGATCGAAGGTATCGTGACGACAGAGCTTCCGTTCCGAGGGGAAAGGGAGCCGTGATCTGTATGTATCCGTCTGTCAGTGCGATCGACCGTGACAATTATATCGTTCCAGTCTGGACGATTTGAAATCTGAGAGAGTGGAACAGCACATTTGTGCGGGAAGCAAATCCTGCATATAAAGAAGCAGACAGGGACAGATAAATTAAGTATCTGTCGATGTAGAGAGGGCATATATGATCAAATAGATACATCCTTATGATTTCATCGTAAATCGATAACCGCACAAATGAGTAATTGTCGGCCTGTCAATTCAAAAGTTGAGAATAAGATTATTACATATTTGCCAACATACATGTAGCATAATGGTTGGATGTATAATAAAATAAAGACAAGGTAGCAGCTTGTATATAGTTTTTTTTGGAAAGTTACCTGGAAAGATTGACAAAGAATTAACTAAGTAATATAATCACGTCGATGTAGTCAACAAGCCGGTTTACCGGCTGTTCATAATATAAGCCTGCCTGGGAGGTAAATATGGAATATCGGATCGAACATGATTCTATGGGCGAAGTCAAGGTCCCGGCTGATCACTACTGGGGCGCACAGACAGAAAGAAGTCACGAGAATTTTCAGATCGGTGTTGGCATCGAGACCATGCCGAAAGAGATCATCCATGCTTTCGGTATCCTGAAGAAGGCAGCTGCTGAGGCCAATCATGAGCTGAAGCCGGAGAAAATGACAGACCGCAAGCTGGCCGTCATCGAGCAGGCTGCCGATAAGGTGATAAGCGGTGAGCTGAACAGCGAATTTCCGCTTGTCGTATGGCAGACCGGTTCCGGCACTCAGTCCAATATGAACACCAATGAAGTTATCGCCAATGTCGCCAACTCGCTGGCGGGTGAAAAGCTCTGCCATCCCAATGATGATATCAACATGAGTCAGTCGTCCAACGATACCTTTCCGACGGCCATGCATATTTCAGCGGTGCTTGCTCTGGAGGAAAAACTGATCCCTGCGGCTCAGGAGCTGATCGAAACATTTAAAAAACTCGAAAAAGAAAATGAGGGGATCGTGAAGTCCGGAAGGACCCATCTTCAGGACGCGGTTCCGATCGCGTTCTCACAGGAAATCAGCGGATGGAGGAGTTCCCTCGAAAAAGATGTTGAACTGGTGAAGCTTGCTGCTGAACCGCTCAAATGCCTTGCGTTGGGTGGAACTGCCGTAGGGACGGGACTGAACGCACCCAAGGGCTTTGACAGTCTTGTAGCGGAGAAGGTTTCCGCTTTAACGGGAGTTGCGTTTACGACGGCTCCGAACAAATTCCACGCCCTTACTTCGAAAGATGAAATTGTTTTTGCCCATGGTGCTGTAAAAGCCATGGCGTGTGATATGATGAAAATAGCCAACGACGTGCGCTGGCTTGCTTCGGGACCCAGAGACGGACTGGGTGAGATCACGATCCCGGCCAATGAACCCGGATCTTCCATCATGCCCGGCAAGGTGAATCCGACCCAGTGTGAGCAGGTCACGATGGTTGCCGTTCAGATCATCGGAAATGACACGGCCATCGGCATGGCCGCCACTCAGGGAAATTTTGAACTGAATGTTTTCATGCCGGTCATCGCCTACAATTTCCAGCAGTCTGTACGGATCCTTTCGGAATCGATCCGTTCATTCAATAAAAACTGCGCAGTCGGGATCAAGGCAAATAAAGAAAAAATGCACGACAATCTCTACAATTCTCTGATGCTTGTGACGGCGCTGAATCCGTATATCGGTTATGAAAACGCGGCCAAGACGTCCCAGCTGGCTTTCAGAGAAAACATTTCGCTGAAGGAAGCTTGTGTCAGACTTGGCTTCCTGACAGCTGAAGAATTCGACAAGGTCTTTCATCCGGAACAGATGGTCTGACAAGAAAGGGCTGACAGATGGTTTACAACTATTTTCCAGGCTGTACATTAAAGGAAAAAGCCAAAGACTTCGACAAATGGGGAAGAGACTGTGCTTCGGCTCTCGGAGTCCCTCTTACTGAAATCGAAGACTGGCAGTGCTGCGGCGGCGTGTATCCGCTTTCTAAGGATGAGATCGCTGTCCGTCTTTCTTCGATCCGCGCATTGGCCTATGCCCAGGCCCATGGAGGCGTGCTTGTGACGCTGTGCGCGGCCTGCCACAATGTACTGAAACAAACGAACTATGATATCGCCAATGATGAGAACTTTGCGCTGAAGGCCAATAATTATCTGGCTGCCGACGGTATCTCCTATCACGGCGAAGCGAAGGTCATACACTATCTTGAACTATTGCGGGATGAGGTTGGATTTGATGCAGTCAAAAAAGCTGTGAAGAAGCCGCTTGCCGGGCAGAAGATCGGGGCCTACTACGGGTGCCTTCTTCTGCGTCCCGGCTACAAGATGGACATGGACAACCCCGAGAATCCCAGTATCATGGAGGATCTGATCCGTGCTCTCGGTGCGCAGCCGGTCGTATACGCGCAGCGTAATGAATGCTGCGGCGGATACCTGGCCATGGAAGACAGTGAACTGCCCAAGAAGCGGGTAACCAGGATCCTTGGCAATGCAGCTGCGCAGGGCGCTGACACAGTCATTACGGCCTGCCCTTTGTGCTATTACAACTTGAAGAAGTATAGTCAGGACAGCGGCGTTAAGGTGCGGTATCTGACCGATGTGCTGGCGGAAGCGCTGGACGTGAAGGAGGGATAAAATGGCTGTCAATTATACCGTAACACCGGAAGAGATCCTTGCCATCAGCGGCGTGAATCCCCGCAAGTGTATGAAATGCGGACGCTGCACGGCAACGTGCCCGGCGTTCGATGAGATGGAATATCATCCCCACCAGTTTGTGGCCATGGTGGAAGAGGGCCGCATAGAAGAGCTGATGAACAGCCGCTCGATATACCGCTGCCTGTCCTGTATGGCGTGCATCGAAAGGTGTCCGCGGCAGGTCGAGCCGGCAAAGTTGATTGAAGCTGTCCGTCTTGCCGTGACCCGTCAGCAGGGCGGAAGCCATCTGATCCCTGATCAGGTACCGGAAAGACTGGATCCGGATATGCCGCAGCAGGCGATCGTCTCTGCTTACCGCAAGTACACGAAGTAAAGGAGCGAAAAATGCAGAAAATTGGTGTTTTTGTCTGCCATTGCGGGACAAATATCGCGGCCACTGTCGATGTAGAGGCGGTCGCAGAAGCAGCCCGTCATGTTCCGGGCGTCGTATACGCGCAGGATTATACGTATATGTGTTCGCAGAGTGGACAGGATCTGATCAAGGATGCTGTGAAAAAATACGGCCTCACCGGTGTCGTTATCTGCTCCTGCTCTCCGAGAATGCATGAAAAGACCTTCCGCAAGGCCGTGTCAAGTGTCGGCCTGAATCCGTACCTGCTTGAGATCGCCAATATCCGTGAACAGTGTTCATGGGTCCACAAAGATAAAGAAATCGGAACACAGAAAGCGATCGCCCTTATGAAGGCGGCGGTTGCCAAAGTCGAACTGGATGCACCGCTTACTGCCGGTGAGACACCGGTCGTAAAAAGAGCGCTTGTCATCGGCGGCGGAATTGCCGGCATGCAGACAGCCCTTGACATTGCGGACGCCGGCTATGATGTCGATATCGTAGAAAAGAATCCCACGATCGGCGGAAAGATGGCACAGCTGGATAAGACATTCCCAACACTGGACTGCTCTTCCTGTATCGTCACGCCGAAGATGGTTGATGTAGGGCAGAATGATCGGATCCACATTTACTCCTACAGCGAAGTGAAGGATGTAAAGGGATTCGTAGGAAATTTCCACGTAACGATTCGGCGCAAAGCCAGATATGTCGATGAGACAAAGTGCACCGGCTGTGGTCTGTGCATGGAAAAATGCCCGATGAAGAAGGTGCCGAACGAATTCAATCTGGGCCTGGATAAGCGTTCAGCCGTTTATATCCCATTTGCCCAGGCGGTTCCCAAGGTCGCGACGATCGATCCGAATTACTGTCTTATGCTGAACAAGGGCGTATGCGGTCTCTGCTCCAAGGTCTGCGGTGCCGGCGCTATCAATTACAAAGATACCGATAAGGATATCGAAGTCGATTACGGCGCGATCGTGGTAGCGACGGGCTACGAGATCATGGATGTCAGCAAGTATGATGAATATGCCTATTCGCAGAGTCCGGATGTCGTGACTTCTCTTGAATATGAGCGTCTGATGAATGCGGCAGGACCCACCGGCGGGGATCTGCGCAGACCGTCCGACGGGAAGCATCCCAAGACGATCGTATTCGTTCAGTGTGTCGGATCCCGTGAGTGTGATTCGAAGCGCGGCGGAAAGCCATACTGTTCTAAGATCTGCTGTATGTATACCGCCAAGCACGCCATGCTTACCAAGGATCATTATCCGGATACCGATATTTACGTCTTCTATATCGACGTCCGCACACCGGGTAAGAACTTCGATGAATTTTACCGTAGAGCTGTTGAACAATACGGCGTTCATTATATCAAAGGTGCTGTCGGCAAGGTCACTCCGGAGAACGGGAAGCTGGTCGTACAGGCTTCGGATCTGCTGATGAATGAGCAGATGACGATCAAGGCAGATATGGTCGTTCTGGCAGCTGCCATTGAACCCAGCCACAGTGCACGCCATCTTGCAACGCTTTTGACGGCTTCGATGGATACCAACGACTGGTTCACGGAGGCACACCCCAAGCTGCGTCCGGTTGAGAGCCCGACGGCCGGCGTGTTCCTTTCAGGCGTATGCCAGGGACCTAAGGATATACCGGAGACGGTAGCACAGGCGGGAGCGGCAGCCAGCAAGGTGATCGGTCTGCTTTCCAAGGATAAACTTACCGGAAATCCCTGTGTTGCCCATTCTGATGAAATGATGTGCACCGGCTGCTCTCAGTGCGCGGATGTCTGCCCGTACGGAGCTATCACTTATGTTGATAAAGAGTTCAGGATGCCCGACCGCACAACGAAGATCCGGAGAGTGGCTCAGGTCAATCCGGCTGTCTGCCAGGGCTGCGGTGCCTGCACCGTTACCTGCCCGAGCGGAGCCATGGACCTGAACGGATTCAGCAACAGTGAGATCATGGCGGAGGTAGATGCATTATGCAGATGACAAAACAGACGGAAGAAAAATGGGAGCCCAAGATCATCGCGTTCTGCTGCAACTGGTGCTCTTATTCCGGGGCTGACCTTGCGGGAACGAACAGACTGACCTATCCGGCTAATGTCAAGATCATCCGTGTTCCCTGCTCATGCCGTATCAACCCGAGTTTTGTGCTCCGGGCATTTCAGCGCGGCGCAGACGGTGTGATCATCTGCGGCTGCCATCCCGGTGACTGCCACTATTCAACCGGCAATTATCACACAAGACGCCGCATGACGCTTCTGTTTTCACTGCTTGACTATCTGGGCATTGAAAAAGAGAGGACGAGAGTGGAGTGGGTCTCCGCGGCGGAAGGCCAGAGATTTGTCGATGTCATGGATGACTTTGTCGCACAGGTGACCAAACTTGGTCCCTGCAGAAGACTGGAGGATTTACGATGCAGGACGAACTGATAAAACGCGCCTGTGAGCTGCTGGAAGACGGGACGGTCGATCGGGTCCTCGGATGGTCGTCCGGCGATTTCTTCTATGATATTACGCCGACTGTCTTTACAAGTGCAGACGAGGTACGCAAACGTTTTGTTTACAATGATTTCTGCGGCGCCAATCTTTCCAAATATCTGATCGCTGAGTCGCAGAAAGACGGAAAGATCGCAGCCTTCCTGAAGCCTTGTGATACGTACAGCTTTAACCAGCTGCTTACGGAACACCGGATCAACAGAGAAAAAGTCTATGTGATCGGCATCCCCTGTGATGGAAAAGTCAGTGTCGGAACACTGAACGACGCGGGCATTGACGGCATCCTGTCAACAGAAAGAGACGGTGGGGATCTGGTGTGCACGACCGTGTACGGTGAAAAGCGGATCCCGTTTGCCGAAGCGCAGGATGAGCGCTGCATAAACTGCAAGAGCAGAAAACATGTCGTTTATGATGAACTGATCGGAGAAGAAGGAGAGGTCCTTGATTCACACCGTTTCGACGAGGTGGAAAAGCTGGAGGCGATGACGCCGGAAGAGCGGTTCGCCTTCTGGCAGGGAGAGCTTTCCCGCTGCATCCGCTGCAACGCGTGCCGGAATGTATGCCCGGCCTGCAACTGTGATCTGTGTGTGTTTGACAACCCCAAGTCCGGCGTCTTTTCTAAGGCGGCATCCAATGATTTTGAGGATGCGAACTTTCATATCATCCGCGCCTTTCATGTAGCCGGCCGGTGCACGGACTGCGGAGAATGCTCCCGTGTATGCCCGGAACATATCCCGCTTCATCTGCTGAACCGTAAGCTGATCAAGGATATCAACACCCTGTACGGAACTTATCAGGCCGGTGAAACGGAGGGGCAGATGAGCCCGCTGTCCGCTTTCACGGAAGACGGTGACGCTGAGCCTTCGATCGTGCAGAAAGGAGGTATCCGCTGATGATTGTCAAAGTAGCTGAGCAAAAACTTCCGGAGCTGCTGACCGCAGCAGCCGGTGTTGAAAAGCTCTACATCCCTGTCGACAAGTCGGATAAGGTGTCTGTATTCGAGGAATACGCGCCAGGAAAGACATTGTCCCGGAAATTGAACACGCTCCGCAGTGCGAAGGATTTCTTTTTCCCACAGGTCCAGCCGATGGCAAAGTTCCGGATGGAGGGGAAAAAGATCGAAGTCATCGACACAAGGGAAGAGCCCCAGGATTTTATCATCTTCGGGGTCCGCGCGTGTGATGTCCGTTCCTTTGATATTTTGGACCGTGTTTTCCTGGCGGATCCCGTCGACACCTATTATGAAAGCAGAAGGAAACACGCGACCATCGTCAGCTGGGCATGCGCCGAGCCTTCCGAGACCTGCTTCTGTCATAGTTTTGGGATCGATGCGGCAGCGCCGGAAGGTGACGCGCGGATGTGGATCGCCGGGGGCTGGATCTATTTGGAGGATCTCACAGAGAAAGGCGCTGAGCTCTTAAAAGCGTTGGATCTGCCTGCGCTTGGTGCGGATACTTCGGATGAAGACGCAGAGAAAGAAGTGAAGGCGGAGCAGGACCGGATCCACTCGATCCAGGAAAAATTACCTTTGTACAGCCTGAAGCCGGCGGACAACAGACAGAAGGAACTGGAGATTTTCAACTCACCGGTTTGGAAAGAATTTTCCGACAAGTGCCTTGGCTGCGGTTCCTGTACGTTTGTTTGTCCCACCTGCCAGTGTTTTGACATCGAAGATTTTAACGACGGACATACTATTGAGCGGTACCGCTGCTGGGACAGCTGTATGTATAAGGATTTCACCATGATGGCAGCCGGTACGCCACGCAAGACGCAGTTGGAGCGTTTCCGGCAGAGGTTTATGCATAAGCTGGTTTACTATCCGATAAAAAACGATGGTATTTACAGCTGTGTCGGATGCGGGCGCTGTCTGAGACGCTGCCCGATCCACATGAATATCGTAAAAGTCATGAAGGCCTTGGAGGAGGACGCGCAATGCGAAAAGAAGAACTGATCCCGCAGGTCGGCGTCGTAACGGATATCCGCCAGGAGACCGGGGATGTGAAGACCTTCCGGGTCGTGGGGACGGACGGTAAAAAGCTGTTCGAACATATCCCCGGACAATGTGCCATGCTCAGTGTGCCCGGTGTCGGTGAAGCCATGATTTCCATTACTTCCAGCCCGACGATCAAGGAATATATGGAATTTGCCGTCAAGAAGGTCGGTGTGCTTACAAGCTGGCTGCACGGCATGGAAGTCGGACAGGAAATTCTGATCCGCGGACCGTACGGGAATGGATTCCCGGTCGAATCTACTTTCCGTGGAAAAGATTTGCTGTTCATTGCAGGCGGCATCGGACTGGCTCCGCTTCATTCGGTAATCAATTACTGCCGGGCCAACCGGGCTAATTACGGTCATATCGATGTCGTTTACGGTTCCCGCACGAAAGAAGATCTGGTCGATCTTGCCGAGATGCAGGACGAGTGGATGAACGAAAAAGATATGAATGTCTATCTGACGATCGACCGGGAAGAAGAAGGATGGGACGGCCATGTCGGGTTTGTACCGAACTATGTGAAGGAATTGCAGTTCCCGACGACGGAAACGGCTGTCATCTGCGGCCCTCCGGTTATGATCCACTTTACGCTGCAGGGGCTGAAGAGCCTTGGTTTTAAAGACTCGCAGGTCTTCACGACGATGGAGATGCGCATGAAGTGCGGCATCGGCAAATGCGGACGCTGCAATATCGGTGATAAATATGTCTGCAAAGACGGACCGGTTTTCAGTTTTGACCAACTGGGCGAGCTTCCGGACGAATACTGATCCGAGTGGAGGAAAATATGGACAACAAGATGGTTAACGTCTACCTGTTCGGGAAAAAATATGAAGTTCCGGACAATCTGACGATCATGACGGCGTTTGAATATGCCGGCTACCAGCTGAAAAGAGGCTGCGGATGCCGTAACGGTTTCTGCGGTGCCTGTGCGACGATCTACCGGATCGCCGGCCAGCAGGAACTGAAGATGTGCCTTGCCTGTCAGACCAAGGTCGAAAACAACATGTATGTGGCGACCCTTCCGTTCTTCCCGCTCGTCAAGCAGATCTACGATATCAATACGGTAAAGCCCGAGCAGCAGCTGATGATGCAGCTGTATCCGGAGATCTATTCCTGCATCGGCTGCAACGCTTGTACGAGAGCTTGTCCGCAGGGATTGAATACCATGCAGTACATCGCTTACGCACAGCGCGGTGATTTTAAAAAGGTTGCTGAACTGTCCTTTGACTGTGTTATGTGCGGGATCTGTTCGTCCCGCTGTCCGGCCGGGATCTCTCATCCGCAGGTCGCGATGCTTGCCAGAAGGCTGAACGGGCGCTATTTAAGCCCTGAGTCCGAGCATCTTGACAAACGTGTGAAGGAAATCTGGAACGGCGACTATGAACAGGCCATGAAAGATCTGATGAACAAATCCGATGACGAGCTGAAGGAAATGTACAACAGCCGGGTGATCGAGAAGTGAGGTGAGCCGAATGTATCCGGAAAAATTTCAGGAATCAATCCGAAAAGTAGAAGCCAGACGTGCGGAAAACGCGGCCATGGAACCGGTCCGCATGACTGCTGACGAAAAGGATGCGCTGCTTCGCGCCTATCATCCGGACTACCGCGAGAATCAGTTTGAAAAGCTGAAGATCGGAGTCAACGCAGGTGATAAAGCACCGCACGAGTTAGCAGATATGCTGCAGGCACACGCAAGGATCCATGAAGGCGATGTCGATCTGGAACATCCGGATTATGAGACGGATGTCCTGATCATTGGCGGAGGCGGTGCCGGCTGTGCAGCCGCCATCGAGGCTGATGAAGCCGAAGCCCGTGTCATGATCTGCACGAAACTGCGTCCGGGTGACGCCAACACGATGATGGCAGAAGGCGGTATCCAGGCGGCAGACAAAGAGGGCGACAGCCCCATGCAGCATTTCCTTGATGCCTACGGCGGTGGTCATTTCGCGGCGAAGAAGGAGTTGGTCGCTAAGCTTGTTACAGAAGCTCCGGAGGATATTCAGTGGCTGAATCAGCTGGGCGTTGAATTTGACAAGACCGATGACGGAACTATGATCACCACGCACGGCGGCGGTACTTCCCGCAAGAGAATGCATGCGTGCCGCGACTACACCGGTATGGAAATCATGCGTACGCTGCGCGATGAAGTCTTGAACCGAAAGATACCGATCCTCGACTTTACAGCGGCGATCGAGATCATCAAGGATGAAGAGGGACGCGCGGCCGGTGCGGTTTTCCTGAATATGGAGACGGAAGAGCTGATCGTCATCCAGGCAAAAGCTGTGATCCTGGCAACCGGAGGAGCTGGACGCATGCACTATCAGGGCTTCCCGACCAGCAACCATTACGGGGCGACCGCTGACGGCCTGGTACTTGGCTATCGTGCAGGAGCAAAGCTTCTGTATGAAGATACGCTTCAATATCATCCGACCGGCGCGGCTTATCCTGAGCAGATCTTCGGTGCGCTTGTGACCGAAAAGGTACGTTCGCTGGGGGCTAAACTCGTAAATATCGATGGTGAAGTCTTCGTTCATCCGCTTGAGACGCGCGATGTGGAAGCGGCCGCGATCATCCGCGAGACCGGGGAACGCGGTAAAGGTGTCGATACCGGACACGGCAAAGCTGTCTGGCTGGATACACCCATGATCGAACTGATCGGCGGACCTGGTACGATCCAGGCAAGGATCCCCGCCATGTACCGGATGTACGAAAAACGCGGAATTGATATGCGCAAAGAGCCGATCCTGGTTTATCCGACCCTTCATTATCAGAACGGCGGCCTGGAGATCAATACAGACTGCATGACGACGGTAGAAAACCTGTATGCGGCCGGTGAGGTTACCGGAGGCGTGCATGGCCGCAACCGTCTGATGGGAAACTCTCTTCTGGATGTAATCGTGTTCGGAAGAGATGCCGGCAAAGCTGCCGGACAGAAAGTAAAAGAAATAAAGACCGGAAAGCTGACCCTTTCTCATGTCACTGCTTTTGAGAAACTGATCGCAGATGCGGGTATCAGCACCGATAAGGTGTCACCGAAGCTGCTCCCGAATTATCTTAGAAACAGAAATGTATATGACGGCCCAATGATTCAGTAGGAGGAAACTGATTATGGACAAGAAAATCGGAAGAAAGATTACGATCATCGGAGCCGGTGCGGTCGGCTCAACGATTGCGTATTCTCTGTCACAGAGGAGCCATGCATCGGAGATCGTGCTGATCGATGTGAACACGGCAAGAGCGATGGGGGAAGCTCTTGATATTGCACAGGCGACAAGTTTCCGCGACCCGATCCTGATTGATTCCGGTGATTACAGTGCTGCGAAAAATTCCGATATCGTCATCATTACGTCGGGAATTGCCAGAAAACCGGGCCAGACAAGATTGGAACTCACAAAGACCAACGTCGGGATCATCAAGGATATTGCCCCGCAGATCGCAAAGGTAGCACCGAACGCCCTTTATATCATTGTCAGCAACCCGGTCGACATCCTCACCTATGTGTTCACCAAGGTTTCCGGGATCCCGGAGGAGCAGATCATCGGGACCGGCACGATCCTCGATTTCTCACGTCTCAAGTGTATCCTGGCGCAGAAGCTGAACGTCGCTCAGAAAAATGTTCATTCCTACGTATTCGGTGAGCATGGGGACACTTCGTTCATCCCTTGGTCGACAGTCCGTATTTCCGGTGTGAGCATCGATGAGTATATCAGTCTTGTCAAGCATAAGCATCTTCCGATCGAATCGATCGATAAAGATGAGATCCTCAATTATGTTCAGAAGTCAGGCGGTACGATCATCAAGGAAAAGGGAGCGACCTTCTACGGCATTGCCGCTTCGGTCATGAACCTTGTCAGTATGCTTACCAGCGCTTATGATTCCATTACCTGCTGCTCGACCCTGATGCACGGTGAGTATGGCGTCGATGATGTTTGTCTGAGCTGCCTTACGATCATCGGGCCCAACGGAGTGCGCGGAAAGATCCCGGTGCCGATGACCAATGAAGAAGTCGACAAAATGCAGCATTCGGAAAGAGTTCTTAAAGAAGTGATCTCCCAACTCGATCTGTAAGAGTTTTCCCCGCTTGTAAAGCTGTAAAAAAGAAGAGCTGTAAAGGATGTCCAATGAGGCATTCTTTGCAGCTCTTTTATTTTACAAGCAGGATCCACCCAAAGAGAGAATGGATAGATATTTCACAGGTTCAGACTTCGGCAAGAACGCGGCAGGGAAGGCCGGTATACATGGCATAGTTGATGGGGAAGGTATAGATCGTCACATCCTTGTTTAGGAAACTGAGGGTGATCCGTAAAGTAGACCTTTGTCCCATATGGTTCCAGATCCATGAATCCGGAATAAAAGGCAACGAACATATCCGGCCATTCCGGATGATGACTGCCGATCGGTCGATCGATCCTGCCGCTGACGGTCCTTCCGATCACCCCAGGGTAGTCTTTTTTCATTGTTAACATCACCTCTTGATCGAACGATCTGATTCTATCATGGATTACATTAACACAAGTCTGTACAACTGAATAAAAATTGATCGAGATGGATATCTTTTTTTTATTCAATTAATACAATATATAGAATCATAAGCTGCCGACTTGTGATATAATAGTTGCAATTATTTAGGAGGTATTTGGTCAATGAGCAGACTTAGTATTGTTACCAGCAATAATGCTCAGAAGACGGTTGAAGGTCTGTACAAGGATCTTGAACGGCGTATCCAGGCTTCCCAGCCCGGGCTGTGTCCGGTTGACCTCGCGGAGGCATTTCTGCACCTGTGCCATGCGCAGTCCTGCGGTAAATGTGTTCCCTGCCGGGTCGGATTGGGCCAGATGGAATCGCTGATCGAGTCCGTACTGCAGGGCAATGCCGACATGAGCACGATCGATCTGATCGAAGAGACAGCGGAATCCATCTATGTTTCTGCAGACTGCGCGATCGGTTCGGAAGCCGCCCTGATGGTCCTTAAAGGTGTCAGAGGCTTCAGAGACGATTATGAGGAGCATGTACGGCACGGACGCTGCAGCGCGCTGCAGAATCAGCCGGTTCCGTGTGTATCGCAGTGCCCGGCGCATGTGGATATCCCCGGTTATATTTCTCTGATCCATGAAGGCCGCAATGCCGATGCGGTCAAATTAATCCGCAAGGACAATCCCTTTCCGGCTGTCTGCGGACTTATCTGTGAGCATCCTTGCGAGATCCGCTGCCGTCGTACGATGGTCGATGACGCGATCAACATCCGCGGACTGAAACGCTATGCCGTGGAGCATGAGGTACAGGAACTGGAAAAGAACGGAGTTCTGGAAGGCCAGGGACATACGGAAGCAGACGTTCCTGCTCCGGAGCGTATGGATCATACCGGTAAAAAAGTTGCCATTATCGGCGGTGGACCATCAGGACTCAGCGCGGCTTATTATCTGAGTATCATGGGACACGATGTGACCGTTTACGAGCAGCGTCATAAACTGGGCGGTATGCTGCGGTACGGTATCCCGGCTTACAGGCTTCCCAGAGAGGTCCTGGATCACGAGATCGAGTATCTGAAACAGACCGGTTTTACGGTAAAAACCGACGTATCCATCGGCAAGGATATTTCCATTGAAGAGATCCGCGACCAGTATGATGCTATGTACGTATGCATCGGTGCCCACACAGACCGCAAGATCGGTATCGAAGGGGAGGACTCCAAGGGTGTCATTTCAGCCGTGGAATTGCTCCGTGCGATCGGCGACGATCAGTATCCGGACTTCACCGGCCTGGACATTGTTGTGGTCGGAGGCGGAAATGTTGCCATGGATGTGGCAAGGACAGCGATCCGTCTCGGTGCCAAATCCGTGAAGATCGCTTACCGGAGAAGAAAGCAGGATATGACGGCTCTTCCGGAAGAGGTGGAAGGTGCGATCGCAGACGGATGTGAGATCCTGGAGATGTCTGCACCCGTCCGCATCGAGAAGGACGAAAACGGGAACTGCAAGGCTCTTATCGTGCAGCCGGAGATCGTAGGTCCCATCGTTAACGGACGCCCGTCGCCTGTAAAGGCAGATCTGCCTGAAAAAGCCGTTCACGCGGATCGTGTGCTTGTTGCTATAGGCCAGGGCATCGACACACGTAAAGTCAGTGAACTTTCCGGCATTTCCATTCAAAGAGGCCGGATCAGCGCGCTTGATACTTCAGCGCTTGAAAACGTGGCAGGAATTTTTGCCGGCGGAGACTGCGTAACCGGTCCTGCAACGGTCATCAAGGCCATTGCCGCAGGCAAAGTTGCCGCTGCCAATATCGACGACTATCTGGGTTATCATCATGAGATCGAGGCCGGTGTCAAGATCCCGCCGGTACGCTTCGACGACCATAAGCCGACCGGCCGTGTCAACATGAAAGAACGCCCGGCTTCGGAGCGTAAACATGACTTTAAGCTGATGGAGTGCGGTATGACAGAGGAGGAAGCTTGTCAGGAATCCGGACGCTGCCTGCACTGCGATCACTTCGGATATGGAATATTCAAGGGAGGCCGTGAAGCAAAATGGTGACAGAGAATCTGGTGAATTGTACGATCGACGGAAAGAGCATCACCGTGCCGGAACGGACAACGATCCTGGACGCTGCCAAAATGGCCGGGATCAAGATCCCAACGCTCTGTTTTCTGAAAGACATCAATGAGATCGGCGCCTGCCGGGTCTGCGTGGTGGAAGTGGAAGGCTATGACCGCCTGCTGACAGCCTGCAACAACTCGGTAAAAGAAGGAATGGTCATCCGTACCAATTCCAAGAAAGCCCGTGATGCGCGCAAGACCAACGTCGAGTTGATCTTGTCGGAGCATAACACCAACTGCGCCATCTGCGTGCGGTCCGGTAACTGCACTCTGCAAAGGGTCGCAAATGATCTGAATATTGTCGGCGTCCCCTATGAAAAGAAACTGCCCAAGCAGAAGGGCTCACGCCAGTTCCCGCTGATCCGCGACTACGACAAATGCATCAAGTGTATGCGCTGCGTCCAGGTCTGCGATCATATCCAGGCTTCCAATATCTGGGATGTGGTCAATACCGGAGCTAAGACAACAGTCGATGTGAGGGATGTGTACAGCCTGGAAGACAGCCGCTGCACCCTGTGCGGACAGTGCATCACCCATTGCCCGACCGGTGCCCTGCATGAGCGGGACGATACGGATAAAGTCCTTGAAGCACTGGAAGATCCGGATAAGATCGTCGTTGCTCAGATCGCGCCTTCCATTCGTACTGCCTGGGGCGAACCTTTCGGCCTGCCTCCGGAAGAGGCGACGGTCAAACGTCTGGCGTCAGCCCTTAGGATCATGGGTTTCGACTACATTTTTGATACCGATTTTTCAGCGGATCTGACCATCATGGAAGAGGCCAGCGAGCTTCTGGAAAAACTGAAGGAACCGGACAAAAATAAATTCCCCATGTTTACTTCCTGCTGCCCGGGATGGGTACGTTTTGTAAAAGGACATTATCCCGAATTCGTACCTCAGGTCAGCACTTCCAAGTCGCCGCAGCAGATGTTCGGCGCGATCGTCAAGAGCTATTACGCGGATCTTCTTAAGGTAAGTCCGGACAAGATCTTCTGCGTATCCATCATGCCCTGCGTTGCCAAGAAAGCGGAATGTGCGTATCCGACCATGACCTATGACGGGGTCCATCCGGAAGTGGATGTGGCGCTGACGACCCGGGAAGTTGTCCGCCTGATCCGTTCGGAGCATATTCAGGTCGCGCAGATCTCGGACAGCGAACTGGATGCTCCCTTGGGAGTAGGTTCCGGCGCAGGCAACATTTTCGGTGCTACCGGCGGTGTCATGGAAGCGGCCTTGCGCACGGCTTACTACTTTGTGACCGGTAAAAATCCGGACCCGGATACCTTCCGCGATGTGCGCGGTATGAGGGGCTGGAAAGAAGCTACCTTTGACATGGACGGAATTCCCTTAAGAGTAGCGGTCGTCAATGGCCTGGCCAATGCGGCAAATCTTCTGGAAGAGCTTAAGAAAGGGCATGTACAGTATGAATTTGTCGAAGTCATGGCTTGTCCCGGCGGCTGTGTGGGCGGAGGCGGCCAGCCTATTCATGAGAATCGGGAAATGGCGGCGCTTCGCGCTCCTGTCCTGTATACACAGGATCGCAATACGACTCTGCGTTTCTGCCATGAGAATCCTTCGATCAGGGCTGTCTACCGGGATTATCTGGGCAGTCCGCTTTCGGAAAGAGCGGAGAAGCTTCTCCACACAAGACAGGACGGCTGGAAAATGCCGAGTGAAACATAACCAATACAATAAAAGACCTCCGGTCCGCTGCACGAACCGGAGGTCTTTACATGGCTTTTTTATATGTTATAATTATGACGATTTTTTATACGGAAGGTAGAGAAAGGGGAGTAATAGCCAACATGCGAGGAGTCAAAACCACTAAAACAGACCTAAGACGGCGTATTTTTACCGAAATCGCCCGCATGGCTTATAACAATGACGGCCCGGAAGCGCTGGAAAACCTTCCCTACGAAATCATTCCCGGTGAGATCGCCTCGCTGCGCTCGGACATTTTTCTGGAGCGGGAGATCGTACGCGAAAGGCTTCGAGTCGCCATGGGACTTTCCATCCGTAAGATCACGGAACACCATAAAGTCTCCGAGGGCGTCGATGAGAGCATGATCGCGGACAAATATTATGAACCGCCTCTTATCGATATCATAAAATTTGCCTGCAATTCCTGCGTTGAAAATAAGGTGTTCGTTTCAAACGGATGCCAGGGATGCATTGAGCACCCGTGCGTCGAAGTATGCCCCAAGTCTGCTGTGTCCATGGTCAACCGCCATTCGGTCATCGATCAGAGCAAGTGCATCAAGTGCGGACGCTGTGTCGAGGCGTGTCCTTATCACGCCATCATCCACCAGGAGCGGCCCTGCGCCAAAGCATGCGGCACCGGAGCCATCAAATCCGACCAATACGGCCGGGCCGAGATCGACCAGTCCAAATGTGTCGCCTGCGGCATGTGCCTGGTATCCTGTCCCTTTGCCGCCATTGTCGATAAAAGCCAGATCTTCCAGCTGATCAAAGCCATTCAGTCGGATAAACCGGTCTATGCCATCGTGGCGCCGGCCATAGCCGGACAGTTCGGACCCAAGTTCACACAGAAAAAGATCCGCTCTGCTTTTAAGGCTCTTGGATTTGCCGATGTCGCCGAGGTAGCCGTTGGCGCGGACCTTTGCACCATTGAAGAGGCTAAGGATTTCCTCAAGGAAGTACCTGACAAGCTCTCCTGGATGGGGACCAGCTGCTGTCCTGCCTGGGCTATGCTGGCCAAGAAAAATTTCCCGGACGCTGCAAAAAACATTTCTATGGCGCTCACTCCCATGGTCCTGACTGCCCGCCTGCTAAAAGAGCAGCATCCGGACAGCAGGATCGCCTTCATCGGCCCTTGCCTGTCCAAAAAGCAGGAGGCAAGCCGGCGTTCTGTCAAAAGTTATGTGGATTTCTGCCTGACATTCGAGGAATTGCAAGGTATGTTTGAGGCAAAGGAAATCGATTTTGATAAACTGCCGGATGATCTGCCTTTACGGGAGGCCAGTGCGGATGGACGAGGATTTGCCAAGAGCGGAGGCGTCGCACAGGCTGTCGTCAATTACATCAAAAAGATCGAACCGGACCGCGAAGTCAAAGTCATGAACGCGGACGGCCTTGCCGACTGTAAAAAAATGCTTACTGTCGCGACAAAAACGCACAAATACGACGGATATCTGCTGGAAGGCATGGCTTGTCCGGGCGGCTGCATCGCCGGTGCGGGCGTGATCGTCCCGGTCGACAAATCCCGGAAAAATTTGGAAGCCTCCATGGCGGACACGGAGTTCGCCCAGGCGGCCGAAACTACCTACGCCGATTGGATCCCGTCTCTCGAAAATATCGAAGAGACCTTCCACGACGTGGTTGATGATTTTGATACCAATGATAAAACGAAAAGAAAGTAAAATTATATGAAAGGTCGTGTAACCTATGAAAACACGTACTAAAAAGTTGGTCGTTGCCGCTCTGATGCTGGCTATTGCCGTTGCCAGTATGTTTTTGAAAAACACCAGTGTCTTTATCACCGGTCCGATCGTCAACACCTGCCTTATGCTGACAGCACTCTTCTCAGGGCTTGTATACGGTCTGATCCTTTCTGTTGTAACGCCTTTATTTTCTTTCCTGATCACCGGAAGCCCTATCATGGCGGCTGTTCCCATGATCATGCCCATGATCATGATCGGAAATGCGATCCTGGTATTTTTCACCTGGCTTTTTGCCAGCCGGATTCACAAACCGAATAAGGAAATCATCCGTATCGCTATCGGCGGGGTAGTCGGCGCCGTCGTAAAAGCCGCCTTTATGTGGGTCACCATCAGCAAATGGCTGCTTCCCGCTTATCTGCCGGAAGCTATGACCAAGAAACTTCCTATCCTTCAGGCGCAGTTTTCCACGACCCAGCTGATCACCGCCCTGATCGGAACGGCTCTGACAATGATCATCTGGCCGGCACTCAGAAAAGCACGTCTTACCAAGTGATCGGGCGAAGGCTGAGGGCCGCGCAATACATAGAAAGATAATCATCAAAAAGGGGAAGGCATTATGGCCTTCCCCTTTTTACTTTGTAAATATCAAAAAATCAGTAGTTCACCTTTCTCCTTTCAAAATAGCTCTGCGGATGCGCGCAGACCGGGCATACGCTGGGTGCTTCGGGACCGGCATAGATATACCCGCAGTTTCGGCAGACCCAGACGGTTTCCGGGCCGTCCTTAAAGACGATATCCTTTTCGATGTTGGAGAGTAGGGTCAGATAGCGCTCTTCATGCGATTTCTCGATGGCAGCCACCATTCTCATCTTGGCCGCGATCTCGTG
The DNA here is from genome assembly GCA_900315265.1 of uncultured Eubacteriales bacterium. Lineage (GTDB taxonomy): Bacteria > Bacillota > Clostridia > Lachnospirales > Bianqueaceae > RUG760. Next base: position 23,236 of record OMYN01000018.1, read on the forward strand.
GAAGCCCTCTTGGTCGGCCGTGTCTGCAAAATTCTTGTACATCTCGGTCCATTCATAGTTCTCGCCGGAAGCCGCGTCCTTCAGATTTTCAGGTGTCGCGGGAACAGCGCCGCCGTGAAGGATCTTGAACCAAATCTTGGCGTGCTCCTTCTCGTTGGCCGCCGTTTCAGCAAAAAATGCGCTGATCTGCTCATAACCGTTCTTTTTAGCCATGCTGGCGTAATAACCGTATTTGGTATAGGCCTGGCTTTCACCCGCGAAAGCGGCTTTCAAATTCGCTTCTGTCTTTGATCCTTTCAGTTCCATTTGTGCTCCTTTCTTTCTGATAATCCATCCGCAGGAAAAGGGTGTTTCCGTAAATTTATCGTCATTGTAGCAAAAAGGATGGGAGCCGTCAAACGGTAGATGGCAAAGGGGCGTCAGATCGGATGGTTTATTTGTTTAGCTTCATACGGACGACCATGGTTCTTTTCCATTTATCCGCGAAATACATAAAGACGCGGGTCTTCAGACTAAGTTTCTTCCCGAGCTTCAGGGCATCACCGAAAAAGCCGCTCACCGCAAGCAGCCGCGTTCCGCATTTTTCGGCAAAGCCGGCAGGATCATCCAGCCCGAAATACATCATGGCATCCGTATTGCCGGTCCTTTGAACATATTTGTTTGTGTATTTAAGACCGGCGGAATCGGTGGTGTCAAAGGCGAGTTCTCCGTTCGGGAAAAGCTTTTTCATTGTCCGGATCATTTGGACGATCTCATCTTCATGGAAATACTCATAAACACCTGAAACGACAAGCAGGGTCGGAAGTGTGGTATCCATTTTTTCTGCCCACTCCATTTTGAACATGTCGCCGGCTATCAGTTTTTCGTTTTCTCCAATACCCAGGACCCTCTGCCTTGCCTCAATGACCTCGGGCAGGTCGATTTCATAGAAATGCGCTTTTTTATTTCCGATCCGGTAATAAGTTGTTTCAAGACCTGCACCGAGAAAGACAACATTTGAGTCCGGATGATCATTCAGAAAGCTTTTTACGATACAGTCGATCACATTGGATCTTGCTACGGATGCCATACATTCATATTCCGAAGAATTTTTCCGGATCGTGTCTCCGGGAATGTACGGTTCCAGTGACAAAGCTTTCTCGTCATAAAAGTATTCCGGAAATCTCCTGGATACATAGATGCGAGCCGTCAGCGGAATGTACAAGGTATCGGCTACGCCCTCAAGTTTGTATTCCATCATAACTAGGTTCCTCCTTTTAGTAATAGCTTGTTTATTTCAGGCAGCGCCCGGTAACGTATTTTTACAATGGCTTTTCCACGGGGCTGTTCATAAATTCGTCAATAGCTTTCAGTACCGCTTCTTTCCACTTGCTTTCACATATGCCTCCGATTTCCTGTCTTCTTATATTCATATAGTCTTTTAAACCGAGCCTTTTTATTTCCGTCCAACGAGCAGCGTTGACCCCGTCAGCATCAGTCTGCGCGACTCCGCCCTGGTCATGAACTTACCATCGGTCGTATCGATCAATCTGACTTCTTCATATCCCATATCTTTCAGCTTCCGGCAGAACGCCTCCATATCGCCATACCTGCTTTTGCTCATCAGATCGTGTATGGCAAATGTGCCTCCCTTTTTCAATACCCTCAGTGTTTCAAGAAGAAGCTGCTGCTTATTCTGTCCAACGATGTTGTGATAAACATAGTTGCTGGTTACCGCATCAAATGTTTCATCCGGAAAATCCAGATGGATCGCATTCCCTTTGCGGAAGCTGACGTTTGTGACGCCCTCTGCTCTTGCATTCTTTTCGCACAGTGTTTTTGAATACTCAGCGTATTCAGGCCCCCAGTGATCGATTCCGATCATTTCCGCCTCCTGATTTCGCTTCGCGCAGGCTATTGTCAGCGCGCCGCTGCCGCAACCCACATCCAGCCCTTTGCCGCCTTTGGGCAATATTACATATTCGGCCGTTCCTTCTACAATTTTTTTTGAAAGCCGGCGGCTTCCATCATAAGAGAAGGCCTTCCTGGCATATATGCACCATACAGTAAACGCTGCCATTACTGCGGTTCCAATGCCGAATGCGGTACCGATAGCTGCTCTTTTCTTCCCATTTACACCCAGGCCGCATATCCCGAACGCCAGGAATCCCGCCGCAGCCGCGGCGGTTCCGGCAGTCATGCCTGGGATCATGACGTCCGGTATCCAGTTTGCGTAATCTGGCTTATTCCAACCGGGTCTGTCTGCTTTGGGGAGAAGATTTGATTTAGTGCCTTCTTCCGTGTCATCCCGCTCATCATATCCGTCATACGGTGCTGTCGGATCATGCGGTTTCTGACGTACCCACGCATTGCAAACCTCATCCGTATGAGCAAAGGCAAAATCAATGTCATCTGTCCATCCGGTGTGTCCGGTAATAATCTTTAAAGGCAGATCTCTTGTCCGCAGTTTATTTTCAAGAGACTTCAGGGACTTTATGCTGACCGGATTGCTCTCCGCCAGCATATTGATGAAGCTCTTTCCGCCATCTGCTCCGAGCCAGATCGTATCTCCTGTAAACAGATAAGAGTCATCAATAAGGTATACCATGTGTCCCCATGTATGCCCCGGAACCAGAAAGCATTCCACCTTGATTCCTTCAATCGAGAAGACTTGTCCATCCTGAACCAGGATTTTCCGGTTCTCAATCGTTACCTTCGGAAGTGTGTACAGTCCGTAACATACCTTTCTCCGGGCCTCACCGGTCAGGTAGCGGTTCTCGACATCGCCGATATACAGCACAGCATTGCGGAACAGGCCGTCTGAATCTTCCTCCACTGCGCCGACATGGTCTGTATCCTGATGTGTGATCAGGATATTGCGGATGCTCTCCGGGTCAACGCCGATCCATCCCATCTTCTCTTTCAGCCGTGGGTAGTTGTACCCGGCATCAATCATGATGGTGACACCATTTTTCGTATAGAAGAAAACATTCGCCACATATTCCCTTACATAGGCTGCATGTCCGTCGATCCATCCGGTGTTAAGCGGTTTGAAAATCTCTTTTCCCCGGTAGATTGCCGACATGGCTTTCTCCTGAAATTCAGATGCTTTTTTTGACATAGGCTTTCCTCCTTCAGAAATTGACCCTTTCATGATGCGGCTGTTTGGATCAGATGATTTTTACTGTTGAACCCGAACAGGGACGGCCCGACAACGGATTTTGTCTTCGGATAAAAATGCGGATAGAAATTCGAATGGCAGAGAAGTATCCATCCAAGTGCATGTGCTCCGGGCAAGCGTTCTTTTTAGGCTGTATGACTTTCTGCACTTCCTCAGGGGCAGAAGTAAAAAGTCGATTGTCCTGAATAAGGCACACATTGGCCAGAAGCATCAAAACCATCCCAGCCATTACAATTACGGACAATAAAACGGTCAGGAACATTGTCAGCTTCCTTTATGAAGTATTTTTCCGATGATCCATTTAAGAGCAGAAATAATCATGATCAAAACGAACGATGAGATCAGTCCGTAAAATAAAGATGTCAGAGCATTTGCCTGCATATCGGTTTGCCTCTTTTGTTGTTTATTATATAGATTTGGATCTGACGAATTTTTCTCCTTTTGGATACCGGACGAAACGGAAGTTACAGTCCCTTCCGGTCTGGCAAAGGGTCTCTGTACGGATAAAGTCTATATTCTGCAGTTCTCCGTAATTGATCACATCGGCATGACAGAAAATACTTCCCAGGTGGGAAGCATTGTATTTTGGCAGGATCTGTGCATAAATGCAGGCATTGCATTCAAACCGCAGCAGGTCCTTGGGATCGTCACGGTGCCAGGTATATTTCCATCCGTATCCACTACCATTTGCAAACATGGTTGGAAGAAATTTTTTCATAAAAGGCAGAAAGAATCCGTAACCGGAGAATTTTATCATCTTAGGCTTGGAGAAGGTTTCTTCATGCTTCCACATAGCTTCTCCCACTTCCCGGTATGCCTTATCCTCGCTGAGGCCTTGTTTCTGCAGTTCTTCATACAATGCCAGAGCCGTAAAAATATTGGACAAGTGCTTGTAATTTCCTTTATCACAGTACTGTTTTTCATGTGCCACCAGATCATCGATCCTTGCAAGAACATTTTTACGGGTCGTCTCGTCCAGCTTCAGCCAGTATTCTGTGAACCTGGAATTTTTTGCCATCTCCGCTGCCGTATAGCTTTTCATAAGTCTGCCTCCGTTTGTATTTTTAAGACCGCAAAAGATATATCTTATAACACTCAAACAGTTAGCTATATCTAACTATATTATACTATTCTGTTTTTAAGTTTGGTAGTACTAACTCTCATAATGGCAAATTTTTTCAACCTCAGCGGTATATTATTTCAAATGAATATGCTGCAAGATGAGCATGCGGCAATGCCATGATAATGATATATTATGTACAGGGTATCTGTTAAAAGGAGGGTGGCTGATCATGATCGATTTTGAACATAAGCTTCCGTCTATGAACATCGATGGAAAACATAATGGGACCTACAATAATACCGAACTGGCCTTCCCGTCGGTGCTTACCACTACCGACTATAAATTAGGTTCCTTTATGCATAAGCTCCGGTCCAGTATTTACGCGGAAAGGCGGGTGGTTTTGATTGATGGGAAGTTCATCGCCTGCAATTTGAACTGGATCCGGGACCATGTGCATATCATGAAAGCCAGCTGCCACTGGGATTATCATCTGGATCAGTTTTTGAATTTCATTATCGACACGCAAAGGGAGGACGGCCAGTTCTACGAGCTTATCAAGCAGTATGATGATTACCACTGGAAATACGTTAATAAAGACTGCTGCATCATGTATCCCGAGGACAATCTTGTCCTGACCAGACTTGAGATCGAGGCGGACATCGAATATCTGGTGGTGGAGGGTGCTGTCAATTTGTATCGTACGACCGGCGATAATGAGTGGCTGAAAAAAGTACTGCCGCGTCTGGAAAAGGGCATTGATTACATGACATCAGATGAAAAACGCTGGGATAAGGAACATGGACTGGTAAAAAGAGCCTTTACCATTGATACCTGGGATTTTGCCTATCAACAGCCTGCCAGCGACCGGCGGATCGAACCGGATACTCCCATGTCGATCATGCACGGCGATAACTCTGGTGTCTATCAGGCTATGAAGCAGCTTGCCTGGTTCAACCGAAGGCTGAATAATGATGAAAAGGCCCGGGAGTGGGAGCAGCGGGCCGAGAGCATTAAACAAAATATGTTCAAATATCTGTGGAACGGGAAATTCTTTATCCATCAGCTCCATCTTAATCATCCGGGAGCAGACGACCTGGAAAACGAGCGGCTTTCTTTATCGAATCCCTATGATATAAACCGGGGCGTGACCACCGTCGACCAGTCACGCCGAATCATTGAAGAATACATGGCAAGACGCCAAACGACCGATTGTTTTGCGGAATGGTTCAGCATCGATCCTCCCTACAGTAAGGAGGCTGATTTTAACGGCCTTGCGCCCGGACACTATGTCAATGGCGCGATTTCCCCCTTTACGGCGGGTGAGCTTGCCAAAGCTGCTTTTAATAACGGGTATGAAGAATACGGCTGGGACATTCTTCAACGGTTTATGAAACTCATCGAACGGGACGGTGTAGCATATTTCCTTTATGACCGGGATTCCGCTCCTCAGCCCCAGGGAGGACCCAGCGCCTGGGGGGCTGCCGCCCTGATCAGTGCCGTTGACCAGGGACTGGCGGGGGTAAATGACATGGGCGTCAACTATGACCAAATATACTTCACTCCCAGATTTCCTGTTACCTATTACACAGAACTGCGGTATATAACGGGTTATGAAGTTACAGAGACCCTTGTCGACGTGCGTTATATTTTGAAGGACCAGGGTATGCGTTATGATCTTTACTCTCCTGCAAAGCATATAAAGTCGCACATTCTTTTGCCCAAAGGCAGAAAATGCTCGAAACTCCTGGTCAACTCTGCGGAAACAGAATATACCTTGAACAAAGTCGGCGATTCAGTGTATGTGGATTTTGATATTACCGATATTGATTCCGGGTATGTCTCGATGGAGATATATTTTAATTAAATATACAAGGGTGTTTGATAAAGAAGGATAATTACGCGGAATCCTGTTATTCTATCTCCTCGTATTCTTCGTAGCCTGATGTTTCATCCACCGGCATGGAGAATACGAGGCCTTTGGCTGGCGTAGACATACCGAAAGCACTGGAGATAGCAAGCAGAATATCGTTTTTACGATCGGCTGCGACGATCATCATGAGGACTTCCTTTTCTTCTTCCGGATCCAGTCCGAATATAGCAGTCATACTCTGATCGGAAACACGGAAGGAATGAAGGACAGTACCTCCGTGGGCTCCTGCCTGTCTGGCTGTCTGAACGACATCCTGTATATATCCGCGATTGGTAATACTGACGATCAAGGAATGTTCTGCATTCATCGATTCTTTCTCCTTCTGACTGCTATGTACCTGGATATTGTTTAGAGAGGTCGGATCCATCTGCCGAGCGATCTTGAGCATGGACTGACTGGCGGCGTCCAGTGGGACCGTGCAGGCGATACCGTTCGCTCCTTTTCCCATATGCAGCCGCAGACGGATCTTTCTCATAAGCACATGGGCCTTTCTGCCTGTAAGATACGAGCAGTAAAGGATACGGTCGCTGCTGTCCAGTCCTAATGTCTTCAGGATACGGCTGCTGGCCGTTCCTTCGGCGTTGAAACGGTAATATACAGAGATGCCTTCCTGCTGAAAGAGTCCGCGGATGGAAGGATCCATATCCGGCATAGCTACCAGCATCATCAGGCGCAGGGATATTTTTTCTTTTTTGACGGTCATCAGCCTTCCACCTCGCTATCTTCAGAAAAATCGATAATAATCTCATCATCCTCCCGGCAAAGGACAGACTGCTTTGCCTTTTTCGTTCGGTATTGATATTTTAGGCCCATGAGCTGAATGGCAATGAGGGGAGTCAGCGCAACCAGGGAAACTAGGCCGAAAGCATCCGTCATGATATTGCCTCCGCGTGCCTGGCAGGCGCCGATACACAAAGGAAGCAGGAAAGTAGAGGTCATAGGGCCGGAGGCAACACCGCCGGAGTCAAAAGCAATGCCGACAAAGAGCTTGGAAACAAAACGAGTCAGGACCAGAGCCAGGGCATAACCGGGAAGGACAAACCACATGAGGTTGATATGGTAAAGGATCCGGACCGTTGCAAGACCGACAGATAGGGATACGCCGACGGACAAGGCCAGGTCCATGTCTTTGGGAGGGATGGTACCGTTGGTTACGGAGGCGACTTGCTTGTGGAGGGTCTGAATGGCAGGTTCGGCTTTGACGGTATAATAGCCCATTGCCATTCCGAGCGGGATCAAGATCCAGGAATGCGAAAGCTGCCCAAGCTGGTAGCCCAGCTGCCTGCCCAAGGGAGAGAAACCTTCGTTTACACCGCAGAGGAACAGGGAAAGACCGATCCAGGTGTAGCCGAAACCGATCAGGATCGGAAGCCTTTCATGGCTGCGGTATCGTCCTGTCAGGATTTGAAGAAAACCATAGATGCCCAGCAGGGGGAGGATCGTTATGCCGACTTCTTTGATGTATAACAGCAGACGGTCGGCAAACACAGAAAAGGCATCCTGCATGGTGACGATCTCAGAAGAGGCAGCTTCCGTGACCGTCGCGTTTTCCGGTGCGAAAATAGTGCCGAGGATCATGACAGCGATGATGGGGCCGCCGCTGGCCAAGGCGATCAGGCCAAAGGAATCGTTCGAAGAATCCTTGTCCAGGCGAAGTTCCGACAGACCGACTCCGAAGGACATGATGAATGGGACCGTAATAGGACCGGTCGTTACTCCGCCAGAATCATAGGCAACTCCGAGGAATTGATCCGGTATCAAAAAGGAAAGGACAAGGATCAGACTGTAAAGGATCATCAGGATAAGGGACAGAGAAAGACCGTTTAGGATCCTAATGACGGCAAGCATCAGAAAAAGGCCGACACCGGTGGCAACCGTCAGGATCAGGATCTTATCCGGAATGGCAGGCACCTGCTGAGCCAGGACCTTAAGGTCCGGTTCCGCGATCGTGACAAGAAACCCCATTAGAAAAGCCGTAAAAAGGATCAGCCATCGTTTCCCCGTGCCGGCAAGCTCGATACCCATGCCCTCGCCGATCTTATTCATGGCAAGGTCCGCCCCGATATCAAATAAGGCCATCCCGACGATCAGAAAAAGACTTCCCAAAAAGAAGAGCATCATGGTCCCCACAGTGACCGGTACTACAAAAATGCTCAGCAGGAAGACAATAAAAATGATTGGTATAATGGATCCCAGGGAGATTTTGAGCTGCGTTTTGATTTTTGAATTCAACAGAGTACTCCTTTTCAAGACTTATATGCTTATTTTAACATGATTTGCTTCGGATTCGGGGCAGAGAGGACGATTCCATCAAAAAATAAGAAGGCAATCAGATAGGCAGGTACCGGCATCAGCCGTCCGGCAGCCGGTCCGGTCGTTTCGGTGCATCCTCATCCGGGTAACCCTTGACACCGCCCAGGACTTTACTATAATTTTAATATGAACATGCTCATAAAAAACGCGAAAGAAAGGAAAGGCAGATGCCGAAGCTGATACCGGAACTGCGTGAGCGGATCATCGCGGCAGCCAAAGTGCGGGTGCTGCAAAGTGAGGATCATGATTTCACGACCCGTCAGATCGCGGAAGACTGCGGGATCGCAGCGGGGACTGTATATAATTATTTTCACAATAAAGAAGAGCTGCTGGCTAACGTGATGCTGGAGGACTGGAAACAGTGTGTCGAACGCATGAAAACAGTCGGGAAAGAGGCTGAAGACGTAAGCAGCGGTCTGCGGAAGGAAGAGAGGGAACTGCGTGTGTTCTCGGATCGCTTTCAGCCGGTTTGGAAGGGATACGGGAAACAGCCATCGGTATCTGTCTTTCACCCGCGGCTCGTCCGGCAGATCATGGAACCGGTCGCAAGGCTTGCTGAAAGGTTCGGACTGAGTCCGGATGAAACAGAAGTTCAGGTAGCGGCAGAGCTGCTGCTGGCAGCTTCGCAGCGGGAAACAGGGACGCTGGAAAGGATCCTTCCTGTAATACGAAAGATCCTCGCATGAAGGGGAATTGTTTGATTGATATCATAAGGATGAAATATAAGGAGGAAACGAAAATGAAAGTGGTACTGGCAGGTGCGTTCGGAAATTTAGGCGCGGAAATCCTTAAGGTCCTGTGTGCGGACGGTCACCAGGTGGTAGCGGCCGATCTAAAGGAACGGCCGATCGAGGGAACGGAGGGAAAGTACACGTTCCAGTCGATCGATGCGACGGATCCGAAGACGCTCAAGGGGTTGTGCGACGGAGCGGATGTGGCCATTACGACCATGGGACTTACGACGGCTTCAAAGAAGTTTACGTCATATGATATCGATTATCACGGCAACGGCAATCTTCTTTCAGAGGCTAAAAAGGCCGGCGTCAAGAAATTCAATTACATTTCCGTCATTTCCTGCGAAAAACCAGGAGCGGAAAAGGTTCCTATGCTGCATGCAAAGTATCTGTTTGAGCAGGATCTTCAGAAGAGCGGCCTTTCGTACGTGATCTACCGCCCGACCGGCTATTTTTATGATATAGCCAAGGTTTTCCGCCCCTATGTAGAAAGGGGTGAAATGCAGCTTTTAAAGAACTACGGCGATGTGAAAGCCAATGTCGTTGACTGCCCGGATTTTGCCCGCTTTATTGTCGACCATATGGAGGATTCAGATCAGGTATATTCCATCGGCGGCAAAGAGACCTACACGTACGTAGAGATGGCAAAGATGTGCATGAACGCGGCAGACAAGCCTTGTATCATCAAATGGTCCCCCTACTGGATGTTCGGCCTGCTTGCCAACATGCCCTTTATCAAGAAGGCAGGAAAACACGACATCATTCTGTTTTCTCAATGGACGCTGAGTCATGATCTTGTCGGGGACACGATCGTCGGAGACCATTCGTTCAAAGACTACATTCAGAATTATTTTAAAGATTTGAGAAAGTAAACAGGGAGAGGTACATGTCGAAAGCTAGTATATGGATCATCATTGCAGTCGGACTGGCAGGCTGCTGTATCGGATTTAAAGAATTTGTCTGGTTTATGGCGGTCGGATACGGCCTGGCGATCAGCGCCATTGCGGTCACTCTGTGCATCATGGGGATCGTGACCGGAGCGGCAGGGATCCCTTTTCTACTCATGTGTGCCGTACTCTTCATATACGGACTGCGCCTGGGACTGTTCCTGCTGATCAGGGAAAAGAAGAGTGATTCATACCGGAAAACACTGGCTTCGACCGGCAGCGTTACAAAAATGTCTCTGCCCATCAGCATTTCCATGTGGATCATGTGCAGTGTCCTGTATATGATGATGACGTCTCCGCTCTATTTCCGGATCGAGAATCTTTCAGGGGGACTTGCAGGAAGCGGGAACGTCTGCATGTGGATCGGGGCAGTGATCAGCGCTTTGGGTGTTATTACGGAAGCGGTCTCGGATGCCCAAAAATCCGCCCAGAAGAAAGAAAATCCGCAGATGGTAGCGACAAAGGGACTGTTCAGTCTGTGCCGCTGTCCCAATTATTTCGGGGAGATCACTGTCTGGACAGGTGTGCTGATTTCCGGCCTGCCGATTCTGAGAGGCTTCTGGCAGTGGTTCCTGGCCATCATCGGCTATATCTGCATCGTTGCGATCATGTTCAGCGGGGCTAAACGGCTGGAACTGAGGCAGACCAAACGCTGCTGGAAGATGAAGGAATATGTCGACTATGCGAACCATACACCGCTGATCATTCCATTTCTGCCCATTTACCATATGATCGACTGGAGGCAGTAAGGAATGGGAGGCAGTGTCCGCATGACTTCTCTGATCATTAATCCCTTTTACCGGGACGCGCCGACCCTTTCCTGCAATCGCATGCAGATGAAGGGGAAGGACAGTTTAAGGATCGAAATGTTTGATACGGATTTCGTGAAGGCTGGATATGACGTCCGCCAGATCGTCCATTCGAAGAGAAAGGCTGAAAAGAAGGAGAAAAAATGTCGAATTTTAAGGATCTTCGGATCGTAGATAATTTTTACCAGACGTCGCTGTTTTTTCCTATGCCGGTTGTACTGATCAGTACGATCGCGGATGACGGATCGACGACCTGCGGCCCCTATTCTCTGGTGTCCCCGTTCTACGTTGCAGGCAAATCCTACTATGCTATGATGCTGGAAGCGCGCAATACGAGCAATACGGCACAGAATCTGATCAAACGCAAGAAATGCGTCATCAATTTTCTGCCGGATGACAGAAAATATTTCAAAGAAGAAGTCCGCCTCGGATGGCCAGGGGATACGCCGGCCGAGAAGATGAAGGATTTCAACCTGACTCTGCAGGACGGTCTGCGTAAAAAGGAAGACCCGGACGGGGCCTATCCGCAGGTGATCGCAGAGGCTGTGCAGGCCCTTGAGTGTACCTGGGACGACAGCCTGGAAAACGCTCAGGATACGCAGCCCATTGCGGAAGGAATGGATCACTATGTCCTGGACCATTATCAGGATTTCAACGGGATCACGACTCCGTACGGAGCGCATTTTGTACTAAAAATCGATAAGATCCTTATGAAAGAAAAGTATTATAATGCTATCGTAAACGGAGTAAAAGCATCGGATTTCCCGCATCTTCCGGTGGACTACGGCTACCGTGATTCGAAGAATTTCTGGTATCATAAACACAGAAGGCTGATTCCGGAATTGCTGCCTGTCCGTTCGACAACGGTCAGCTCGGTACGGTACGCAGCCAACCGGCTTCAGACAGATGTGCAGTTTACGGATGAAGCCCTGGCTATGCTGGTCAATGTACCGCGGGTATTCCTTCCGACAGCGCTCAAAGGCTGCGTAAAGTGGGCGGAGGAAAACCATGTGAAGGTAATCGATGTCCCGCAGATGAAGATCATCAACGATAAACGGGCAAAGGAAAAGAAATAAGATGGAAATGCTGATCGCTTACCTTGACCTTGTACCCACCGCGATCTTTATCTGGGCAACGATCATCCTGCTGCGCGACATGTATCACATGATGGGCCGTACCGCTGTGTCTTTGTTCGCGGCGGGCAACGCTATGGTCATTGTCGCGGGAATCTATAAATGCTTGTGGAAGATCCTGATGTATGTGAAGATCTGCGATTTTGCTGCATTAAACACCAGTTTCTTCCCCATGCAGTCTACCGGATTCCTTCTGGCCGGGATCGGGATCCTGCTGATGTTCAGAAAGGGAAAAAACGGTGTGAAGCTGATTGCCGCGGCGGTTCCCGTTTACACATCCAGCCTGATCTTTGTCATTTTTCAGGTCATGGGATTGATCGTGATGCGGCTGGGTATCGTTGTTCTGGCAAAGAAAATGGGGAGGATCGCGTCGGTCGTGGCCTTACTGATGTCGTTGGCTGCCATGATGGTGATGGGATATCTGTCGGCGAAAGATTTCAGTGAACCGATCTACAACCTGTACGCGGAACTTGTCAACACGCTGGGACAGACTTTGTATCTGGTGGCTGCCTGCGATATGCACCGCAGTGGGCTGGCAGATTTTCAACTGGAAGATAAAGAGCAGGAGCGTATTTCGTAAAGAGGAGAACCATGCTGGAAGAATTCAGGGAAATCGTACTGAAAAGAATCAGGGACAGCTTTAAAGGGGTAAAAGAACTTGACTGCGGACCGTATACGCTGATGAAATACCCCAAGCTGATCCCTCTGATAAAGTTTCATACGGAACGATATGAGATCCCGGATTTCGGGCATCTTTTTATCATGAAGACGGATGCTATGGGGAAAATGCTTCTGATAACGGCATCTTTTATGCCGGATTCCGGAAAGGAAGTCCCCTATCTGCTGATCGATCTGATGGAAATGGGACAAAAGCGGACGGTTTTTGTCGAATACTACAATTGCACAGGTAAAGAGCTGGATTCCGGACCCTTGGAACAAGTCGCTGCCGGATTTTCCGATATTCCGGATTATGCGGAAAAACCGGCCTGGTATGTTGACAGAAGGATGAAGGGATCCCTGATCAAAGCCGGAGAGCAAAGCCGGGAAGACAGGCTGCTGGCTATGATCCGGGATTCCCTGGAAGCTTATCTATCCATGATTTCTGCAGCTGGAAAGGATCCTGCCTGCCTTGAAGGTCTGGCGTCTTTCAGGGATGAAATGCTCAGCAAGGGGAATCCGTCCAGCGGGACGCTGAACAGGGTCCTGGGCAAAGAAAAGGCTGAGGAATTTTTCCGCACGATGGTTATGCCGCTTGCAGACGGTTCGAAGTCCCAACTTTGTTTGTACCAATGAAAAATCCCTGCCGGGTCACAGGTTTTTACGAACCTGCAGATCCGGCAGGGATTTTTGCTTTGCCGTCATAGACGTTTTTTTTTTACAAAATCGGAAAGTCTTTGCCAGCCGCCTTGATCAATTGACAGCTTTTTCATCCGGCTGTTCGAAAGCGGCCAGTTCCGGATGGTCACGGTGAAGTTTGGTATAGTTCTCGTAGGTTGCTTCTTTATGGGTTTCCTCAGACCAGATCTTTTCGGCCATCGGTTTCCACTTTGCCGCGTAATCATCGCACTTAGCGCAGAGTTCTTCTACCGACTCGGGAGCCTCTTCATTGGTCTGATGAGCACCGGTCTCTTTGACCATCTTCCGCAGAAGCTCCGGATTTTCAAGCATCGGACACGGACGCAGATGATTGCGGTTGAAGGGCTGGCCCTCGTGGTACATCATAAACAGGGGACTCTTGAGGATCTCCAGGACGCTCTGATCATGAATGTTGGCATTGGAGAAGTGGATGAATACGCAGGGCTCCGCGTCGCCGCTGGAATTGATATGGAAGTAGTTTCTTCCTCCGGCGATGCAGCCGCCTACATACTCGCCATCGTTCTGGAAGTCCATGGGATAGAACTGGATATCGCTCTTATCGCTGCGGATATAGCGGATCCGGTCGATCATGTACTTTCTCTGCTCAGGTGTCGGCATAAGGGCGGGAACCGCGTTCTTTCCGATCGGCATATAGTGGAAATAGAAACCGAACTTGGCGCCTTTTTCCTCCAGCAGATGGAAGAAATCATCGCTGGTTACCGCTTCCACGTTCTGGCTGGTGTAGCATACCGAAGTTCCGAACAGGATCCCGTACTTTTTCAAAAGATCCATAGCACGCATAACTTCTGCATAATGACCGGTGCCGCGGCGGGCATCGTTGGTATCCGGCGTGCCTTCGATCGAAAGCAGGAAGGTCATGTTTCCCAGACGAACAAGCTCCTTGCAGAAATCTTCATCGATCAGCGTCGAGTTGGAGAAAGCTGCGAAATAGCAGTCATGATGCTTTTCGATCAGACGGAGCAGATCCTTTTTGCGGACCATGGGCTCGCCGCCCGTCATCAGATAAAGGTAAACGCCCAGTTTTTTACCTTCCGTTACGATTTTGTCCATGTCTTCGAAAGACAGGTTGTTTTTGTGGCCGTAGGTACCGGACCAGCAGCCGACGCAGTGCATGTTGCAAGCCGATGTCGGATCGAACAGGATCAGCCACGGAATGTTGCAGTTATATTTTTCACGGTTTTCACGGATCATCTTGGTGCCGCGAAGGAAGGCTTCGTAACCAAGGTTCAGAAGCGTCATCTTTGCGAAATTCGGATTGATCTCATCGATCGTCCGGTTGATGAACTTCATCCAGCGGTTGTCCGGATCGGAAACGTCCTTCTTAACTTTTTCAACTTTTTCCGGCGTAAAAGCCTTTCCGAAATACTTCTGGGCAAGTCCGACTATCTTTAAATAGGTTTTTGTCCTGTCATCGGAATTCTTAAGGTTTTTGATCAGACCGTCGATCATAACACCGACAGCCTGACGCTCTGCCGCATGCTTAACTTCTTCTATTGATGGCATAGTATCCCTCCGAAAAAGATAATTCTGCATATACTTTAGCATTTTTACGTTTAACTGTCATTATACATATTCTGGATTTTGTCGTTTGAAATGGGCTTCTTAAGAATGGTTTTATAATTCGTCATTGCTACGGATCAGGCGCGGATATATAATTGCCAGAAAGATGAAATCAGTCATGGTCGGACAGATATAGAAGAAAGAGGAACATACCATGCTGGAAAAAATGGATGAGTTCTTTAACAGAAGGGTGGACGGCTACGAAGACCATCAACTGGGTATTGGGCTTGCCCATATATTCTATCCCTTTACAGCTGATCAGCTGCCCTCTGACCAAAACGCAGTTATTCTGGATCTGGGATGCGGGACGGGTCTGGAGCTTGATTATTATTTTAAAAAGAATCCGACAGCTAAAGTCGTCGGGATCGATCTAGCCGCAGATATGCTGGACCGCCTGAAACAAAAATTTCCTGATAAACAGCTGGAGCTGATCCAGGGGTCTTATTTTGACATTCCTTTTGATAATGACCATTATGACGCTGTCGTTTCCGTAGAATCGCTGCACCATTTTACGCAGGCTGAAAAAATCCCCCTGTACCGTAAAGTATTCGATGCTTTAAAACAAGGTGGGTATTTGATCCTGACGGATTATTTTTCGTCTTCGGATGAGGAAGAGCAGTTTTTCAGAAAAGAACTGCTGCGGCTGAAAAAAGAACAGGGGATAAGTGACAATGAGTTTTATCACTATGACACTCCTTTGACAGTAGAGCATGAAACGCAGGCTTTACAGGAAGCCGGTTTTTCGTCCGTTGAAGTCCTCGGGCATTGGGAAACGACCACTTCATTAAAGGCAAGCAAATTGTCAACGACCCACCCCCTAAAGGGAGTGGGCTTGTGACTGCCCGGCAGTGATAGCGGCTTACGCCTCCTGCCTTTGACCCCGACGGGCATTTCTGTCC
>OMYN01000011.1 GCA_900315265.1 uncultured Eubacteriales bacterium
CTTCCGACAGAAACCATTTCTGGTTCCCAATACTGACAGATGTCTCTTCCGAAACATCCATCCGCATCGGATGTTACACTGTTCGATTTTCAAAGTTCCAGTCTGGGTAACAGGAGTTGAACCTGCGACCTCTTGAACCCCATTCAAGCGCTCTACCAAACTGAGCTATACCCAGATGTGTTACCGGTCTCATTCCTGTTTCGCAGCAACAGACATCATGATATCACCAATGCTGCTTGATGTCAACAACATTTTTCAGGAAATCTGAACTTTTTTGAAAGCTCATCGGTTATCCACTTGTCTAAGTCATATAACGATCTTGTCTCGGATATTTCTGAGAAATTCTAAACATGACCAGCGACAGTTATAAAGTATATATACTTTACATGATTTTGTCAAACAGTTTTTCAGTGCTTTTACGGTAAAAGTGCCGGCTGAAAATCATCCGCTATTACGAATATAAATTTTTCTAAAATCAAAACAAACCGACAGACCATATTTTAGCCCTCCTGTACATTGAGAAGACAGAACTCCTTTGTTATAATGCAATATGTAAATATTATGTAAGGTATATCTAAATTCATTGTAAATTTGAACTGGTGCAATCAGGGAGGAAATCGTGAATCTCACATCCGCACTTACGCTGCTGGCCGGCATCGGACTCTTTTTGTACGGCATGGATCTGATGGGTCAGGGTCTAAAAAATGCAGCCGGAGCAAGTCTTGAAAAACTTTTGGAAAGACTGACCAACAACCGGATCAAGGGAGCTGTTTTAGGGACCGGTGTTACCTGCGTCATTCAGAGTTCGGCAGCAACCTGCATCATGTGCCTGGGCTTTATCAACGCCGGTGTTATGACACTGACTCAGGCGATCCCGGTCGCAATGGGTGCTAACCTCGGTTCTACCATTACCGGCCAGATCCTCCGTCTGGGCGATATTGCCAGTCAGAATATCTTCCTGACTATGCTCAAGCCCTCTTCCTTTGCTCCTCTTCTGATAGCCTACGGCGTTATCGTTCTGGTCTTTATCAAATCGCGCCGTAAACGGATAAATAATGTAGCCACGGTTCTTCTGGGACTTGGTATCCTCTTCGTCGGTATGTCCACGATGGAAAACACCATTTCTCCCCTGAAAGATGATCCTTCTTTTCAAAAATTATTTACCACTTTCTCCAATCCTCTGGTTGGTATCCTGTTCGGTGCTCTGGTTACCGCTATTATTCAAAGTTCGTCCGCTTCCGTCGGTATCCTTCAGGCTCTCACATCTACCGGTGTCATCACCTGGCGTATCGCGATCCCTGTCATCATGGGCCAGAATATCGGTAAATGCATCACCGTATGGCTGGGCAGCTTAAACGCATCCAAAGATTCCAAACGTCTTACCCTCATTCATTTCCTCTTTAATATTATCGGCACTATCTTATTTTCCGCCGTCATTTACGGATTCAATGCGATCTTCCATTTCACTTTCTGGGACAAGGTCCTGAATCGAGGCAATGTCGCTGATTTTCACAGCCTTTTCAACCTTGTCACTATGATCGTCCTGTTACCCTTTACCAATCAGCTGGCCGCTCTTTCCCGCAAGGTGATCAAAGACAAAAAAGCTATCAATGAAAAACACCGTCTGGATCAGTTGGATGACCTTCTTTTGAAGACTCCCTCGGTCGCTTTGGAGTCCGCTCGTAAGGTGACCATTCAGATGGGCTACGCCGCTAAGGAAAACTTTGAGATCGTTTCTTCTTTCCTTACCGAATACGATCCGTCCAAGATCGATATCCTGGAAGAAAACGAACGTTTCCTTGACCAGGCCGAATCCAAAGTCAGCGATTATCTGGTCCGCATCAACAATGCCATGATCGGCAACAGCGGCAACATGGAGACCAATGAAGTTCTAAGGGCCGTCAGCGACTTTGAACGTATCGGCGACTACGATGTTAATATCTACCATATGATCAACTTCGACAGGGAGAATAATGTCGCATTCTCCGCTCAATGTATGAAGGAGATCGAGGACATGGTAGAAGCCATCCGCTCCATATTGTCTACCACCGTCGAAGCCTACGAAAACCGGGATCGGGTCATCGCCGCAAGGGTCGAGCCTTTGCAGGAAGTTATTTCTTCTCTAAAGGAACTGATGCAGGCCCGCCATATCGAGCGTCTGAAAAATAATCAGTGTTCGGTGCAGGCCGGCATTTCCCTGATCGAGTTTTTAAACAACTCCGATCGTATTTCCGGCCACTGCTCCAATATCGCCATCCATACCATCCGCAGTCTGGATAAATCTGCCTATTTTGATACCCACGATTATCTGCACACCGTACATAACGAGGGGACTGAAGAATACAAAGCCCTTTATCATTATTACGAATCCAAATATTATGAGCCCATGGCTTCTCTTCCTTTGGACACGGAGGATGATAGTCTTAAACCAGAGGCAGAAATAAAAGTAAAGGCTGACCAACATAGCTCCGGAAAACACGGCGATAAAGAAACGGACCATAAGAAGAAGAAAAAGAAAAACAGATCCTGACAGCAGAGACAGGACCTGATAAAAAAACAAGGAAAAATATAAAATCCCATTCTCAGGGTTAAGATGTACCCGGGGATGGGATTTTTTACGTATAAATTTCGTTTATTGGGTTTCCAGAAGGGTCTTAACGACCAGGTCGCCCATTTGACTGCATCCGACTTTTTGGCAGCCCTCCGACATAATATCCGGTGTCCTGTAACCGGCTGCCAGTACGGCGCGTACAGCACTTTCGACATCATCTGCTTCTTTATCCAGATCCAGTGAATAACGCAGCAGCATCGCAGCAGACAGGATCGTGGCAAGCGGATTGGCTATATCCTGGCCGGCAATATCGGGGGCCGATCCGTGGCTGGGTTCATAAAGTCCGCATTTTCCGGATCCCAGGCTGGCAGATGACAGCATACCGATAGAGCCGGTCACCTCGCTGGCTTCGTCGGACAGGATATCTCCGAAGCTGTTCTCCGTAAGGATCACATCAAACTGACCGGGATCACGGACCAGCTGCATAGCTGCATTATCGACCAGGACATGCTCCAGCTGCACCTCGGGATAATCCTTAGCTACCTCTTCGACTACCTGCCTCCACAGACGGGAGGAAGCCAGTACATTGGCCTTATCGACAGACGACACTTTTTTACGGCGTTTCATAGCCATGTCGAATGCGCGTACGGCGATCCGGCGGATCTCTTCTTCATTGTAGATCAAGGTATCATGGGCCGTTCTCAAACCGTTTTCGACGGTGGTTTCGTGCTTGCCGAAATACAAGCCACCGGTCAGTTCGCGGACAATGACAAGATCAAAGCCGTCCTTTATGACCTCTTCCTTCAAGGGGCAGCGGTGCTTAAGCTGAGGGAACAGGTAAGCGGGCCGGATATTGGCAAAAAGGCCCATACCCTTGCGGATAGCTAAAAGACCGGCCTCGGGACGTTTTTCCGGGGGAAGTTTATACCAGGCGGATTGGCCGACTTTGCCGCCAACGGCACCAAGCAGGACCGCGTCGCTGCCTTTTGCCTTTTCAAGGACCTCGTCTGTCAGAGGTACTCCGTACTTGTCGATGGAGCAGCCTCCCATCAGCAAAGGTTCAAAATCAAATACGTGACCATACTTTCGGGCAACCGCCTCCAGGGTCTTTTGGGCCTGCCCAACGATCTCCGGGCCGATCCCGTCGCCCGGCAGCAAAACAATATGAAACTCCATAAATTATCCTTTCCGGACCGCACTCCCGATCATAGGCAGGAGCACTTAACCTACAAATATTGCATCAACTCGAATTATAAAACGGAGGGCGGATTTTGCCAAGCCCCGGGCCAACCGTTAAACTTGCCGGTCCTGTCCGGTGATCTGCAGCTTTCCGTCTTTGGTCAGAGAAACCAGCTTCCCGGTCTTTCCGACAGGAGCCGCTTTACCGGCCAGCATATTTTTCATCATAGTATCAGTCAGGGAACTTCCCTCCTTTTCTAAACTGTTGAGCCAGACCGTAAATTTGCAGCCCTTCTCCTTCCAGTTACTGCAGTAATATGCTTTTGAATTTTTCAGGATCGATCCGCCGCATAAAGGACAGACCCCAAGAGGCTGTTTTGCTGTTCGCACTCTGCCCGATCTGGATTTTTTATAGGCTTCTTTTTCAAAGACGACCTCTTCATTTTTCTCTCCCGCTGCCTTGACGATAAAATCAACGTAGCGGTCGATGCTTCCCATAAAGCGGGAGGGATCCATGCTTCCCTGGTAGATCTTATCCAGGGACTTTTCCCATTTGCCGGTCATTTCCGGCGATTTAAGCTGAGCAGGTACGATCTGAATCAGCTTTTTCCCTTTTTCGGTCGGGTAAAGAGCTTTCCCTTTACGAATAATGTAATTTACCTTGATGAGCCGTTCGATGATGGCCGCCCTGGTCGCCGGTGTGCCCAGCGACAATTTATCCATCTCTTCCTTCAGTTCTTCGTCCTCTATATACTTACCGGCAAATTCCATGGCACCCAGTAAAGTCGCCTCCGTAAAGGGCTTGGGAGGCTGTGTTTGTTTGGCTACTGTCTCTGCCTTTTTAATGGGCACGATCTGGCCCGGTTTCATAAGAGGGAGCTGTTTTTCGTCCGCCTCTTCCGATGACTCGGATGACTTTTTCTGCCCGGAGGACTGCCTGAGAGCCATAAAGCCTAAGTTTTTAATGACCCGTCCCTTGGCTAAATACTGATCCTGCCCCGCCTGAAGGATCACTTCGGTCGAATCATATTCATAGGCAGGATAAAAGACCTCGATCAGCCTCATAGCCGCCATTTTGTAGATCAGCGCCTCGTCCCTGGTCAGCTTGGAAAGATCCGGTACCCGGTTGGTAGGGATGACGGCATGGTGATCGGTGATCTTGGTATTGTCCACGATCCGTTTGGTAAAGATAAGCCCTCTGGTCAGGCCCATCAGATAAGGATGAAACTCCGGAATATTCATCTTATGGAGCGTTTCCCGTATGACCGGTTTCATATCATCCGAGATATAACGGCTGTCCGTTCTGGGATAAGTCAGCAGCTTATGTTTTTCATACAGGCTCTGGGCAAGATTCAGTGTCTTACTGGCCGAAAAGCCATAACGGCGGTTCGCGTCCCTCTGCAGCTGGGTCAGGTCATACAAAAGCGGCGGCAGCTGACGATTCGGCTTGGTCTGTGAGCTGACGACAACTGCCTTTCCGGCAGCCAAGGCTCTGTCCCTGATTCGGTCTGCTTCTTCCCTGGTCTCGACAGCTGTCACCTTCTCTTTACCATTTACCGTAAAATAGGTGCTGGTAAACTCAAGATCTTTGGGATCGTTCAGGCCTTTGGGATGAGTCAGACGGACCTCAAAATAATCCTTGGGGATAAAAGCATCGATCTCTTTCTGACGGTTGACGATCATGGACAAGGTTGGCGTCTGGACACGGCCAATGGACAAGAGGTTATCGTATTGTATGGTATAAGCACGGCTGCTGTTGATGCCTACCAGCCAGTCGGCCTCGCTGCGGCACTTGGCGCTTTCATACAATAAGTCATAGTCCTTCCCGTCTTTTAATGTCTCAAATCCCTTGCTGATGGCCTCGTCCGTCATACTGGAGACCCACAGGCGCTGAAAAGGCTTGGTACATTTAGCAACCTGATAAATATAGCGAAAGATCAGTTCACCTTCCCGCCCGCTATCGGTCCCGCAGATCAGACTGTCTACCTCATCGCTGTTCATAAGCTTTTGGACGATGGTAAACTGTTTGGAAGAAGAGCCTTTGATGACCTGCAGCTTCATGGTATCGGGAATAATAGGAAGATCCTGATAATTCCACTTTTTATACCGGGGATCATACTTTTCCGGTTCGCAGAGTTCGACCAGATGACCGACCGCCCAGGTCACGATATAACGGTCCCCGATCAGGCAGCCCTCGCCTTTCTGTTTACACTTTAATACCCGCGCGTAGTCTCTGCCTACGGATGGTTTTTCCGCGATCACCAGGATTTTTCCCATTGTCTGTCCCCTTTACACTTTTTTCAAGTAGCATAAAGGCCTTGATCGTTTCCGATCAAGGCCTTTTTACCTGAATCAATTAGTTGTACTTTCTTTTTCTGGCTGCTTCAGACTTCTTCTTGCGTTTCACGCTAGGCTTCTCATACGCTTCTCTTTTGCGTACCTCCTGCATGATGCCAGCTTTGGCACAGCTTCTTTTGAAGCGGCGAAGTGCGCTATCTAACGATTCGTTTTCTTTTACGACTACAGTTGCCATCTCACACTACCCTCCCCTCTGGTTGCAGATTATAATGCCTGTAACTTTTGGGCAATTTATCAGCACTCAAATTAGTATACAGGTTCGGGCGGATTAAGTCAAGCCCTTCTGCCCATTTCAACCGACTTATTTCTTTTTGCGGAACAGGCCCTTTTTCTTTTCGCCTTTTTCGATAGCCGCCTTTTCATAATTTGACAGGCCGTCTTCTTCCACGTCATCGCCTACGACAGCATCGGTAGGCTCTGCGTCTTTTTCTTCTGCCTTGTTTTCGGACAGGTTAGGTTCCTGAACACCTGCGATCTGGCTTCTTAATACAGGGACCATAACACTTTTGTTGGTGCCGAGCTCAACGATCACGCAGTCATTGATCGAATTTACGACCTTACCGTACATACCGTCATTCAGCAGGACCCAGTCGCCGTTTTTGACGTTATCCTGCATTTTCTGTGTTTCTTTCTGCTGTTTACGCTGGGGACGGATCAAAATAAAATACAAAATAAGAATGAATACCGCGTAAATCGCAAGCATCCCCCAGATGCTACCGCCCGCACTGCCCGAAGATGTGGATGCCGATTCCAATATAAGACTCAAGCCGTTCATTCGTAATATCCTCCTGAAATAATACGTTCAAAATATATTTAAGAAACTAACAAGAAATTATACATGAAATTTGGGTTCTGTCAATAAACGGTCGTAAATGTTCACGGATTGTCCATGATTTCTTATTCGCCGTTTTCTTTAAATCCTTCCAGCCGCATCCGTTTATATTCGGGGAAACGGTCCTCGTCCAGGGCCTGACGGATCTCCTCCATCATGTGATTGTAAAAATAAAGGTTGTGGATGACACACAGGCGCATCCCCAGCATTTCCTTTGCCTTTAAAAGATGGCGGATATAAGCCCGGCTGAAATTCCGGCAGGTAGGACAGCCGCATTCTTCTGAGATCGGTCTGTCATCCAGCTGATATTTGGCATTCCACAGATTCAGTTTTCCTGCATTGGTATAAACATGTCCATGGCGTCCGTTTCTCGCCGGCAGTACGCAGTCGAAGAAATCGATCCCTCTGTCGACACTTTCGATAATGTTGGACGGGGTGCCCACTCCCATCAGATAAGTAGGCTTGTTCTGCGGAAGGTAAGGAACTACTTCTTCCAGGATGTGATACATCTGCTCATGGGTTTCACCCACGGCCAGGCCTCCCACCGCGTATCCGGGAAGATCTCGGTCGCTGATCTGCTTGGCGTGTTCGATCCGGATATCCTCCAGAATGCCTCCCTGGTTGATCCCGAATAAAAGCTGATCGGGATTCAAGGTTCCTTCCTGCTTATTCAGACGATTAATTTCGGCAAGGCTGCGGTCAAGCCAGCGGGTCGTTCGGGCAACCGAATTTTCGATATATTCTCTTTCCGCCAGGGAAGGGGGACATTCATCAAAGGCCATAGCGATGGTCGATCCCAGATGCGACTGGATCTGCATGCTCTCTTCCGGTCCCATAAAGATCTGACGCCCGTCGATATGGGAATGAAAAGTGACGCCTTCTTCCTGTATCTTCCCTCTCAGCGCTGACAGGGAAAAAACCTGGAAGCCTCCGGAATCGGTCAGAATCGGTCTGTCCCAGTTCATAAACTTACCAAGGCCTCCCAGGCGCCAAACGATATCATCTCCCGGGCGCACATGCAGATGATAGGTATTGCACAGTTCTACCTGGCATCCGATCTGGTGTAAGTCGATGCTGGAAACGGCGCCTTTGATCGCTCCCGCCGTCCCTACATTCATAAAGACCGGTGTTTCGATAGTGCCGTGTACGGTTTCAAAACGGCCGCGTTTAGCGCGGCCGCAGGTTTTGATCAGAGTGTACTTTGCTTCCATTACCTTTTTTCTTTCTAAAATATTAACTATTTTTTTCTTCGCCGGTATCCAGCAGCTGTTCTTCAATGTGCCAGCGGGGGCGATGTTTGCTTTCCCCGTATGCCTTGCCCACATAAATGCCGACGATGCCGACGCTTGTCATCACGATGCCGCCGATCAGCCAGATCGAAGCGACCAGAGCCATCCAGCCGCTGAAACCGACATGGCAGATGGCCAGGATCAAAGAGGCAATCAAGGCAAGGATACACAGAAAACTGATCAGGGCTCCGGCTTTGACAATAGTCTCCAAGGGGCGGATGCTGAAGGAGGTGATGCCGTCGACGGCCAGGCCGATCATCTTGCTGAGAGGATACTTGGATTCTCCGGCGAAGCGCTCCGCACGGTCATAGTAGACCACGGCGGTTTTATAACCGATATCCGGCACGATGCCCCGCAGGAACAGATTGACCTCCCTGTATTCAGACAAGGCTTCCAGAGCGCGCGAACCCAGAAGGCGGTAGTCAGCGTGGTTATAGACGACCTTTGCCCCCATCTTATTCATGAACTTATAGAAAGCCTGCGCCGTATTGCGTTTGAAGGCAGTATCGGTCGTACGTTTTTTACGGACACCGTAGACCACTTCGCAGCCTTCCTGATACTTTTGGATAAACTGGTCCATAACCTCGATGTCATCCTGAAGGTCAGCATCCATGGATATGGCGCAGTCGCAGTGCCCGTTTGCTGTCATCAGACCGGCCAGAAGGGCATGCTGATGGCCGCGGTTATGAGCCAGCTTGATGCCTCCGAACCGTTTATCCTGCTGATAAAAGTCTTCGATCAGCTGCCATGTCTTGTCCCGGCTGCCGTCATCCACCATCAGGACCCGGCTGTCGGGACTGATCACGCCGCCTTTGGTCATACGGTCCAGTTTGTCAGCCAGCCGCTTCCGGGTCTCCGGAAGCACAGCCTCTTCATTATAACAGGGAATTACCACAAATAATACCGGACTCACTTAGCTGAACTCTCCTTTCCCTTATCTTTTTTAAAGATCAGAAACTTGCTGAATACGTAATTCATGATTATCACAATGACATTACCCAGGATCTTCATCAAAAAGTCGGGCCATTTCAGAACATTGACCGTCAGCAGCATCCAACCCAGGTTAACGACTTCCGAAAAGACGCGGGCCCCGAAAAATTCTCCAAGCTCGCGGATAAAGACCGATGCCTTCCAACTTTTACTTTCGAAGACCCAGAGCTTATTGGTCACATAGGCAAAAATAACCGACAGTACCCAGGCCGTAACATCCGAAACAGCAACACTGGCCGAAAAAGCATGGCGCATGACCCAGTAAACGATCAGGTTGATCAGGGTCGTAAAGCCGCCGAAAATCAGGTACAATAACGGTTCTTTATACTTGAGGATCAGCTGCTTGATCTTCTGTATCATGTGCTTTCTTCTTTCTTGTCATGGCGCAAATGCCAACGTACGCGATCCAAACGATCACCGATGCCAGCGTGATGATGATGCCGTAGAACAGGCCCGGCGTCCTATATTCAAGCTGGATCGTGTGGTCTCCCTGGGGCACGGTAAAGCCGATAAAACCTACATTCGCCTCGACCAAAGGCTGTTTTTTCCCGTCGATATACAAAGACCAGCCGTCCTCATAAGGAATACTGAAGAAAACGAAGCGGTCTTTATCAAAATCCGTCGTGCAGCGGACACCGACACGGGTCCTGGTCAGGTCCGATACGGTAAAGCGGGCCCGGACCTGACAGTCTCTGCGATAATGGTCCTGGTCCGCTTGATAACCGGAGGCGTCATCGGTGTGGGTCAGGACATTTTCAAACTGAGGAGCCTGATCATCGTCCAGGCAGACCGCATGCAGCATATAACCTGCCTTGTCCGCATCGGCGACTTTGTCCAGTTCCGACCTCAGGATATACTGGTCGTAGCAGAAGCCCATGGGGATATAATCCTCGTTCTCCCAGACATGATAACCAGCCATGTCCTGATAATAGCTGTAGTCGGGCATCAGGGTATCCCCGTCGCTGTTGTCAGTGTCCCCGAAATCCGAAGACATACCGATACGGTCAAAATACCAGTGGACAGACAGCAGGCCTCTTACCTGATACTGGGTCTCCGGGATCTTGGAACTTACGTCCCGTTTTTCTCCGATATAGGTATAAAAGTCCATCAACGACCCCGGCACGATGCTGTGGAAAGCTCTCATACAGGATATTTTCCAGAACATACCCATATTGATCAAACTGTCGTCCGTATCGATCCGGACCACCTGATCTTTATCAGGGATCGTGATCTTGTCCTCGCCTTCGATCGCATCCGGGATCAGATAGGTTTTGGTGTCATAGGAACGGCTCTTGCCCCACCATACAAAGACGTTTCCGTAAATCATCGAAAAGACACAAAGGGCTATAATGCTGCGGATAACGAACTTTTTCGGCTCTTTCCTCAGGCCGGGCACCAGGAAAACTCCCAGCAGGATCGACACGATGGCCGCAGCCGATACGATCAGGAAGAAATACCAGAATTCGTTGTCATACAGGCCCAGCCGCTGGAATTTGCCGTCTTCGAATTGAGGCGTCAGGGCAATGGCCAGTACGATCGCCAAAATGATGAAAAGTATGATCAAGGCATTATGCTGGATCCGCTCCTCCACTCCCCTGTCCATGGCCCGGACCGTGGCCAGGATCAGCATGAGGGACAGCATATAAAACCAGCGGGCATAATAAGAAGAGTTAAAAGCTACATACAGAGCGTTCAGGCCCGGGATCAGAGCCATCAAAATAAGGATCCTTAAGAAATGGGTCAGCCAGTCATGCTTTTTGACCTGCATAAAGGAGATGACGCCGGAAACACTGAAGATCGGGATAAAAGCGGATAAAGAGGTCCACTTGGTATTAGCGTCCGGCAGCAAGATCTGTTTGGAAGGAAGCTCCGGCGGGAAGAGGAAGGAATTGATGATAGCCGGGATCCTTTCGCGGCTGTAATAAAGCCATACGTCAAAGCCGGACGGGAAGTTTTTGACCCGGGAATTCTGCATCACCGACATGGCCGACGGCAGCATCAGAACAAAACTCATCAGGAAACCAAGCACAGCCTCGAACAGGACCTGAAGAAAACGACTGAATTTCCAATGATAGCTCTTGCAGGCTACTTTCACAAAGAAATAGATAATGATAAAGACGACTTCCCCGAAAAAGAAGTAATAATTGATCAGGGCGTTCAAGGCGACCGCCAGAGCAAAAGAACCATGGCTGCCCTTCTCCATCAGATCATCAAGGCTGATCAGCATCAGAGGGAAGAAAATAAGAGGTTCATGGAAGTGATTGAAGAAAATATTATAGATGGAAAAGCCGCAGAAAGCGTACAGAAGGCCGCCAAGCATGGCAAACTGCTCGTTTTTGACATACCGCTTAAAGTACATGGTCGAAAACAGGGTCGCGCATCCGAATTTTAAGATCAGAAGGGGACCCATCATGTAAGGCACCAGGCGGGAAGACAGCGGCACCGTCAGCCAGAAGAAGGGGCTGCCCAGCAGATAGAAAGAATAAGAACCGATAAAATTAGCTCCGATATCAGTATACCAGTTCCATCCCCACTGGCCGCTGCGGATGGCGTCATGGGCTGTCATGTAAAAGGGGATCTGCTGCGAATTGAAATCACCGACAAACAGGAAATAACCATGGTCCCAGATCATGGCAGGCACAAAAATAACCGCGGCTGTGGCCAGCGCGATCAGGAAAGTTTTTAAATACAAATGCTTGACAGTCACCGTTTTCATAGGTTCCTCTTTTCGCTGTTTTTAAAAAGCTTTGGGTCTATTGTAACAAACCGCCGGATATAAAACAAGTCGGCACCCGTAAAGGCGCCGACTTGTCGCTTCTAACTAGTTGATTTTCCTACCGTCTGATCAGACGCGGACCTTGACTTTAAGATCAGTAGCTTCTTTATAAGGACGAACCAGCATATAAATGATCACGCCGATCATGACAAGCGCGGCAATCAGACCTAGTACATTCATGTTGCCTGTGAAGACACATCCGATCTGGTAAATGATCAGGCTTACCGTATAAGCCCAGCCGCACTGATATGCGATGGCGAACCAAGTCCATTTTGCACTGTTCATTTCACGCTTGATAGCACCGATCGCTGCAAAGCAGGGAGCGCACAGAAGGTTGAAAGCAAGGAAAGAATAAGCGGACAACGGAGTAAAATGAGCGGCTACGTTGTTCCAGATCTGCCATCCGTTTTCGGCAACATCGCTGCCGGCACCGTAAAGGATACCGAAGGTACCAACAACGTTCTCTTTGGCGATCAGGCCGGTGATCGTAGCAACGGCTGCTCTCCAGTTGCCCCATCCCAGAGGATTGAAAATAGGAGCGATCGCATTTCCGAAGGCTGCCAGCATGGACTGATCCATATCGACCATACCGAAGGAGCCGTTTACAAATCCGAAACCGGACAAGAACCAGATAAGGATCGTGGCCAGCAGGATGATGGAACCGGCTTTTTTGATAAAGGACCAGCCGCGCTCCCACATGGAACGAAGAAGGTTTCCGACCGTCGGCCAATGGTAGGCAGGAAGCTCCATAACGAAGGGAGCCGGGTCACCCGCGAACATCTTTGTTTTCTTCAGCATGATACCGGAAATAATGATCGAAGCGATCCCCAGGAAGTATGCGCTGACGGCGATCAGGCCGGAGTTGTGGAACAAAGCACCCGAGATCAGGGCGATAATAGGAAGCTTTGCCCCGCAGGGAATGAAGGTGGTAGTCATAACGGTCATACGGCGGTCGCGCTCGTTTTCAATGGTACGCGTCGACATGATTCCGGGAACGCCGCAACCGGTACCGATCAGAACGGGAATGAAGGATTTTCCGGAAAGTCCGAACTTACGGAAGATACGGTCCATGACAAAGGCGATACGGGCCATATAACCGCAGCTTTCCAAAAATGCCAGGAAGAGGAACAGGACGAACATCTGGGGAACAAAGCCCAGAACGGCGCCGACACCGGCAACGATACCATCGATCACTAGACCGTGCAGCCATCCGTCTTCAGGAACCTTCAGAGCATCAAGCAGTTTCTCAACAAGGACCGGGATACCGGGGACCCAGACTCCGTAATCTGCAGGATCCGGTTCCTCGATGGTAAGATCTTTTTGATAATCTTCATAGTCAGTCGGGATCTCGTCTGTAACATTGCCGTCATCATCGTACAGGTAGGCAATCGTCGTCAGATCTTTGGCATCTGCAGGATCCACGCCTTCTTTTTCCGCGGCTCCTTCAAAAGCTTCGATCTGAGCGCCGGGGATCTCGTATGCCTCGGCTGCTTTTTCATAATCAGCCGTGCCGATCGAGAAGAGATGGTAGCCGTCGCCGAAAAGCTGATCATTGGTAAAATCGGTCACCCAGCCTCCGACCGTCGTTACGGATACATAATAAACGATCAGCATAACAATGGCAAAGATAGGAAGCGCCAGCCAGCGGTTGGTAACCACCTTATCGATCTTATCAGATACGGAAAGCTTGCCTTTATCCTTCTTTTTAATGACTCGGTTGATGATCGAGGTAATGTAATTGTAGCGCTGATCGGTAATGATGCTTTCCGCATCGTCATCCAGTTCGGCTTCGGCTGCTTCGATATCCTTTTCGATATGGTCGCGGGTCGCCTGGTCCAGCTTAAGCTGTTCCATGACTTTTTCATCGCGTTCGAAGATCTTGATGGCATACCAGCGCTGCTGCTCGTCCGGATAATCATGAACGCAGGCTTCCTCGATATGGGCAAGCGCGTGCTCGACTACTCCGCTGAAATTGTGAGCGGGCGAAGGATGAATATCTGCTCTGGCCGCATCAACGGCTGCCTTGGCCGCTTCTTTGATGCCGGTCTCCTTCAAAGCGGAGATGGGTACTGCTTTTACTCCCATAGCCTTCTCCAGCTCTTTCAGGTCGATCGTGTCGCCCTTTTTATTGACGACATCCATCATATTGACAGCTATGATGACCGGGATGCCCAGTTCGGTAAGCTGGGTCGTCAGATAAAGGTTTCTTTCAAGGTTTGTGCCGTCGACGATATCAAGAATGGCATCGGGACGGTCCTGAACCAGGTAATTTCTGGCTACGACTTCCTCCAGTGTGTAAGGGGAAAGAGAATAAATACCCGGAAGGTCCGTGATGGTCACATCTTCATAACCTTTTAACTTTCCTTCTTTTTTCTCGACAGTTACTCCGGGCCAGTTTCCTACGAACTGGTTTGCGCCGGTTAAAGCATTGAATAACGTTGTTTTACCGCTGTTCGGGTTACCCGCCAGGGCAATCGTTATCTTTTCTCTGCCTATGGCATTGCTCATTGATTCTGCTCCTTTTGCAACCTGCAGTTTGCTTTGATTCGTTAACGTACTATTATTCGACTTCTACCATTTCGGCATCGTTTTTACGTACCGAAAGTTCGTACCCGCGTACCGTAACTTCCACCGGATCCCCAAGGGGAGCAACTTTACGAATATAAATCTCTGTCCCTCTGGTGATACCCATGTCCATGATACGCCTTTTAACAGCGCCTTCACCGTGAAGCCTTACGACTTTAACAGTACTGCCGATCGGCGCATCGCGCAGTGTCTTCATGTTATCCCTCCTTCCTGGTGAAAATTGATAAGATCATAAAATCTTCTAAGATAGGTCGGTCATTCCGCCACCGGATCTACCATGATCCTTGATGACATCTCTTTGCTGACCGCGACTCGCGAACCTTTTACGTCGCAGATCGTGTTACCGTTGACGCTGGTCACTACTTTGATCGTATGGCCGACAGCAAACCCCAATTCTTCCATATGGTTTTTAATATCGGGGCTTCCTCCCACTTTACGGACGGTTACGACGGAACCTGCTTCGATCAAGGGCAATGGAAGCATAATGGCACCTCCTTGGTTATATATGGCTAACTTGATTACGAACATAATGTTAGTACTGTCTAACCATTATGTCAATAGTCAGTTTTAGCTAACTTTTAATTTAAAATAGTTTTTTGTCACATATTTTTCTATCAATTGTTACTTGCCTATTGACCTACGATTTGTATTTGCCTGCTAGTTAGTGCTATAATACCGGATTGTATATAACAATGGTTGACGAAAGGTTACTGGCATATGAAGACTTCTGATTTTTATTATGATCTGCCCCCGGAATTGATTGCTCAGACTCCCCTGAAAAATCGCAGTGATTCCCGTCTGATGGTACTGGATAAAAATACAGGTGCTATCCAGCACAGTCATTTTTATGATCTTGGAAAATTTTTACGCCCCGGCGACCGCCTGGTCCTTAATGACACCAAGGTGATCCCTGCCAGACTGATCGGCGAAAGAATGGATACCCACGGCCATGTGGAACTGCTTCTGCTGCATCGTCTGACGGAAGAACAGAAAAAGGAATACGGTTTGACCGGAATGGTGTGGGAAACGCTGGCGGGCCCGGGCAAAAAGGCCAGAGAAGGCTTTACGATCTCTTTCGGGGACGGCCGCCTGGTCGGCGAAGTCGTTAAGGTACTTCCTGATGGTAATCGTCTGGTCCGCTTTGATTTCGATGGCATTTTCGAAGAAGTCCTCGATCAGCTGGGACAGATGCCCCTGCCCCCTTACATTCACGAGCAGCTGGCTGATCCTTCCCGCTACCAGACCGTCTACGCCCGCGAGGAAGGTTCAGCGGCCGCTCCTACAGCAGGCCTTCACTTTACCAAAGAACTGCTGGCACAGTTGCAGCAGGAAGGCATCGATATTTCCTATGTGACACTGCACGTGGGACTGGGGACTTTCCGGCCGGTGAAGGCAGAAAATATCGAAGACCATCAGATGCACCGTGAGATCTATCACATCAATGAAAAGACCGCACAGGAAATCAATGAAACCAAAGCAGCCGGCAGGCGTATCGTAGCTGTCGGGACGACTTCATGCCGCACACTGGAATCCGCTGCCGTCGCACCGGGAGTCGTTAAAGCCGGGGCTTCCGAGACCGGGATCTTCATTTATCCCGGATTCAAATTTCAGATCCTGGACGCTTTGATCACCAATTTCCATCTTCCCGAATCGACTTTGATCATGCTTGTCAGCGCTCTGGCAGGCCGCGAGCATATCCTCAACGCTTATAATGAAGCTGTAAAAGAAAAATACCGCTTCTTCAGTTTCGGCGATGCCATGCTGATCCAGTAAAAGAGTCCGAAATATAGAAAAGGAGCAGAAAGATCATAAGACCTTTCTGCTCCTTTTGTTTTCATGATACTGACCGGTCTATCCGGCAGATTTACTTGAAGAAGTTATGTCCGCCGTAGCCGCCCGTATAAGTCAGGTTGTTCTCAAACCAGGAATAATCCGCGTTGCAGGATACGAAATATAAGGAACCATCCGTATAATCGACCCCGCTGATCGCGGTATCAACCGCTTCGATGACCGACTCGGACGGGACAGCATCATAATAAGTGCCGTTGCTGACAGGTTCAAACTGGCCATCTGAAAAGACAATGTCTGCTACGGTAGAACCGTAGCCTGCCTTCAAACGGTTCAGAATAACATCGGCAACCATGACCTGACCGTGCTGGTCTTCGCAGCCGGCCTCCGCCATAACGATCTTTTCAAGGATCTGACGATCGTCCTGGGAGATCTGTATAGGCTGAAGGCTGTCCTCAGCAGTGCTTTCTTCTTCCGTCTGATCCGCTGTATCTGTCTCACTTTCCAGGACCGGCTGGCTGCTTTCTTCCGCAGCAGAACTTTCCCGGACAGATGCGATAGCCTTTGTCTTTGCGGAAACGCTGCGCTCCGCAGAAGATCCTTTGGCCTGAGCTGTTTCTTTGACTACTTCATCCTGCTTTTCGAGACTTGGTACATTCGATACCGGTTTCTCCTGTGTTACCGTCGTTTCTTCCTTATCGGAGACGGCCGTACCGGTACTGTCTGCCGGAGTGTACGCGCTTATATCGAATGAAAAACCGATCGTCACCGCCAGCATGACACTTATGACAATATAACAGATTCTGCCTTTCATTTTTCCTCCTTGCAAAGCCTGCATCGCAGACTTCCGGGAGAATTTCAGGCAACATGCTCTGTGTTTTTTCTCACCTTGCTCTTCTTCTCTATGTCTTCTATCCGGCGGAACTTACCGCCGATGTGCTGGATCCCGGGTTCGGGAGATCCCGAACAATACCGACATTATAGCCAAGTGCGGACCAAATGTCAAATCGGATCAATAGCGGGGACGATAACCGTTATCCGGCATCTTGAGGCGGTAGGACTGAGGATTTTTGGTTATCCTTCCCTGATTCCGGTTCATACTCTGCTGACTACTGCTTGTATAGGGGCGTGATTGACGTTCATAGGGACGTTCATAGGAGTCGCGGTCATAAGGCTTCTCATAGGGCCGGTTATAATTTTTCTCATAACTTTTTTCATAAGGCCGTTCGTAAGTCTTGTCGAACCGTCTTGTCTGACGCTGAGTCTGTTCTTCCGGATTCTGACCGGGCTTAAGCCAGTCGGTATAGGGTTTGCAGACCAGGCGGGCATCCAGATAGGCGCGGTCAAGCTGCAGGACCGTCTGTCCCTGGTAACTGCCGGACGGATTCTTTTTGACCACCAGCGCGGCATCGATATGATCATCGTCCTCCAGGCACAAAGGAAGCATCATACTCATGCTGTTTCCTTTGGGGAAATAGCAGGGGATCGCCGTGCGGAAGTTCCAGCGGACTTTTTTCAGTGAAAATTCAATAGCATCTTCCATGCGGCTTCTCAAACGGCGGTAGATCTTGTCGTTTTCTTCGATATACTGAGAAAGTTCGTAATACGCCTGTTTCCTGCGTTCACCTGTGCCCGCGTTTTCGATGCGGCTGATGCCGTCCTGGGCCTGCTGGTCGCCGTAACAGCACTCCCTCAGATATCCCAAAGGCAGCCGGTTGAGGTTGTCCAGGATAATATGATCATAATCCGTGACCAGCTCGCAATTGGGATCATAGAACATATCCTGCTTATTATCAAAGTATGAAGCCTGTTTGGGCAGGGGATTGAAATAATTGGTCAGCAGTTTGCCGTAGCCGTCTTTACCGCGGATGCCCGCAATGACAAAGGCCTCGAATTTCCACTTGGGCGAGCCTTCCGCCCCTTCGGTGTTAGGCGTAAAGCAGGCATAAATATCATCAAAATGATTATTGACCAGGCCTGTGTTGAAAGCGGCAAACTTTTGGTCTTCGGATACACAGACCTTATCCTCCTGCAGCAAACGGTAAAAAGTATATTGAATATATTTTTTGAGAATATAGAAACGGCCGAAACGACGTTCGTTGTCATCCCAATTCTCGGTCAGAGCGATCCCGGCCAGTTCCCTGAGGAAATCCTGCCAGTAGCCCAGGTCCGCGAAATGCTCCAGGGCCTTGCCCGGACGAGTCACATTGTCACCGAGATCGTCTTCTTTTTCCTCCTCGTCGTCCGCTTCCTGCTCGCGATCCGGATAATCGATATAACCGAGATACCAGGGACGGCCTGCCTTGCGTATACTGCGTTTTAAAACAGCGACCATACCGGGCGCCGGTTCCCACTTGACCGGGAAGGTAATAGAATCGGGCCGTTTGACGAAGGTCTGCTCCTTGATAGAATCCTCGTAAGAAGAGCGGATGATCGTGATGGGGTCCGGAAGCCCCATATTCATCAGATAAGTCTGCAGTTTAGGAGAAAAATATACCATCTGCTCAAAGCGGCTGGCCGGCTGCCGGCCCTCATTCTCAGGATCCGCCGCATCGTTATCGTCCTTATCCTTAAAAGTGAAGGAACCGCCCTGTTCCCTGTCCGACGCAAACCGCATGCTGCCGGATGAGGACCGTATGTTGGAAGAAGAATCTTCCCTGCTATCCTCTTCTTCATCCTGGTCGTAACGGGGCTTGTTTACTTTTGCAAGAGCCTCTTCCACGATCTGGTCGTTGGTTTTGCCCGTCTCTGCAGGCGCTGCCGGCACTGCCGTGTCCGTTTGAGGAGTAACCCCCTCCGAATAAGCAGGATCTTCATCGGCTGTCGGAGCTTTCTGCCTCTGTTTTCCGGGAAGGACCGTTACCAGGATATTAGCCGGGGGATTTTTACCTGTATTGACCAGCTGTACATATTCAGGCATCTCGCTGAGCAAATTTCTTATTTTATCAAAACCGTATAGTTCAGGACGGTAGCCGTTTTTTAAAAGATAACGGCTGACAGCCGTCAGGTGCTGAGGCTGTCCGGGCGTAAATTTTTCCAAAAGGACCTGGTAGATCGATTCTTTTACCGAATCCGTCAGATACAAATGATCCCCCTGTTCCTCAAAGGCACCGGACCGGCTGCCTGAAGAGTCACGTGACTCGTCACGGTACGAATAATCTTCATCTTCTTCAGCTACGGCCGGGGATACATAATCCCCTGACCGGACCGTCCGGGCCCGGCGGATCACGATGGGACCGTCATCCTCTTCTTTTGAGGTCTTTCTGTTGTCAGAAGAAGGTTTATTTGCCATAAACCAGCTGGGATAAGTCTTGGAAGCCTGATCCGGCTCCGGTTTATCCTGCCACTCATGCAGGGTCACATTGCAGTTGGAATGTCCTTCATATTCATATTCTTCCAGGGTACAAAATTCAGGCATAGCTGCCATAAGGTCCTTCATATGGCGGAAACCGTAGGAACGGCAGCGGATCCTGGACATAGACAATTCCTTACCGACTGCGGAAAGCGGATACTTTTCGTTAATATTAAATTTTGAAGTTAACAGATCATAGATCTTTAACTTGTCCTCTGTTGTCAGCATGTACGAACGCCTTTCTTAAATATATAAATACATTTGGTGATCGATCATGAATGGTCTGTCTGATTATGCAGCCGATAGGATAGTCTCATTATACTGTCCGACAGATGTGCGCTTTCGATCACTACATTCGAACCGGGAAGTTCCAGGTCCATGGATGCAAAATTCCAGATACCCTTGATACCACATTTGTCCAGAAGTTTGGCCATGGGGACCGCTTCACTTTTGGGAATGGTCAATACACCGATATCAACATTATTATTTTTTACAAAATCTTCGATTTCAGAATCAGCCATAACGGTAAGTCCGTTCACGACCGTGCCGATCAGAGCCGGATCTTTGTCAAAAAGTGCAATGATATGAAAACCTCGTTTGATAAAATTAGGATAGTTGACTAGTGCCTGTCCGAGATGACCTGCTCCGATGACTATGACATTGTGGAGTTTATCGATTCCAAGGATCTTAGCGATCTCTTCATGAAGCGATTCGACATTATAACCATAGCCCTGCTGCCCGAAACCACCGAAATGGTTAAAATCCTGGCGCACCTGGGAAGCGGTAAGTCCCATGCGTTCGCTTAATTCTCCGGATGAGATTCGGGTGATGCCGTTATCGATCAACTCTTCCAGATAACGGTAATATCGAGGCAGTCTTCGAATGACAGCGTCGGAAATATAATCATTTCTGTTATTCATACGAAGGACTCCTTCTTAAAATCTAAAGACATATACATTATAACAATTTGATAAAACAAAAACAATACACCTGTAAATCAGATTATAAAATCATTAATAGTATCGCGTGATCATCATCTTCCTGTACGAAGTTGAAAAGACCTGTTCCTATGCCTATAATGGATATTATTGATATTCACACAAAAGGAGACCCTATGGGAGAAATTGGTAAGGTGACCGCCGTCAAAGGTGACACGGTCGAAGTCCGCATTCCTCAAAGCGACCGCTGCCGGGGCTGCCGGGCCTGTCAGTTTATAACCGACCAAAACCAGATGCAGCTGTACGCACTCAACGAATGCCAGGCAAAGCCCGGAGATAACGTTGAGATCGAGGTAGCCAAAAGCGGAGAACTGTCCTCTACTCTGCTGGTCTACGGCATCCCTCTGGCTGCCTTTCTGCTTTCCCTTCTGATCTTAGACCGTCTGCTGCCGGAGCTCTACACCCTGCTGGTCAGTGTTGCTGTAACTTTGCTTTCTTACCTTCCGGTCCATATCCTTTCGAAGAAACTGGACCGCACCCCTTATATGCCCAGGGCTGTCCGCAAATTCTGAAAACTTCCGGGAAGGAAAATTTTTCCTTTCCGGAAGTTTTTATATATCGATCGTCTCCAGCACTTTTTTGAAATAGTCCGGAAGCTCCGAATCAAAATGCATCCACTCTCCGGTGACGGGATGAACAAATCCTAAAACTTTAGCGTGCAGGATCTGTCCGGGCCAAAAGTCCATGCCTGCCAGCTTTTTCCCTTCAACGGTACTTTCCTTTGCCGGCCCGTAGACCGGATCCCCCAGGACAGGATGCCCGATGTACTGCATGTGCACACGGATCTGATGGGTCCTTCCCGTTTCCAGTCTGACTTCCAGATATGCAAAGTTCGGATACTGCCTGAGCACTTTATAATGAGTAACGGCCTTTCTTCCGTCCGCTCTGACCATCATTTTTTTTCGTTCCCGGTCCATACGGCCTATAGGAGCATCGATCGTACCTTCCTGCTCCTTCATGACTCCGTGAACGACTGCGTGATAGACCCTTTCGATATCATGGGTCTTCAGCCGTTCGCTTAAGGCGAGGTGCGCCCGGTCGCTCTTGCAGACGACCAGAAGTCCCGATGTATCCTTATCGATACGGTGCACGATACCGGGCCTGAGCACCCCGTTGATCCCGGACAGGTTGCCGTTGAAACGGTACATCAGAGCATTGACCAGGGTGCCGTCTTCATGGCCTGCAGCCGGATGGACAACCATCCCTCTGGGCTTATTGACGACGGCCAGATCGTCATCTTCATATACGATTTCGATAGGGATATCCTGAGGCCGGGCATCCGGTATCCTGGCTTCCGGGATCGTCAGTTCGATATTATCCCCGATCCTGATCTTATAACCGGCTTTGACTTTTTTTCCGTTGACCGTCAGATGATCTTCTTCCAACAGCTTTTGGACATGAGACCGGGTCAGATCCGGCTGTTTTTGACAGACAAACAGGTCAAGACGGTCTCCGCTCTCCTGCGGCCCCGCCGTATACGTTTCATGCTGGGTCATGGCTGTCTTTCTCTTTCCCCTCAAAAACGCTTTCCATTTCTTCAAATGCGTGACGTTTGAAGATCAGATACAGAAGCAGGATAGCGACTCCCACCGTAATAAAAGTATCCGCTAAATTAAAGATGGGGAAATCCATAAAAGTCAGATTGATATAGTCGATGACATATCCCCTGACGCTGCGGTCTATCAGATTGCCCAGACCGCCCGCCATGACCAGGATGCTGACAAGACGAACCAGCAGGATAGTGAAGCGGTTTTGCTTATCAGGCTTGATGCTGAAACGATATAAGACCATGACCAAAAGGACCGTTACAAGGCCGGCCAGGACCATAAAGATCCACGTATGATTTTCCAGCATACTGAAAGCAGCCCCGGTATTTTCCGCATAGCGAAGTTCGAACAGCCAACTGACGGCTTTCTTTGGTCCCTGACCTTTCAGGTCCCGCTGTGCCAGGATCTTGCACCATTGGTCGACCGCCGCCAGAGCGGCCGCGATCAAGGTGAGCAAAACAGTCAGGCCGGGTCTTCGCTTCGTATTCATAATATCTTCCTTCCGCTTACTTTTTAAATCCTAAAACCTCGATCTTCAGCTGCAGCCGGCCGGACCGGGAAAGGCCTCTGTCTTCCAGTATCTTCATTTTTCCGTGGCCTCTGGCTGAGATCCTGTCACCGACAGCTCCCTTGCTGTCTGCCTTAGTGACCGCCAGCCCGTTGCGGGTAACGAGTCCCTGTGAGATCAATTTGACAGCTTCGCCCCGCCCCATACGAAAGCCATGGCTGACCAGGGTATCTATCCTCATGGAGGCAACACTGACGACAGATTCGACTCCTTTTTCCGGAGGAGGAAGCTGATCGGCTCCGATCCGCTCGACCGAGACGACGGCGGGTCCCACCGACGCTAGATTATCGATCAAATAGTCGGCTATTTCGTCTTTGACCAGCAGATAGCCAGAGCTGTCTTTGGTCAACAAGTCACCGGTCTTTTCCCGCTTGATGCCGGTGCCCATGACTGCTCCCAGATAGTCCCTGTGCTCGAGAGGGCGCTTCAAAAAGCGGCGGTCGGCCGGACTGATCTTCAGGACTGCTATCTCGCCTGCGGCCATGTCTTCCACCGAATCCTGCAGATAGTCCGGGTATAAGACGGCAATGACCCGCTCAGCATCCGGATAACCTCCGAAAAGGGCCAGACATGACGGAAGCCTTCCTTCCAGTTGGGAAAGAAGGCCTCTTTGATGATCATCTAAAAAATCCGAAAAAGCGGCATATCCGCCTCGCGCGGCCTGATCGGCCAGATCACTGATATGGGCAAGGAACCACTTATCGTCATCCTGCTTAGTTATCAATATCCGAATCTCCGTAAATAAAGCCAAGGCCGTTGTCATCTGACTCGATGGAACGGCGAAGATCGACGTCGCTGGCAAAATCGATATTTTCGGGAGCGATCATAAAGATCTTGTTGGCGATGCGTTGAATATTTCCGTCCATGGCGCAGCAGGTGCCGCATAAAAAGTCGGTTATGCGCTGAGCGATATCATGAGCAACGAATTCAAGATTGATAATGACCGGCTGGCCGTTTTTGATCCTTTCGGCGATATCTCTGGCTTCGTCAAAGCTTTCCGGGCTGGCAACGACCACTTCCATCTGAACATTGGCATTCAGATTGAGCACTTTGCTGCCTCTTCCCTGTCCGGACGACTGGACCGAACGGACATTGCTTACATGGTAGCCGGTGCTGGGACGGGAATAGGTCTCGGGATCCCGCTGCACGGATGCACGGGAATAATCACTGCGTCCGGATGAATAAGAAGGACGTGAGGTATAGGTATCCTCGTCTTCGTAATTGTCGTCTTCCTCATAATAATCATCATTGGACTGCTCCTGAGGAGCTTCATTATCCTGCTCACCAAAGCCGAGAACATTTGCTATCTTATCGAAAAATCCGCTCATTTTCTAACCCTTTCCTGCGCGCAGAAACAGCCTGCGCGTATCCCCGTGTTTTTATACAAGTACTGTCATTATTGCTTTTTTGACTTTCTTTGTCAATATACAAACTGATTTATTGGTCAGCATCCGTCCCGCCCAGATCCTGTGCTTTCTGGTAATCGGCGGCCGCGTTTTCGTAATCTTCCATCTGCTGGTAAAGCTTGCCGCGCATGAAATAGGCCCAGGCGTAATCCGGATCCAGCTCAACGGCCTTGGAATAATCGGCTAAGGCTTTTTCTGTATCGCCCTGCTGCTGATCGCACAGGCCCCGGTCCCCGTAAGCGGCTGCCAGCGCTTTTTGATCGGCCCCGCTATCATTTTCGGTCTGACTGATGTACTGACTCAGCTGATCCAGAGCCGATGAATAATCCTCCTGCGACAGGCTGATCTGAGCCAGGCCCAGATACAGATTGGGATCATCCGGAGCCAGCTGGATCGCCTTCTGATAATTTTCTTTAGCCTGATCGAACTGTGACAGGCCGCAGTAGAGGGAGGCCAGCTTGGCGTAGTAATCATTGTCAAGGTTATCCCCCGCCATCTGACCGTAGATCAGATAATCATTCACGGCTTCCTGCTGATCCCCGTTCAAACGGTAGGCTTCCGCCCGGTTCCAGTACAAAGAAAGCAGTGCCTGATCATCACCGGACGTCTTTTCCAGATCGATCGCACTGGAAAAGTCATCAGCAGCCTGCCCATACTGTTCCTGCTCAAAGTACAGATTCCCGCGCTTATTGTAGACCACCGACAGGGACGGATCCAGCTGCAGGGCTTTCGTATAATCTTCCATAGCCTGATCGCTTTGTCCCATCCTGCTTTCGCAGTCACCCAGGTTGGCGTAATAGGCAGCGGCATTTTTCTGCACTTCTTTTTTATCGGACGCCTCAGCCAGAGAGGCTGCCGCCTCAAAGTCTGCCGCCGCGTCGCCATAACGGCCCAGCCCAAAAGCAGCCATGCCTCTTTTATTAAGAATGGCCGGATCTGATTCCTTTTGGGAAGCTGCCTTATCGAACTCGGCAAGGGCAAGGGAATAATCACTGTCCTCGTAGGCAGCAGTTCCCTTTTTGACGGCAGCATCCGAAGCGGAGCAGGCAGACACCAGCATTGCTGATGCCAGTAAAACTGCTGCCAGCAAGACTGCCGCCGGCACTGCCGTCCTGCCGGGTTTTTTAACGGACCGAATGCCTGTTTCACTCATGTGGATATAACTCCTTAACTGATGATCTTGACACGGTCATACATCTTGATGCCTTTTACGATCGCGTAACCCTGAGCCTGATACTCGATGGTAACGATCACAAACTGCTCATAGCCGCCGTTGACGACATAAACACCGTTGACACTCTCGGTACTGCCCTGAGTCATCCGCTCCGTCGAATTTTCCTTCTGAATTGTAAAACCGGGTGAAACTCCGTCCGGGAGCGTAAAGTAAGTTTTATCGTCATTTTCGGTCGCAACGTCGACCGGCTGGAAAATAACCGAATCATCCGCCTGGACCGCCAGAAGACCTGTCTGGCTGCCGCTCCTGACTATATATTCGCTGGGGACGACATAATAAGTCTTCTGGACCAGGCAGCTGTCCGATATCTTGATACCGGTATGCTGATTCTTAGTAAAGACCAGTGAAGCGGTCCGGTCATTCAAAAAATCCTGCACATGCGAGGTGAGCTTGATCACCAGCTTGTACTGATCCTCTTTTGTCTGTTCCAGGCTCTGAATGGTCCCGCTCAATTCCTTGGTACTGTTATAAATAAAATCCACCGAGGACTCGCCTGAAAAATACTGGGCCTGATCCTTATTCAGATAGATCACGATCTGCCATACCGGCGAAGTTATCAGGCGGTACAAGGGCGTCCCGCTGTCAATGTTCTGAAAATTGATATCGAAATACTGATAGCTGGAATCATAATTGCTGATAAAATCCGGCCCGATCTGATCCGCTGTCCAGCCTTCGTAACCATCGTAGGAATAGTCGATCATTCCTCCCTCCGACAGATACAAATTGCTCCGTACCGAGTCCTGCTCATTGATATAAATACCCTGCTGGGCCAGTAGTGACGCCACCTGGGTATTGCTCATCAGCGAATACATATCTTTGCGTTTGGAGATCGCATCCGCCAGATTGTCCTTCAAAGCATACAGATTACTGTAATTATTGACTGCCTTATTGCGGAGATAGGATGATACGGTCGACTCGATCGACGTGTCCAGGGCCTGGAAAGCGTCGGAATATTCGCCGTCATCGATATCCGAGATCTGGTCGTAGATCTGGTTGATCTTATCCTGCAGGATATCCCCGTAATAATCGTCCAGGATGGAGGCGACCAGGGTCCCCTTTTCAAGCTCTTTGCCGCCCGGGTAATAATACTGGACGATGCCTCCCGAAGACGACTTGACCAGTTCCTCCTGACGGATGATCACACCTTGAGCAGAAAACTTTTCAACGATCTCACCCTGTTTGGCCACGATATAGTTGGTCGTATCTTTATTGAAAAAGCTGAAAAACTGAGCGGCAATATAAATCAACACCAGAGCGATGACCAGAAAGGTCAGGTTGAAAGGCTTACGCTTAGAGGCGCTCTTACCTGACGGACGGCTGCTGTCTGCCCGTTTTCTTGAATCAGCCACGACATTAGCCTCCGTTTACAGGATATCGGCAGACCCGCTGTCAAGCAGGCCGGCCGCCCTTACCAGACGTTCTTTTACCTTATCAAAACCAAGAAGCTGCATGACCGTAAACAGATCCGGAGCCTGGCTCCTTCCGCAGACCGCGACACGCAGGATCATGGAAAGATCTCCGACGCTTCCTTTATAAGCAGAAGGGTCTTTCTTGTAAGCCTTGGTATCAGCCGTAAAACCGTAAGAGGGGCACATGGCTTTAATGGCTTCGAACCAGCTGCTGTTATCCTCTTCCAGCTTATCTTTTGCGGCATAATCGCGAAGGATCGCCGAGGCGGTCTTTTTATCGACGTTCTGCGGCATCTGACTGTAATCCGGGCGGAAAAGGTCGTCAAAGAAGAAACTGATGTACTCTTTCACCTCGCTGTAGCGGCCGAAGTCCTTTCTGGGCTTTTTACCGCCCCTGCCGATGGCAAGGATGGACTTGGCATAAGCTTCATTTCCAGTCAGAAGCGCTGCAAAGTCCGGGTCATATTGGCGGGCCCAGTCGACGGTCTTCTCATATACCTGGTCTGCGCTCATGCGGGATACCACATTTTTGCAGACATCATTCAGTTTATCCAGGTCATATAAAGCGCCGGATGATCCCATCTTTTTGGTACTGAAAGGAAAATCGTTCAGATCGGCATTGGGATTGGCCCGTCTCCACTCTTCAAAATTGGAGTTCAATAAGGTCATCAGATACTCTTTGGCCCCTTCGATCGGAACGCCTGTCTGGAAATAATAATCCAGGGCGAACTCGGGATCCTTCCGTTTGGAAAGTTTGCGGCGCGACGTCCCGTCCATCTTCATCAGCTGGGCCGTGTGCGCATATTTGGGAGGTTTAAAGCCCAGGGCGCTGAACAGCTGCAGATGGATAGGCAGAGTCGACAGCCATTCCTCTCCGCGGACAACGTGGGTCGTATGCATCAAATGATCGTCGATGACATGAGCAAAATGATAGGTAGGCAGTCCGTCCGACTTTAAAATAACCACATCCTGGTCATTTTCCGTGATCTCCATCTGCCCTTTGACCAGATCCGTAAACTTGATCTTATGGTCGATCGATCCGGACGAGCGGAATCGAATGACATAGGATTTTCCGTTTTTCAGATTCTCTTCGATCTCTTCCATGGTCAGATTCCGGCATTTTGCATATTTTCCGTAGTAGCCGGGGTTCTCTTTATTGGCTTCCTGTACCCTGCGCATCTGGGCCAGTTCTTCTTCCGTGCAGAAGCAGGGATAGGCCATGCCCCTGCGT
This sequence comes from uncultured Eubacteriales bacterium, assembly GCA_900315265.1. GTDB lineage: Bacteria > Bacillota > Clostridia > Lachnospirales > Bianqueaceae > RUG760. Next base: position 28,095 of record OMYN01000011.1, read on the forward strand.
ACCAGATCTTTGACATAGGTCTGATAAATATAGCCGCGCTCACTCTGGGTATAGGGGCCGTAGTCGCCTTTGTCTCCGCTAAGAGTCGCTCCCTCATCGAAATTCAGACCGAAACGGTCGAAGACCTTGATGATCGTCTCGACTCCGTTTTCCACCAGACGTTTGCGGTCCGTATCTTCGATGCGAAGATAGAAAATACCGCCGCTCTGATGGGCCAGCCGCTCATCCACCATCGCTCCGAACAAATTGCCCAGATGCATGAATCCCGTCGGACTCGGCGCCATACGGGTGACCTTGGCTCCTTCGGGGAGGGTGCGCGCCGGATAGCGTTCTTCCATATCCTGAGGGACATAAGAAATCGACGGGAACAGCAGCTCAGCTAACTTTTCGTAATCCATTACAAAACTCCTACGGTAGAATAATCAGCAGAATATAGGACAAACATCACTCTTTTTTTGATTGGGTCCCGGCCTTTTTTCCTGATCCAAGCCGGTTTTCGGTTCCATTCAACAGGCGCTTGATGTTGGCCCGGTGCCGCCAGAATGTCGAAGCGGCCAGACCGGAGGTCAGAAGGATCACTTCCAGACCATGCGGGGCCCCATGGTAAAAACAGATGGCGCAGACCACCAGAAGGACCATGTACGTTAAGGAAGCCAGCGACATATAGCGGGAGAAATACAGGACGAACAGGGACGGGATGCCGGCGATCAGCAGCATGCGGAAATCCGCAGCCAGAAAAATACCGATCATGGCCGCGACCCCCTTGCCGCCTTTGAACTGCATATAAAAAGGATAGTTATGCCCCAGGACCACGCCGACGCCTGTCCATAAAAGCAGGTATTTCTGGTCGTAACCAAAAATAAGCGCGCATACCAGGACGCCTGCCACCGCCTTCAGGATATCGCATGTCAGCGTAATCAGGCCCCACTTCAGCCCCATCACGCGGATAACGTTGGTCGTCCCGGCATTGCCGCTGCCATACTGCCTGATGTCGATATGCTTGATGGCTTTTCCGAATATATAAGCAAATTGAATACAGCCGAAACTATAACCGATAAGTACGGCGATCAGCCGTGCCAGGTATTCATTCATAACTGCTCCTTTTTTCGATCAGAACCTATCTTCCAGCTGCTGGCGCTCTCTTATGATGAATTTAATGGGAGTGCCGGTAAAATCAAAGGTCTTGCGCAGCCAGTTTTCCAGATAGCGCTGGTATGAAAAATGCATCAGTTTCTGACTGTTTACGAAAATAACAAAGGTAGGCGGTTTGACCGATACCTCCGTCATGTAATAAATACGCAGCTGCCGGCCCTTGTCAGACGGAGGCTGCTGAAGAGAAGTCGCCTCATACAGCATATCATTCAGGGCTCCGGTAGGAACTCTGAGGGAAGCTGCCCTTTCGACCTGGTCGATCAGATCGAATAGCTTATCGACCCTCTGCCCTGTTTTGACCGAAATATATATCTTAGGAGCATAGGTCAGATAGCTGAGGACCGTATCGATATCTTTATTAAATTCCGTAAGGGAATGATCATCTTTTTCGATAGCATCCCATTTATTGACCGCAATGATGCAGGCCTTGCCGTTATCATGGGCAATGCCGGCTATCTTGGCATCCTGCTCGGTGATTCCGGTGACAGCATCGATCATAAGGATAACGATATCCGCCCTCTCGACCGCTGCGACGGCTCTCATGACCGAGAAACGCTCGATATCTTCGGTCACTTTGCTCTGCCGGCGGATACCGGCCGTATCGATCAGGATATAATCTTTTCCGTTATGGGTGACCGGCGTATCGATCGCGTCCCGGGTCGTACCGGCTATATCACTGACGATCACACGGTTCTGCCCGATCAGACGGTTGATCAAAGATGATTTGCCCGTATTGGGTTTACCGATGACGGCAACTTTGAGACGATCGTCTTCCTCTTCCTCTTCCAGTCCCTTGGGGAAGTGAGAAACGACTGCGTCCAGCATATCACCGATGCCCAGGCCCAGTTCGGCAGAAATGGGCATGGGATCTCCGATCCCCAGCTGATAAAACTCGTAAATGGGAGAAATATCCCTCATATTGTCCAGTTTATTGACAGCCAGAACGACCGGTTTTTTAGCCCTGCGGAGCATGTCGGCGACCGCTCCGTCCGCATCGGTGAGGCCGTCTTTGGCATCCACCAGGAAAATAACGACATGAGCCAGCTCGATGGCGATCTGGGCCTGCTCTCTCATGGATTTTAATATCAGATCATTGGTTTTGGGTTCGATACCGCCGGTATCGATCATGGTAAAGGTATGATTCAGCCATTCGCCCTGGGCATATATCCTGTCCCGGGTAACACCGGGGGTATCTTTCACGATAGAGATCTTCTCGCCCGCCAGCTTGTTGAACAAGGTAGACTTGCCGACGTTGGGCCGGCCTACGATGGCAACGATTGGTTTCATAAAAGGACCTGCTTTCTATTATTGGTCTTCCGGACCGCTTTGTCCCACTACCGTGCGGACGAAGCTTATTCCTGAAGATTTTACTATATTTGTCGGTGTCTGTAAAGCTTGCTCGATATCGACAACGGTCTTGTCATCCAGCAGTGTTGTCGTGCCTGCCCGCAGCAGATTCTCGGGAAGAAGCAGCCTTTCGCCCAAGTTTTCTCCCTTCAGCTGATCTACGATATCCGTCGCTGTCAGAAGCCCTGTCACGGTGATGTTCTCTCCGAAAAAGTGATTGATGATGATATGGACATCGACTTTCAGATGCGGATAGATCTTCATGATGTCCTGTGCGATCTGACGGATATACGGTCCCGCCGAGACTGCTGTAACGACACTGATATGCTCATGGGGATCACTGGCCGGGTCGAGCCGGTCCATAGCCTCCTTAGCTTCATCGATGAAGAGGCGCATCATACCGACACCGTTTTCAAGCTGCAGATATCCGTCATAACGCTCCGCTTCCGGCAGAGGCCTTTTGGCATTGATGTAAAACTCATCCGACAGGTGGATAAAATGCATGCCGCTTTCTTCAAAACACCGCTTCTGGTAAGGTTCCACCTGATCGATGACCCTGGCGCAGTCTTCGGAAGTAAACAGCTCCAGCGGGTATAAGCCCTCCCGGTACTTGGTCAGGCCGCAGGGCACGATACTGACGCTTTGCAGCTGGGGCCGGAAGGCCATCAGATCCGTAATGGTCCGGTCCAGGTTCTTCCCGTCATTGATATTTTTACACAGCACGATCTGTCCGTTCATACGGATATCCGCTTTTTTCAGTTCCTCCATACGGGGCAGCAGATCGACCGCATTTTTATTTTTCAGCATCATGACCCTCAGCTTGGGATCCGTAGTGTGGATCGACACATTGATCGGGGACATGCGGTAATCGATGATCTTCTGAAAATCCTCTTCCTTCATGTTGGTCATGGTGATATAACTGCCGTCCAGGAAAGAAAGGCGGGAATCATCGTCTTTAAAATACAAGGTGCTCCGCATGCCCTTGGGAAGCTGGTCGATAAAGCAGAACATGCATTTGTTGAGGCAGTGGCGGTACTGGCCCATGAAATCTTCCTCAAAAGTAAGACCTAAAGGCTCATCTTCGTCTTTTTCCACATCGCACTCAACGGTCTCGCCGTCTTTGGTAAGGATCTTCAGATGGATCTCTTCTTTTTCGCACAGGTAGAAATAGTCCAGGACGTCGTTGATGTCCTGTCCGTCAATGGCCAAAAGACTGTCGCCGGGTTCGAGCCCCAGCTCCTGTCCGATGCTGCCGTCGGCTACCGATTTGATAATTTGTCTCATAGTTTCCGCACAATCAGATCAATTCCAGAAACGCCGCCTGCGTTCCCCGGTCTGTACCGCTGCGGCGGTGAGAATGAAAGTACTCGGGGTTGTGCATGGTACACAGGTCTGTAATGGTGATATTCTCATCCCTTAAGCCTGCTCTTAACAGACTGACCCGGTTGGCCTCCCACAGATTGACATAATACTTACCTTCTGCTTTACCGGAGGTGACGATCGGAGCATTGGGACGGATGCCTTCCTGTGCCAGCATATCGCCCGTACCGAAAACGGCATTGAAAATCGAAGCTACATCCTCCTCGACCTCAAAACAACAGGGTCCGATCGAAGGTCCAACTGCTCCCAAAATGTCCTTAGGACGGCTGCCGAAGGTTTCTTTCATGGCTTCGACAGTTTTCTTTCCGATCTCAAGAGCCGTGCCTTTCCAGCCCGCATGGGCCAGTCCGATCGCTTTTTTGACCGGATCCAGAAGATAGACAGGACAGCAGTCCGCGTGAAAAGTCAAAAGGCATACTTCTCTTTTATCCGTGATCATAGCGTCCGTATCATCGACCAGGATAGGGCCCATCAGTCCCGACCCCCTCATCTGCTGATCGACATATACGACATGGTCCCCATGGACCTGGCGGCACATGACGATGTCTCCCGGATAAATACCGGTAGTAAAACAGATGCGCCGGTAATTCTCAAGCACATTTTCCTCGGAATCGCCCCGCCCGAAGCCAAGATTCATGGGGCCTAAATTTCCTTCGCTGACACCTCCCCGGCGGGTGCTGTACAAGTCTCTGACCAGGCCTGTCTCATCAAAGGACGGGATCGAAATATAGTAAACAGGGCCGCTTCTATTGATCCTGAGCGTTTTACTGACCAATTCCTGCTCCATCTTATGTCCCCCCAAATGCGTTATGGTAATGGTGTACCTTGCCCCGGCCTTTTTCTTTCCATAAGGCGATCACATCAAAGCGGACCGGTACGTCGCTTATATGATGAACAGCCATATAAAGGCGGGCAGCCGACAGGATCTTCCGGATCTTTTCGGGATCCACTGCTTCTGCCGGCAGCCCCTTATCAAGACTCGACCGGTATTTTACCTCGATAAAAACCAGAAAGGATCCGTCCCTGGCTACCAGATCGATCTCACCGGTCCGGCAGCGCCACCGTCTGTCCAGGATGGTCCATCCTTTGTTCTGAAGGTAAGAAGCGGCTATATCTTCTGCTTTCAGTCCGTTCAGGTACGATTTTTCCATACAGTTTTCTATTATAAATGAATAAAGCTAGACCGGTGAATGGGACAGGGACCCAGCTTTTTTAAAGCCTCCATATGCTCTTTCGTCCCATATCCCTTATTTTGAGCAAAGCCGTAGCCCGGATACAGTTTATCATATTCTTCCATCATCCGGTCCCTGGTCTCTTTGGCAACGATACTGGCCGCCGCGATCGAAACACTTTTGGCGTCGCCCTTGATGATAGACATCTGGGGAAGATCCAGATCATCGATATGGACCGCATCGATCATGACCAGATCCGGCACGATCTTCAGATTTCTGACCGCCATTTTCATGGCCATCTTGGTCGCATTCAGGATATTGATACGGTCGATGGTCGTATGGTCGACGACACCGATGCCGATAGCCAGGGCCGTCTCTTCGATCTGCGCCTTCAGCTCCATGCGGCGTTTATGAGACAATTTTTTCGAATCGTCTACCCCCAGCACTGGCTTATCCGGATCCAAAATAAGGCAGCAGGTAACCACCGGTCCGGCCAGAGGACCCCTGCCTACCTCATCCATACCGGCTATGACAGCAAATCCCTCTTGTCTGGCCTTACGCTCATACTCGGTCATCCGCTGCCATTTTTCATTAAGATCGACTTTCGCTCTGGGCATCCTTGTTTCCTTCCCGTCCTTTCGGAACTTCCAGACTGATCCTGTTCAATTTGCCGGACCGGAATTCATCCAGTACCATGACTGCTGTCCGGTCGGTATCGACCTGGCCGCCCTTGAACAAATGACCGCGTTTTCTTCCGATCTCTTCCAGAATAATGTCTCCGCTCTTATCCAGCACAGAAGGATCGATGCCGTAACGCCCAACCAAACGGCTGCCGTAGGGTCCCTTCAGACGGTCCAGAAGCTCGGAGGCAAGCTGATACAAATTGACGACATCATCGCTGATGGAGCCGATAAAAGCCAGGTTCAGCCCCGTCTCATTATTTTCAAACTTAGGCCATAAAATGCCGGGAGTATCCAGCAGCATGACATGATCGGACACTTTGATCCACTGCTTGTCTCTGGTAACGCCGGGCTTGTTGCCTGTCTTGGCGGCTCCGCCTCTTTTCGCGACCGCGTTGACGACCGTCGACTTTCCCACATTGGGGATGCCGGTGATCATCATTTTGATGGTCCTTGTTCCTGCCTTTTTGCTTCCTCTTTCTTTATCCCGCTGCTCGATCAGTGCCTCTACAGCCGGGGTGATCTCGCGGATCCCCTTGTTATGGGCTGCATCGATCGCTACGACCGAATAACCTTGTTCAAGGTAATACTTTTTCCATAAAGCCGTAATAGAAGGATCAGCCAGATCCGTCTTGTTCAAAGCAATGACTCTGGGCCTTTTCTGCCACAGTTTATCCAGATAGGGATTTTTACTGGAATAAGGTGCCCGGGCATCGATGACTTCCACCACCACGTCTACCAGGCGGATGTTTTCCTCCATCATCTTTCTGGTTTTCGCCATATGTCCGGGGAACCACTGGATCTGCATGCTGTATCCTCCTTGACAAAAATAGCTGCCGCACAACGATTGCAGCAGCTTCAATTGACCGGCCGCACCGATTTATACGGCCAGAAAATACCTAATACTTTACCGATGATCTGTCCCTTGCTGATCTCACCGATCGCAGCATAACGGCTGTCTCCGTCCGTCTGTCCGTTATCGTTAAGGACAAAGTAACAGTTGTCCGGCACCGTGACCGGATAGCTGACCTGATCTGCCACAGGTACGGTAACCCCCTGGCAGTAGGTAGTCTTAAAGGTTAGATCGTTGACCGTGATCGTACCATCCTGGTCGATGTTGATCACATCTGCGGGAAGGCCTATGATCCGGCTGACATGATTTTTCCCTTCCTTGTCCGTAAATTCGATCACATCACCACGGGCCGGTTCCTGAAAGCGGTATGAAAATTTTATGGCAACAGCTCTTTCGCCCGGTTTCATTTTAGGGATCATACTCTGGCTGTCGACTGTAAAAAAAGATGCCAAATACGTAGTCAGAAGCCAAAGGATCAGCACGACCAAAAGGCCGTCTTTGATCCAGGTCAGGATGCCGACCGAGATCCCCCACCAGGTACGGCGGCTGCGGATCTTTTTCAGCCTGCGCTGAGCCTCATGCTTTTTCTTTTGCTGATCCTGCTGCTGTCTTTGGCTGTATGCTGCGGATCTTTGCATCTCATCATTGCCGGCGGAAGGCATCGTCTTTTCCTGAGGGTCATCCGGCAGGATCTCGCCGAAGTCAAACTCATCGAACCGTTCTTTTTCTATGTCGTTATCTTCAGCCTTGCGGACGTTGGGATCGTACTCTCGTCTGGGCTCCATATACCTCTACCTCATCCTTTACTTTGATCGATTAAAAACGACCGGTATAAAAAAGGAGGGAACATACCCCTGTGAAAGCCTTAAGCCTTCGGGACCTCTTCCCTCCTCTTTCCTTTGACGCTTTGGATCAGATCTTAGCTTTAACTTTGGTAGCGCTCTTACCAACACGTCCGCGCAGGTAGTTCAGTTTTGCACGGCGGACTTTACCCTTACGGATGACTTCAATGGAAGCCAGGTTGGGGGAATTCAGAGGCCAGGTCTTCTCGACGCCTACGCCGTAAGCGATACGGCGGACGGTCACGCTTTCCTGGACACCGCCGGAGGTACGGCGGACAACGATGCCGTCAAAATACTGGATACGCTCACGGTTACCTTCTTTGATGCGGCCGCCTACACGGACCGTATCGCCGACGTTGAACTCGGGGAAGTTTTTATTGGCTTTTTCTACTTCCTCTTTGTCGAGCTGACGAATGATTTCTTCGTTCATGGGAATAAAACTCCTTTTTTCATAGACACTCGATAACATACTCTCTTGTTATGCCAGCGGAGCATCCGTAATTCGCACGGCTGCCTTTCAGCAAGGTCACACCGTTTCACGATTGTTTAGTATAGCACACAGAAAGCTTTCTGTAAATGCTTTTTTTAATTTACTTCGATCGTTCCGACACCGTCCCGGATTCGGATAGAGGTACCGTAAGGTTCCGACAGATGGGCCAGATAAGACAAGGTATCCTGGTCATGGGACAGGACCGGCCAGCCCTTCTGAGGCCGCACTGCCTTAAGGCCCAGGCTCACCGGGTAAAGCTCGACTTCGGTGATCCTGCCATCTTCCACCGTCCATCCTGCCATGACCGAACGCCATATATTCTTCATGACTCCGTAGCCGGCGGTACCGTTCTTGCTGCGTTCACTCATATAGGCGCCTACCGGCATATCCAGCGGCAGATGTTTGTTGTACACAGCGTCATAAGGCTGCAGGCTTACCGTTTCGGTCTGAAAAACAAAGTTGCCCAGGCTGTATAAGATAACTTTTCCTTTATAGATCTCGATGCCTCTAAGTTCATGAGGACCGTGGCCGATCATGACATCCGCGCCGGCATCGATGACCTGATGAGCAAAAGTTTCGATAAACTGAGCCGGGATGCTGGTATCCGGATCGTCATGTTCATGAGCATGAAGACTGACATAAACCAGATCCGCCTGCCTTTTGGCTTCCCTTATCTGATCCGTGATTCTCTTCATGTCCTGGGCATTTGGTACGGATTCAATAAAGTTTTTAGTGTCCAGCACGAAATTTCCGGCACTTCCGAAGGGATAGATCCCTTCTTCATAGGGAGCGCTGTAGCCCAGAGCAATAGATTCATCTTTATCCATGTTGACCCTGGTAATTGCCGCCAGCTCTTTGACCTTGGCGAAATTCTCGGGATCCACATGATAGCGCATCGAATAACGAAGGGGATTCAGGCCCGGCCGTCCGGCCATTTCACCGGACTGACCGCCCGCCCGGGAGGCGTCCGAAAAGGAAGAGCTGACACTGATCAGAGCTACCCGGTAATCGGGAGTTTCCAGATAACAGGGGCGGGATGCCTCCTGAAGATTAGCTCCCGTTCCGGAAAAGATCATGCCTCTTTCCCGTAAATGGCGGATGGTAGCCATTACACCTTCCTGTCCGTAATCGCCGGAATGGTTGTTAGCCGTATTAAAGAGATTAAAGCCGAAACGTTTGACATCATCCAGTTTATCCGGTTCTGTCATGGCCCAGGTACCGCCCGACTCTGCCGCCGGCCAGCCTTCCTGGTTATGAAAGGTCATCTCCAGGTTGGCAAAGGCAACGTCATGCCGGCCGATCAGGTCGGATATCTCTCCAAAACCCGGATATCCTTTTTCGGCTACCTTACGGGTAATAAACATGTCCCCGACCGCGATCGAGGTCACTTTCTTCGTTCCCATTTAACTGTCCAGCTCCTTCAAATAAGCTTCTTTTTCACTGTCCGAGCAGTAGACGAAATGACCGGGGACAACTTCCTGCAAAGAGGGCTTTTCTTTTGAGTAATCGTGCATGCTCTTATCGTAGTAGAGCTTGGTCTTACGCCGCTCACTCAAAGGATCGGGCTCCGGGATCGCCGACAGGAGGGCCTTGGTATAGGGATGCAAAGGATGGACGTACAAATCATCTGCGTCCGCCAGTTCTACCAGCGTTCCGTAATACATAACGCCGATCCGGTCCGAAAAATACTTGACCACGGCCAGGTTGTGGGCAATGAACATAATGGTCAGGCCGAACTCTTCCTTCATATCCATCAGCAGGTTGATGACCTGAGCCTGAATAGAAGCGTCCAGGGCGGAAACCGGTTCGTCGGCGATGATGAATTCCGGCTTCAGGACCAGGGCCCGGGCAATACCGATACGCTGGCGCTGGCCTCCCGAAAATTCATGAGGGTAGCGGGTAGCGTGTTCCGGCAGCAGTCCTACCTTATTCAGCATTTCCTTGACCATGCTGTCGATCTGGGCCTTGTCTTTATATCCCTGGTTATGAAGGCCTTCCGCTATGATCTCCTGCACGGTCATACGGGGATCCAGGGAAGCTATGGGATCCTGAAAGATCATTGCCATGTGGCTGGTCAGGAATTTACGAGTATCTTTGGTCAGCTTGCCTGAAATGTCATGGCCGTCGAAAATGATCTGTCCCGAAGTCGGGTCATAAAGCCGGATGCAAGTACGGCCCAGGGTCGTTTTTCCGCAGCCGCTCTCTCCTACCAGTCCGAAATTCTCACCTTTATAGATATCCAGGCTGACATGATTGACGGCGTGAACGACCTTATGACGTTTCTGCTTGAAATCCATGCAAACGTCTTTGATCTCAAGAATCTTTTCTCTTTCTTCACTCATTGTCAAGCCCTGCCTTTTGTCTCATTCTGGCAATTCGTGCTTTCAAAACGTCCGGCATTTCCACCTTAGGCGCTTTGGGATGCAGCAGCCAGGTAGCTGCGTAATGGGTATCGCTGAGGCGGAAATAGGGGGGAGCCTGCTCAAAGTCGATGGCCAGCGCGTACTTGTTGCGCTCGGCAAAAGCATCGCCCTCCGGAGGCGCTACCATGTTGGGAGGCGTTCCGGGAATGGCCATCAGTCTCTCTTTGGTCTCCAGATCCGGAACCGAGGACAGAAGCGCCCATGTATAGGGATGGGCCGGATGATAAAAGATCTCATCCGCTGTTCCTACCTCCACGATGCGTCCGGCATACATGATACAGATGCGGTCGGCCATGTTGGCCACGACGCCCAGATCGTGAGTGATAAAGATAACCGACAGCTGCCGGTCTCTCTTAATCTGTTTGATCTGGTCCAGGATCTTGGCCTGAATGGTAACGTCCAGAGCCGTCGTGGGCTCATCGCAGATCAGGATACGGGCATTGGAAGCCAGCGCGATGGCAATGACGATCCTCTGCCTCATGCCGCCCGAAAACTGGAAAGGATATTCATTATATCGGGTCTCGGGGTCGGGAATGCCGACCATTTCCATCAGTTCGATGGCCTTCTTTTTAGCTTCCCTGCGGCTCAGCCCTTCCCGAAGGACCAGCGTCTCGGTGATCTGTTTGCCGATCTTCATTATAGGGTTCAAAGCGGACAGCGGATCCTGGAAGACCAGAGAAATGTCCTTGCCTCTCAGTTTGCAGAAATCTTTTTCTTTATATTTGACCAGGTCGTGATCGTCAAAAAGGATCTTACCGCTCTCGATCGTAGCATTCTTGGCAAGAAGTCCCATGATCGCTTTTGTCGTAACGGACTTTCCGGAACCGGATTCGCCGACGATCGCCAGGGTCTCGCCTTTTTTCAGGTCGAAGGAAACACCGCGGACCGCCTGCACTTTTCCGCTGTAGGTCCTGAAGGAGACAGCCAGGTCTTGTACGCTTAAGATCGTATCGTTATCCATGTGTCCTCCTTGTATTACGAAACTCCGCGCTGGGTCGGATCAAAGGCATCGCGAAGGCCGTCACCGAACAGGTTGAAGCAGATCATGAGCAGAGAAATGATAATAGCAGGATACAAGACCTGAGTGGGATACTGCATCAGGACTTTCTGCCCGGTCGACAGCATAACGCCGATCGATGAGTTGGGAGCCTGCAGGCCAAGGCCGATATAGGCCAGGAAAGATTCAGAGAAAATAGTCGTCGGGACCGCCATCATGGCCTGGGTGATGACCGGTCCGATCGAGTTGGGCAGGATATGGCGGAAGATCAGTTTCTGATCATTAGTGCCCATGGTGCGGGACGCCAGTACATATTCGTGTCCTTTGAAGCGGTAGAACTGAGACCGGATCATGCGGGCGATAGGGATCCATCCCTTGATGACCATGGCCATGATCAGGGAGAACATACCGGTCCCTGCCACCATGATGAACAAGGTCAGCACAACGATACGGGGAAAGGCATTGATGATCTCCATGATGCGCTGCAGGACCATATCCACCGCTCCTCCGTAATAGCCGCAGATGGAACCGTAAATAACGCCGATGATAACATTGCACAGTACCGAGAACAGGGCGATAAAGAGGGAAATACGGGTGCCCTTCCACAGTCTGGTCCAAATATCACGACCCAGGTAATCGCTGCCCAGCCAGTAGCACTGACTGTCATCGAGGCCTTTATATTTATAGTAGTCTACGACAACATCAACGATTTTTACTCCGTTGATGATGCGGGGATTTTTCAGTTTCAGGATGCAGCCTTCCGGATACTTGGAGGTATCCTTGATATTGTCATACTGGCGCTTGGTAAGGGTGTAGTGTCCGTCCATGATACCCAGGTTGAGCTTAGCGATCCACGGAACTTTGGGAGGCATGTTGGCCAGATCGGTATGCTGCTCCGTATAGGTGTAGGAATTCATCGAGGGCCCGATGGCCGCAAAGACCATGATGATCAGGATGATGATGCCGCCGATAACGGAAGCTTTATTGCGGATAAAACGCAGCCATACATCTTTGAAAAAGCCGATAGGCTTAGTGCGGAAGGCGGCGTCATGGATATCTTCGTTGTTCTGGACCAGCTGAAATTTTTCAGCCGGTATGGAATCGTATAATTCCTTATTGTCTTCGTAGAAAGTCATCAGCCTTTAACCCCCATTCTTACCCGCGGGTCAACGATGCCGTAGGAAATATCGACGATCAGGATCGTGATCAGAGAAATCAGTGAATAGAACATTAAGATCGCTACGGTCAGCATATGGTCGCTGGAGTTGATGGAGTCGACCATCAGACCGCCCATGCCGGCAACCGCGAAAATGCTCTCGATGACCAAAGAGCCGGACAGGACCTCTGCAAACATAGGAATGATGATGTTCATCATGGGGACCATAGAGTTTCTGAGGGCATGACGCATAATGCTCTGACGGAAGGTCAGGCCTTTAGCTTTTGCCAGCAGCATATAATCGGAATTAATGTTTTCGATCAGCTCGGCGCGCAGGTAGCGGGCGACCCGGGCAATGGGGTCGAAGGAAAGCGCCAGCATGGGAAGGATCATCGACCGGAACTGAGCCCAGCCATGAGCGGCAGGATCATAGATCAGAGGCAGCCATTTCCATTTGTATCCTACGAAATACTGGAGTCCGGCCGCGTAAATAAAGGAAGGGATAGAAATGAAAAGAACGACCATTAAAGAAACCAGATGGTCGACCAGAGTATTTTTATTGATAGCGGCAACGATACCGAAAAACAGGCCGAATGGCAGGGCTGCAAACAGGGAAATCAGATTCAGTTTCAGGGTGACCGGGATACGGTCTTTCAGAATATCCCATACGGCGACGTTGGGCCGCATGGCAATGGAGGTTCCCCAATCATTGTGAAACAGAACATCCGCCATAAAGTAGCCGTACTGTTTGATCATGGGCTGATCAAAATGATACTTGGCGTTCATCGCTTTAATTGCCGTATCCGATAGTTCCGGATCCAGATCAAAAACGCTTCCCGGCATCAGACGGACGACCATGAAGGCAACCGTCAGGATGATCAGAAGGGTCAGGATCATGGCCAGGATTCGCTGAAGTATGTAACGGACCATTGATTTCCTCCTTGTAAAGCTTAGAGCTGTCAAACGCAGCCTAAGTAAATGATTGTCTGAAAGGCTCTCTGATAAACACCGGCCCCGGTTTTTAAAAGGCGCGGTCTGGAACGGCCCTTTAAAAACCGGCCGGTCGTTTATCAGTCAGCTTTCCAAAAGGGACTGACAAAGAACATGTCAGTCCCTTTTATTACTGTGCAATTGACGGTCAGATCATTCTTTGATCTTGCAGAAGTTCCAGCCCCAGCCTACTTCGTTCATCCAGCCGTCCTGAGTCAGCTCAACACGGTCGGACTTCAGATAGTGGTCCATGATTTCATTAACAGGAATGATGATGGCATGCTGGATCAGCATATCTTCCATCTTATCGACATCCTTCAGACGAACGCCGTCATCGAAGCGGTTGTCACCGTAGCAGGCTTCGTTGAAGGTTGCGTCGAACTCATCATTGATATAGGGCTCGTTCTTTGCAGTATAGAAACTGGTCCAATACTTAAAGGCATTCCAAGGCATCAGAGAGGTGCTGCTCCATCCTGCCCAGGACAGCTCATAGGCAGAAGGATTGGTAGGCCAGCTTCTTACCTGGTCGCCGCGCTGTGAAGAAGGCATAGCCTGAAGTTCCAGTTTGAACTTGTCTTCACCAAACAGCTGCTGCCAGCTGTTCTGCACGAACTCGGACATGGCCTTATAAGCAGCGGTATCGTTGTAGATCATGGTCAGATCGACGGAATCGACACCGGTTTCCTCAAGGGCTTTATTGAACAGTTCTTTGGCTTTATCGGGATCATAGCTGTAGTTGACCGGATCGGTGTTGGCCTTTCCTTCTTCCGTATCACGGAATGCTGTGTTGGTAGCCAGGTCGATGATATGGTTGGAAGGAACGATATAATCTGCCGGGATACCATAGTTCATATCGGCAAGGGTCTTGCGGTCGGTGCCGTAGAACAGGGCCAGGCGGAAGTTCTCGTTGCCAAGGATGGGCTGATCGGGATCAGCGGAGTTGATAACGATATGACGGACGCAGTTGGAATAAGAGGTCATCAGGCGGGGATCTTCTTCGTACTGTGCCATGCTGTCAGCGGGAACAGCGATATAATCGACTTCCCCGTTCTCGAACATCTGCATCTGGGTAGAGGTATCTTCAACGACACGGATGTCGATGCCTGCCAGCCAGATCTTATCGGCAAATACGTAGTTGGGATTCTTGACCATGTGGATCTCTTCGTCGTTCTGCCAGCTTTCGATCTTGAAGGGGCCGCCGGAGATCCAGTAGTCTGCGGAAGTACCGTACAGGGTCTCGGTACGGTCTGCATTCATGCCTTTTTCGTAGTACTCTTCGTTTACCAGGCAGTTAGCCGGGTGAGACAGGTGGGTCATAACTTCCTGTGCGTCCTGCTTGGCTACGGTATCGATCTCAACGGTATAATCATCGATCTTTTTCAGGCCGACGCTGTCCCAGTCGGATTTGCCCTCATAATAATCCTCCGCACCTGCGATCTCGATAACGTCTTTGGCGAAGTTTCCGCCGCGGCTGTTAGCCAGGGTCGGGTCAAGGACCTCTTTCCAGGTGTACATTACGGTATCAGCATTGATGGGATCACCGTTTTCCCAGGTCAGACCCTGACGCAGTTTGATCTGCCAGGTCTTGCCGTCGCCGTTAACGTCGATAGGATCTTCTTCGGCAACCTCGCCCTGAAGGACGATCCCGTCTCCGGTATCATTGACGAAATAATCGTACAGGATAGGAGACAGACGCCGGATCTGCGTGGACGCGTAGGAGTTGATGTAGGTCTGCGGGTTCAGAGAACCGATGGTATTAGCAGATACCTCATTCAAGGTGCCGGAACCTTCCGGAGTAGGTTTGTCGGCTTCGGCAGCGGGAGCGGAGGACTCAGCTGCGGCGGACGACTCGGATGCTGCAGATACTTCAGAAGCTTCGGAAGAGCTTTCCGCTTTGGAAGCTTCGGAAGATTCCTCACTAAAGGTCAGGGACTCATCGACCCCCGACGATTTGGAGGAACATCCGGTCAGCATTCCCGCAACCAGAGCACCGGTCACAAGGACTGCCAGAATGCGCTTGATCTTTTTCATGTGTTTCTCCTTTCAGAGTTGTGACTTGCAAGACTCCCGGACACGGGCAGCCCTGCTATATGCCATCGGTCTTCTGTCGGTGATGAACGAAGAAGATCGAATGAACCGAAAATTAAAGAAGGACCAGGGAACCGATCAGAAAGACGGCGAATGCCGCGTACGGTTCAAGAAAATTGACGGTATGTTTATTTTCCTTCAGGTATTGAACATAACCATCCCCGCTCGCATCCAGGAACTGTTTATTGCGGCGGATGGAAAAGTACTTTTTGAAGCTATAGATCGTATGATCGAAAAAGCCCAGATAGCGTACCGTTTTCCAAAGACTGACGACCAGAAGGACCAGGGCGCCTGTCGTCAAGGCATCCGGCAGAGCGTTTGCTGTATGTCCTTTCAGCATATACATAAGGACCGCTGCCGCTGCCCCGATACTCAGATAGCGGATAAAATCGACGGCTGTAAAACGGATCTTTTTCATCAGTGTTTACACTTTAGGGATCAGGCGGCTTCCGTAAGCAACCGCGTACAGGCCCCTCTCCTCGTTGAAAATAAAGCGTACATACAGATCGGAATATTTTCCGCGGACGATACCGGCTCTGGGGCTGACGGGAATAAAGTTTTTCTCATTGCCTTTCTCGTCCTTAAGTCCGGCTGTTCCGTCTTCTTTTTCGTAGAATTCAATGATCGTACCCTCGCCGGATACATACCGGCCGGCCAGGTCTTTGACCGTTTTATTATCCAGAGGATAGGCTTTCCAGATATCGCGTTTGGGAAGCGGATCATCACCGTTGAGCATTTTCATGACCGCATCGCTGATCAAAGCGACCGGAACACCCGAAGTATTGCACAGAACGACGACCGCAACATCATTATCATAGGTAAAAGCAATATTGGAAGAAACTCCGGGAAGGCTTCCGCCGTGGCCGGTGACCGTCATGCTGCCCACTTGTTTGCTGGAAAGGCCGAATCCGTAACTTCCGAAAGCACCGTAGGGCTGTCTGGGTTTGACCATCTGACGGATGCCGGATTCCGAAAGGATCCGGGTGCCGTTAAGAGCCTTGCCTTCTCTTAAGTACATAGCCAGGTATTTCTTCAGGTCATTGATGGTCGATTTCATAGCGCCGCCGCCGTTTAAAACGAAAGCGTTATCGTGGTAGTCGTGATGCGCCTTTTCCTGCCCGTCCTCATCTTTGGTGGAATACAGGGTAGCGGAATCCGAGTCCAGGACCGGTTTTACAAAACTGCAGCCGGACCGGAACATTTCCAGAGGCGCCAGGATATGTTTATCAAGATAAGCGGCATAGGAACCCTCGCCGCCCTGAGTACGGATGATATCGGAAAGAAGTCCGAAACCGTCATTACAGTAACTTAAATATTCACCGGGGTCTCCGTTAAGGCCCTTTTCTTTGGTCTGCTCGTCCAGACGGCTTGCTACCCTTTTTACGCCTTCCGCGGCCAGCTGGTCATTATAAGCCAGATCGTTTTCTTCGGTTTCGACCAGGCCCAGATCGCCGGCTACCTGATCGACCACGATACGCGGCAGAGGAAAAAATCCTCCGGCATGAGATAAAAGATGACGGATCAGGACCGGTTTGCTGTTTTTATTGGTAAATTCGGGGATATATTTGCTGATAGGGTCGTCCAGGCTGATGGCACCTTTTTCGACCAGCTGCATAATAGCCAGTGCCGT
Source organism: uncultured Eubacteriales bacterium (assembly GCA_900315265.1). Lineage (GTDB taxonomy): Bacteria > Bacillota > Clostridia > Lachnospirales > Bianqueaceae > RUG760. The sequence goes on from OMYN01000011.1 coordinate 45,295, forward strand.
AAAGGATTTGGTGCAGCTTGCAATGCCATAGATAGTATCCGGAGTAATAGGCGCTTTGCTTTCTTTATCCCGATAGCCCCAAAACTTTTGATAAAGGGTATTGCCCTGACTGTCGACAGCTGCTACGGCAATACCACAGGCACCGGAATCTTCTTTTATCGTCTCAATATACGTTTCTGCCAGTAATTCCTGCTCGTGTGTCAAACGATTCATCCGTTCTCCTCTTTTATTTCGAGACATTTAGTTTGCATAAAAAGCAAAAACAAGATGCAAGAAGTATAAATAGAAAAACGGATCGGCTCAATATGGAAAGTTAACAAAATCTTCAAGATTTATACATAATTATATAGGGAAATTGTGTAATTATACGAGGCGGCATGATTTTATTCTCACCTTTTCCCGCAGGAATTGCGTTTATACACTATATTTACCTTGTAATTATTTAGGAATTGTATAATTCATCGGTTACTTCTTTCCAGATCTTCCGCTCTTCATCCGTCATTTTATCGGGGTCGATCAGATCCGGACGCTTTTTGATTGTGTTTTCGATTGCTTTTTTGCATCTCCATTTACGGATCAATGCATGGTTGCCGGAAAGTAAAACCTCCGGGACCTCTCTGTCATGAAATACACGGGGCCTTGAATACTGAGGATACTCCAGAAACTGGGTACTGAAAGACTCATCGACCGGAGAATCCTGATTGCCCAGCACACCCGGGACCAGCCTGGACACGGCATCCATTACGATCAGCGACGGCAGTTCTCCCCCGGTCAACACGTAATCTCCGGCAGAGATCTCGTCTGTGACCATTTCATCCAGCACTCTCTGGTCGATCCCTTCATAATGGCCGCATAAAAGGATGATCTCGGATTCCTGTGACAGTTCTTTGGCGATCTTCTGGTTGAATGTACGGCCTTCCGGCGACATAAAGATCAGAGGTGCTTTATCGGAAGTACGTTTTCTGGCTTCCTGACAGGCTTCGAAAACAGGCTGGGCCTGCATGACCATGCCGGCGCCGCCGCCGAAGGGATAATCGTCGACAGAATGATAATTGTTATGGGAATAATCCCGGATATCGATGGTTTCCAGTTCGATGATGCCTTTATCAAGGGCCCGTCCCAGCACGCTGTTATGGGCGGCCTGGCGGATCATATCCGGAAACAGGGTCAGGATCACGAATTTCATACTCAGCTCTCCATTCCTTTCAAAAGGTGCACCACGATCCTTTTGGCGGCTTTATCCAGTAATACGATGCAGTCCTGGATCACGGGGATCAGGATCTCGTGGTCCTTGTCATCTTTTACGTCCAATATATAGCCGGCCTTGGTCTCAAGCATCTGGTCCACCCGGCCCAGGATGCGTCCCTGATCGGTCACCACCGATGCCTGCATATAATCCCGAATGTAGAATTCATTGGCTTTTAAAGGTATGGCCTTCTCATCGGGGATCCATAAAGACCCGTCTTTGAGGCCTTCCGCGTCCTCGATACGGCCGATACCGTCAAAGGTCAGGATCACCCTGTCTTTAAAATACTGGACGCGGCTGATGGTCAGTTCTTTTAATATTTCATTTGGAAAGCTGTCCTCGTCCGTACCCTTGGGGCAGAAATATACCTGTTTCAGTTTTTCGAAGCGCTTGGGATCATCACAGGTCGGATAGACATTCACGGCTCCTTTGATGCCATGCATACTGATGATGATGCCCACACGAAACATTCGGTCCATGCATCCTCCCTAGACAGTAATTTTTCAGTGCAGAATTTTGCAATGTAAAATTTTAGGTAAAAAAAGAGCCAGCAGAAACTGGCTCTTTGAAGTTTATTCGTTTTCGGAAACGATCTCAACGGTCACATGCTCATCCTGCTTGATAGCAGCCGCTTTTACGACCGTACGGATCGCCTTTGCGATACGGCCCTGCTTGCCGATCACCTTTCCCATATCTTCCTGAGAGACCTTGATATTGATGACTTTTTCGTCATCTTTGGCTTCTTCGGTAACCTCGACCTGATCCGGGTGATCGACCAAGGACGTGACAATGATTTCGACTAACTCTTTCACTGCTTCCTCCCTCTGGACGAAAAGGTTCCGTCTTCACGCCTGAATTATTCCTGCATGAAAACGGTCCATACCGGTTTCTTATTACTCGGCTTTGTTTTCAGCTTTTCTTGCGGTTTCGATCAGCTTTTTAACGGTCTCGGTCGGCTGTGCGCCGTTTTTGATCCATTCGTCGACCTTTTCAAGATCCAATTTGATCACACTGGGCTCTTTGGTAGGATCGTAAGTGCCGACCTGCTCGATGAAACGTCCGTTTCTGGGAGAACGGATGTCGGCAACGATAACTCTGTAAAAGGGCTGTCCTTTAGCACCGATTCTCTTCAGTCTGATTTTTACCATGATAGTAACCTCCTAAAATAAATCCTAAAAAATATATTGAAAACCGGTGTCGAAAGACCGGGGTTTTCCGAATAGTAAGTACTCTTGCCTTAGATCAAAAGCCCATGGGGCTGCCGCCTCCCAGCTTGCCCAGCATATTCATCATGCGGCGTTTCCCGCCCTTGCCATTGAACTGTTTGGACATCTGTTTGACCTGCTCATAGCCCTTCAAAAAGCGGTTCAGTTCCTGGATGGATGTCCCAGAGCCTCTGACGATGCGGCGTTTTCTGGACATATCCAGGATCTGGGGCCGTCTTCTTTCTCTGGGAGTCATAGAAAGGATCATGGCTTCGATCCTTTTGATACTGGATTCGTCGACTTCCTGTCCTTTGGTCAGCTGATTCATACCCGGGAACATTTTCAGGATCGAATTCATGCCGCCCATCTTTTTCATCTGCTGCATGGACAAAAGGTAATCATCCAGGGTGAACTCCCCGGGCTTTTTCTCGGACAGCTTTTTAGCTGTCTCGGTGTCCATGCTCTCCTGAGCCTTATCGATCAGGGTAAGGACATCTCCCATGCCCAGGATGCGGGAAGCCATACGGTCGGGGTGAAACTCTTCGATATCGCCGATCTTCTCGCCGACACCGGAAAATTTGATCGGCTTCCCGGTCACGGCCCGGATAGATAACGCCGCGCCGCCGCGCGTATCGCCGTCAAGCTTGGTCAGGATGACGCCGGTGATATCCAGCCTCTGGTCGAATCCCTGGGCCACGTCGACAGCCCGCTGACCGGTCATGGCATCGACGGTCAGAAGGATCTCGGACGGCTCGACCGCCTTTTTGATGTCTTCCAGTTCCTGCATCAGGTCTTCGTTGATCTCGCTGCGGCCGGCCGTATCGATGATCACCAGGTTGCATCCGCTGTTTCTGGCTTTTTCGACCGCTTTCTCAGCAATTACAACGGGACTGACTTCTGTCCCCATTTCAAAAACAGGCACATCGATCTGATCACCTAAGACCTGCAGCTGTTTGACAGCGGCCGGACGATAAACGTCGCAGGCTGCCAGAAGAGGTTTTTTGCCTTTTTTCTTCAGCATGTTGGCCAGTTTCGCGCTCATGGTCGTTTTACCGGCGCCCTGAAGGCCGACCATCATGAAAACAGTCGGGACCGTGCTTCCGTAGATCAGGCTGCTGTCATTGTCAGACCCCATCAGGTCGGTCATCTCTTCATCAACGATCTTGATGACCTGCTGTCCGGGCGTCAGACTGGTCAGGACCTGACTGCCGATCGCCTTATCCGTTACCCTTTTGCAAAAATCCTTTACGACCTTATAGTTAACATCCGCTTCCAGAAGAGCCATCCTGACCTGACGCATGGCCTCTTTCAGGTCCTGCTCGGTCAGTGTGCCCTTATCTCTCAGCTTTTTAAAGACGTTTTGCAGCTTATCCGATAGACTCTCAAATGCCATTCGACTCTCCTGTATCCTACGCTATCCTTACGCTATCCTCAGGCGGTCTGATCCGGTCCGAATCCCGCCGCTTTTTTTAATTCCTCGACTTCTTTTTTCAGCACATCAGCAGGGGCCTGTCTGTCCAGATCTTCTTCCAATCGTCCGATCCATTTGGAAATAGCAAGAAAACGGTCCACCATGCCGAGCTTGTCCTCTGCTTCCTCCAGGACCGCCATTCCCCGGTGGATGGTATCCGATACGCCCTGCCGGGTGATCTTCATCTCGTCCGCGATCTCGGACAAAGACCAGTCTTCGGAAATATGAAGCTTGAGCACCTGACGCTGCTTGTCGGTCAGCAATCCCTGATAGAAATCAAGAAGCATCGACTGCCGATATAAGGTATCCATAGCTTCTCTCCTTTATGGGTGTAAAGGCATTGACCTTGACACTCGAAAGAGTATACCAGATGCTCTTTCTTCTGTCAACAGGTATTTGAACAAGGATTGCATTTTATCTTTCCTTCATTTATAATGGTCCTAGTTTTTAAAAATGTTTTAGTATTGGCGAAAATTTAACGTTTTCTTTACGATAGAAAACAGTATCCTATTTTCTTCTCATAAAGGAGGGCTTATGGCAAAAGAGGCAGCCGTCTCCGGCGGTATCAAAGGAATTTTGAAACGCCGGGAAACGGACATGACCAGCGGTAATATCTGGAAACACTTGATCAGTTTCGCTCTTCCTCTGATGGTCGGAAGCATCTTTCAGCAGCTTTATAATACGGTCGACACCTGGGTCGTCGGCAACTATGTCAGCAACGAGGCTTTTTCAGCCGTAGGTTCGGTAGGTCCCATCATCAATATGCTGATCGGTTTCTTTACCGGCCTTGCTACCGGAGCCGGGGTCGTCATTTCCCAGTTTTTCGGCGCCAAGCGTCCGGAAGAAGTATCCGCTACCGTTCATACCTCCATGGCTATGACCTTTCTGATGGGTATCGCCTTTACCATCATCGGGATCGTGACCACTCCCCTGTCCCTTCGACTAATGAACACACCGGCCGAAGTCATGCCGGAGGCCAGGACCTATCTTGTCATCTACTTTGCCGGTGTCTTAGGCCTGATGGTCTACAATATGGGAGCCGGCATTCTGCGGGCCGTCGGCGACTCCAACCGTCCATTCTATTTTCTAATCATCACGGCGGTTTTAAATACCATCCTTGACCTGGTCTTCGTTATCGTTTTTCATATGGGAGTTGCCGGGGTTGCCTGGGCCACGATCATCGCGCAGGCAGTATCGGCCGTTCTGATCATGATCGTCCTTGTCCGCAGCCGGACGGCTGTCCGTTTTTCTTTCCTTAAAATGAAGATCGATTGGAAGATCATGGGCAAGATCGTCAAAGTCGGTATGCCGGCAGCGATCCAAATGGCTATTACCTCTTTTTCCAACATTTTCGTCCAGGGTTATATCAACCATTTCGGCGCTGACGTCATGTCCGGCTGGACCGCTTACGCTAAGATCGATATGCTGGCCATGCTGCCCATGCAGTCCATCGGACTTGCCAACACCACCTTCGTCGGCCAGAATCTCGGTGCGGATCTGATCAAACGCACCAAACAAGGTGTCAATATTTCCCTGATTCTGGCAGAAGGGATCACCATCGTCCTGATGATACCGATCCTTATTTTTGCCCCTTATCTGGTCGAATTCTTCAATTCCAAACCGGAGGTGATCCGCTACGGCACCCTGATCATCCACTGGCTGTCGCCCTTCTATGTACTAGCCGTTTTCAATCAGATCTATGCCGGAGCACTTCGTGGATCGGGAAACAGCCGGGCCCCCATGATCATTATGCTTTTCTCCTTCGTCCTCTTCCGCCAGATCTACCTGTTTATCTGCAGCCGTTATATTTCCAATACGATCATTCCCATAGCCATGGGATATCCGGCCGGCTGGGGCGTCTGCAGTCTGCTGACCTATATCTATTATAAGAAAGTTAACCTGACCCAGAACCGGATCGTGGATGACTGAGGTCATCAAAGACAAGATGTCAAAGTCAGGATGTCTAAAACTAACAAAACCATATAAAAACCGCTGCCTTCTTATTTAGAAAGCAGCGGTTTCTTTTCACGGTCAGGGCCTTATCTTTTTCTGAACGATCTCATAAAAGCTTCGTTTACCTACCTTAGCCATTTGAAAAACATATTTGCTTTTTTTGATGTAGATCCAGGTACCTGCCCCTACATAGACCGTCTGACTTCCGTCAGCACTGAAGGCAGCCTTGTCGCCCCTGGTAAAGGACCCGATATAGAAACTCAGTTCATCGGACCCTCTCAGTACCACGGACCGGTCCAGCATGGCATGGCTGGCAAGAGGTGTGAGAATGATATTGTCTGCGACAGGGTTCAAAATGGGTCCTCCCGCCGAAAAGTTATAGGCGGTCGACCCGCAGGGAGAAGATACGATCAGCCCGTCCGCCCGAAACTCAGCTAAAAACTCCCGGTCGATATAAGACTGGACCGTCAGCAGTCCGTCGCTTAAGTCGCGATGGATGACAAAATCATTGACCGCGTAAAAATGCTGTTCCAGGTCAGGTTCCTTGTCCGACTTGATGACAGCCTCCAGCATCATGCGCTGCTCCACTTTAAAGCGGCCGGCCAGGATCTCGGATAAAGACGACTCCAATTCATGGCTCTCGATCTCTGTCATGTAGCCCAGAGTTCCCAGGTTGATGCCGATGATGGGTACCTCCGCTCCCAAAAGATAATGAACGCACTGGATCATGGTCCCGTCTCCGCCCAGCACAATGGCCAGATCGAAGTCCTCTTTGGGTAAAAGATCCGCGTTTTTGACCTGTGAGCCGGATGTTGTCAGCACTTTGTCCGGGTCATAAGCAGCGGTCTGGATCCCGTGGGAAAGCAGAAAAGCAATGACCCGACGGGTGCAGGAGAAACCGATGTCGCGGGAACCGTTGGGATAAACCAGCACTTTCGATATCATACTTTACTCCCTCGCGGCAAGCATCGTTTTCACGTAAGTCTCGACGATGTCCTTGCCCTTGCCCTGGAAGTTATGCCCGTTCAGCACCATATCGGCTTCCAACTTGGTAGGAAGGAAATATTTGGTCTCGCTGTATTTTGCCGATTTCAGATAGAAGTCTGCGATCTCGTCCATGGTCCCTCTTCCGGCCGCCATATTGCGTTTGATACGGCGGTACATACGGATCTCCGGATCCAGGTCGATGTAGATCTTCAGATCCTCCAACTGACGCAGCTCTTCAAAATACAGGACCGTCAGGCCTTCCAGAATGACAATGTCCAGGTCTTCCCGCTGGCATAATGCCTGTGCGTCCTTATAGTAACTGTCAAAATCAAGAGATTCCGGGCAGTTGTAATCGTCGTATTCTTCGTGGGATAAGGGAGAAATCATTTTAGGGAGAGGACGTCTGAAATATTTATCCGTCGCCAGAAGTTCCACTTTATAATCCGACAGATCCTTGAGCAGCATAGCCGACAAAGTTGATTTTCCGCTGCCGGAGCAGCCGGCAATGGCAATGACAAAAGGTTTTTTCATAGCAGGCTCCTTTTACATCTCTATTTATAAAGTAATGCCGGTTTTATTGACCAGCAGAGCGCGCGCCGTATCCAGAGAATCCACTCCGCTTTTATTTTTAATGGGAGCGAACTCGTCCTGACGGACCACCTCATAGGACAGGATCGAATCAAAAAACTGCAGGATATCGAAAATGAAATATTCCAGCTTATAAGCGTTAGGAGCGTCGGGTATGATCAAATGTCCCTGCTCATCCAGGCAATTGATCTTTTTCAGGGCTTTGTGGATAGGAAGATGCTTCTGAGCCATCTTTTGTGTTTTCTGAAGATGAAAGAGGTAATTCAGAGTAACGCCGTAATTGTATAGGTACTGTCCTTTTTCATCCTTGGCATAGCGCATCTGATCGCTCAGCTCGGAATACTCGACGACCGAAGGCCTTCCGTTCCTAAGGCAGACCGCTCCGACCTTTTCTTCCGGCGTTGCCTTGGCAATGACCTTGGCGGCGGCATATTGACGGCATGCGATCGTAGCTCCGATGAAGACCGGATCAGCGATGTTCTGCAGTACATTGTCCACCGAAAAGACATTCAGCCACTCTACGCCGCTTTTTTTCATGTCTTCGATCATTCCGTTATGCTCCAGCGACCGGAACCAGCCGCCGTTACCGTTAGGAGCAAGGCACAGTTTATCTTTATCTGCCAGCAGCATATGTCCGTCCCTGTCCAGGGCCGGGGCCATTTCCTGCTGAAAGAAATGGATATACTCCTTGGGATAGCCGAAATAATCATGTTCCCGGAAAAAGTCCCGGGTAGCCTGATCGTTCAAAGCACTGGTCATGATGTACAGATGCATATAGCGTCCGGTACCCTCCAGGTTTTTTTCCATATTGCCCAGCAGGATCTGAAACAGATAGAGGGGCCTGGTAAGTCCAATGTTCAGGGTCCCTTTAGGGCCGTCATATCCAAGGCGGGTCCCCTGGCCTCCGGCCAGAAGGACAGCGGCTACCTTTCCCTCAGAGAGTACCTTTTTACCGATCGTTTCATAAGCCTCCCTGCTGGCCTTGATCTGATCGATCGTCATAGTAGACAAAGTCTCGATCACGGCTTCCTTTTCTTCCTCCTGAGGCTTTCTGGCTTCCCGGATCATAGAAAAATCAACGGCACTGATCTGGTCGAATAAGGTTTGTTTCTGCTGATCCGACAATTGATCTGCAAAACGAAGGACCTGGGTCTGATCTTCCTTTTCCAGTAAATTGATTATTTCTTCCTGAGTCTGCACCTTGCACCTCACCTAATAATTTAATAAAATTTGCGCTTTATGTCATATTCCAAAGCAGAGACCGCCCAAAATCGCTTGAAAGCTTTTTTAAACTTCCGTCCTTTCAGGCTTTTTTCTTTTTACGATGCACCTTTCTTTCAGGCCTTGCCAAAGTCCCGTCAAGGGGATTGACAGCATCTTCACGGAGAAGGCCGAAACTGATGTAAAGGCCTTCATCGATCTCCATCAGCTGCACCGGACTGACCCGGCCGATCCTGTGCATCAGCCGTGATTTATCCAGGGTCCGGATCTGTTCCAAAAGGACCATGGAGTCCTTAGGCAGCTGCGGGACGATCAGTTCCACATGGGTCGGCACCGGTGTTTTGTCCACATTCGAAGTGACCGCCGCGGCGATCACAGTCGGACTGTTGCGGTTTCCCGTGTCATTCTGGACCACCACGATAGGCCTTATACCTCCCTGTTCAGATCCCGTGACCGGATCCAGATCCGCCAGAAATATGTCTCCTCTTTGAATCATGTCTCTTGCTCCCTTCGTCTGCCGGTCAAGCGCAGGACCGGCTATGTAACGAAAGGATCACCTAAGGATCCGAGGAATACGATCGGTCAGCTGGCAGATGATCTCGTAGTGGATGGTCCCCGAAAGATCCGCCAGGTCATCCAGGGGCACATGAGGTCCGATCAGCTCCACTTCATCGAGCAGCTGCACATCTTTAATATCGGTCACATCGATCATGGTTTGATCCATGCAGACGCGGCCTCGTATAGGAGCTTTCTGTCCCCTTACGTAAACATAGCCTTTGTCGGATAAGTGGCGGGGATACCCGTCGCCGTATCCGACCGTGATCGTAGCGATCCGGCTGGGACGGGTCGTGACGTAAGCTCCGCCGTACCCGATCGGGGTACCGGCGGGGACAGTTTTCAAATGTACGACATGAGTATACAAAGACATGACCGGCTCGAGAGGCATTGCCTGACGGTCCATCTCATCCGACGGATACAGACCGTAAAGAATAATGCCGGCCCGCGCCATCCAGTACTCTCCCTCCGGTAAAGGCTGTGTATAAGCCTGAGGATATTCCATGATGGCGGCTGAATTTGCAATATGGTGGGCTTTGATCCGGACGCCGGCCCTTTCCAGCCGGTCCGTAAAGGCCTGATACCGTTCCCACTGCAGGTCCGCGTGAGACTTGTCCTTTTCATCGGCCCGGGCAAAGTGGGAAAAGACTCCGTTGATGGACAGATTGGGAAGGGTACTGATGGTCTTGATATCTTGCAGCGACTGATCGTTCAGATCAAAACCGATCCGCTGCATCCCCGTTTCCAATTTGATATGAAGGCCGGCCCTCTGGTCCAGACGGACTGCCTCTTTGGATAAGGCTTCTGCCTGTTCCAGCGAATAGACAGCCAGGTCGATCTTGTTGCGGATAGCCCGGTCATATTCGGAAGGATCCGTGTAGCCCAGCACCAGGATCATGGAAGCGTGCTGCCGGCTCCGCTCACTGGGCAGCCGGTCCAAAAGGCTTCTGACCTCAACGCCTTCCTCCAGTGTCGCCACTGCATAGGCGTCGACCCCCTGGTCGGAGCAGACCGGTATCACGTTGCGAATGTCATGGCCGTAAGCATTGGACTTTACGACCGCCATCATACGGACCGGCCCTAACTTATTTTTAATAAGTCGGATATTGTGGACAAGCGCATCTTTGCTGATGACCGCCTTCACCCGGTAATAGTCTTTCATCTTGTCTTCTACCTGCTCTCTGTATATATTACCAAATGGTTACATGATACAACTTACGGACTGTAATTTCAAGAAAAGAAGCCTTAAGGCAGACAAAATTGAAGCCCTGCTCCCAATGATAGGAAGCAGGACTTCAATGATCAATACGAATTTGACCTGTCTGGCTGATCGGGATAAGAAGGCTCGATCTGCCAGTCGATGGGGGTCATACCATTCTCCTCAAGGAAAGCATTGGCCTTGGAAAAATGACGGCAGCCGAAAAATCCATGATAAGCGGACAAGGGGCTGGGGTGAGCTGCCTCAAGGATCAGATGATTAGGATTGGTGATCAGATTTTTCTTGCTGCGGGCAAAGCGGCCCCAGAGCATGAAAACGATAGGCTTCTGGCGCTGATTCAAAAGCTCGATGACCCTGTCTGTAAAAATTTCCCATCCCATACCGGAATGACTGCCCGCTGCGCCTGCCCTTACTGTCAGGACCGCGTTCAAAAGCAGGACGCCCTGGTCGGTCCATTTTTTCAGATACCCGGTAGCCGGCATGCGGCAGCCCAGATCATCATGCAATTCCTTATAAATATTCTGAAGAGACGGCGGAATATCCACGTCGGGCTGGACCGAAAAACTGAATCCGCAGGCCTGTCTGGGTCCGTGATAGGGATCCTGGCCCAGGATCACGACCTTGACGTCTTTATAAGAGGTTGCCTGGAGGGCTGCAAAAATATGGTACATATCCGGATAGATCCGTTTATGGCTGTACTCTTCCTTTAGAAAAACATGGAGCTGATGATAGTAAGGCTTTTCAAATTCAGGCTGCAGAAGCTCCTGCCAGTCGTTTCCTAATTTCGGTCCCATCTTATGCCTTCTCCAGCATTTTTTCCGGATAAATATGATCGACCAGGTCACTGGCGCACATTCCGTATTCGCCTACATCTTCCTTAGCCAGATCTCCGGCGGCTCCGTGCATGAAGACACCCAGGCAGGCAGCCCTGAAAGGATCGCACCTCTGTCCCAAAAGGCCTCCGATCATGCCGGCCAGTACATCGCCTGAACCGGCCGTCGACATGCCGTTGTTCCCCGTCGAATTGAAAAAGATCCTTCCGTTAGGCTCCGCGACGACGGTCATAGCATCTTTCAAAACAGCGATACTTGAGAATTCATGAGCCAGCGCCTTGGCGGCTTCGACCGGTTCGTCCATGATCTGACCGACCGAAACTTTCAGAAGACGCGAAGCTTCGCCCAGATGAGGCGTGAGGATGGTATTTCCTCCGCGCTCGCAGATCAGACGGTGCAGCTCTTCGCTCTCGGAAAGCCAGTTGAGAGCGTCGGCGTCCAGTACCATAGGTTTATCGGCCGGGACCGATGCAAAAAGGTGTTCCAGCATCTTACCGACATAAGGCTCCCTGCCCAAGCCCGGTCCTGCTACAAAGCAGGAAGAGGATACGACTTTATCATCGATCCATCCGAAAGAAGCATCGTTTGTATCATAGGGAGTGCAGATGACCTCAGGAAGACGGCTCATCAAAACCGGGGCTGCTTGTGCCGGGATCGCCGCCTCGACCAGTCCGGCCCCTACTTTATAAGCACTCTTGGCTGCAAACATAGCCGCCCCGGTCATGCTGCGGCAGCCGGCGACCACCAGAAGATGTCCGTACAAGCCCTTGTGAGACCGATGTTTACGGACGGGCAGCATATTTTTCAGATCGCTGTATTCCAGTTGAAATTCAAGACTCTCTTTTAACGGCGGAATGTTTTCGGGGATGCCTATATCCGCGACCGTTACTTTGCCGGCGCAGTCGCGTCCGGGGAACAATAACAGACCCGGTTTCAGACGGCTGAAGGTAATGGTCTCATCGGCTTCGATCGCACAGCCCAGGATCTTGCCGCTGTCTCCCTGGACTCCCGAAGGGATGTCCACAGCCAGAGTCTTGAAAGGATAGACCCTGTGAGCTTCATTGACGACCGTAATGATCTGCTTGTAAAAACCTTCGACCGGACGGTCAAGACCCGTCCCGAACAAAGCATCGACCACGACTTCCGCCTGCTCCAAAAGCCGGGCAAAGGCAGCCGACTGGGACATGTTCAAAACGGATACCTGGTAGCCGGGCAGCATGGCGAAATTCGTCGCTGCGTCACCCTTGTAGGAAGCAGGGTCCGAGGCCAGAAAAATGCGCACATTATGACCGCGGGACTTGAGCATGCGGGCGGCGGCAAAACCATCGCCTCCGTTGTTGCCCCCTCCGCACAGGAAAAGGACCCGGCAATTGAGGCCACCCATCTGTTCTACTTTATCGGCTACTTTACCGGCAGCTGCTTCCATCAAAATCAGGCCGGGAACTTTCATTTCTTCAGCCATATAGCGGTCGGCTGCCCGCATCTGGCCGGTCGAACTGATCCATTTCATGATTCCAATGCCCTCACGATCCTGACTAATAGATTGCCCAGCCCCGGGTTGTACCCGCTGCCGGCGAAATAACCGCACAGACCTTCATGGGTCACGATGACCAGAGGAAGCTTTCCGGCGTCCACATACATGCGCCTTTCCAAAGGTTCCACATTCTCAAAGCCCTTGTCTTCTACGATATGGACCTTTGGGAACATAGCCGCCGCCCTGGCCAAGGTCGGCTGCTTGAGTGCTTCTTTGGACTGAACGAAAAAGAAGATCCCGGCCTTAAGGCTCTCGAAGTCCTCGCAGTTTTCCATCATTTCATTCAAAATGTGCTCGGTAGGCTCCCTGCCCTCGTCCAGCCATAAAAGCAGATTGGTCCGCTCTGTAAGAAGCGAAGAGGCCATGACCGGAGGCTGACTGTTGACTGTAAAATCATCGATCTGATTATGAGCCAGCATCTCTTTCAGATCGACCGGCCTCTTTTTAAGGACAAGGGAGGTCTCCTGCCCTTTTTCAACGGTAAAGTAATAGGCGTAAGCATATTGGTGGCCGTTGGGCAGACGGTTGACCGTCAGCAGGCGGTAGCTGCCGGCTTCAACGGCACTTCTGACCGTTTTATCCGCCCGCGGCGCTTCGATATCGATCCGCCGGTATATACCCTGGTCATCGATCTTACTTACCGTTACGGACTGACGATAGACCCAGTCCTCCCCGCCGGCCGTCAGCTTCAGATACCCTTTCTGGATAGCTTTGACCGGATCTGCGGATACGAAACGCCCTCCCTTAAAGTACTGGGGCTCCGACGTGACCGGATCCAGCCTGGCCGGGATGCCGAGCGTTCGGCAGACAGCTACAAAAAGGATCTTATAACCGACCGTCCCCGTCAGTCCGCTGCTCAGCGAAGCCGCCGGAGTGTTGTACAGGTCCTTGTAATCGATGTCGTAAACGACCTTCAGGTTCTCCCGGATCCAGGTCATGATCTTCTTGGGACTGCGGCGGAAAAGATGCTGCTGCCAAGGAGTGAAAAAGTTCTGGATATAAGCCCGGTAGGCCGTCAAAGTTTCGTTATAGACACGGGGATTCAGCACATATTTGACGAACACGTCCGGGTCGCAGCCTTTCAGATAGGGCAGCGAACAGTATAGATGATCTTCCAAAATGCCCCTAGACACGTCGCACAGATCCTTCTTGGTCAGCACTTTCAGCAGCTTTTCCCGCCATATGTCATCTTCAAAGGCCGCTTCATTGAGGAACTGGTAGATCTCGTTGAAGTTGCCGCCGGCTTCCCTTAAAAGCTCCTGAAGATCCGGTGTCAGTTTTTCAGCTTCCGAGTTCTTGTAGAAACTGTCTCGGCGGAACTGCCTTATGCTGTCGCCCAGCCGGATACGGCGGTCACGGTCATGTTTTTCATCCTCCGTCTGCCGCGAAGGATTGACCGGGGCATCCAAAGGTGCCATGAAGTCAAAGGGTATCCACTGGTTTTGAGTAATTGTCTGTGTCTGATCAGCCAGCACCAGGGTCACATCCTTGTTATCCCCATCGTCTGCCTGGCCGATCGTGATCAGTTTTTCGGCGGACAGCAGGGGTTTTACATCTTCCGGCTCCTGGTCTTTATCCGTAATGCCGGTCATTTGGGGATCTGCTTCCGTATAGGCATGAAGATTCAGGCTGCCTTTGCCTACCATGAGGCGGACAGTCCCCTCAGCATCGGTATGGATAACGCAAGCCGGCATCATTCCGGCCATATTCAGGATCTCAAAGCGGACGGGTACGTTGGCAGCCGCCTTTCCGTCCGGACCGGTAACATGGACCGTCAGGTGAGTGACACGGGCATAATGATCCGTTACGATCTCATAGGCAACGCCCTCTTCCAGATGAAAACGGTCCGCCTTGTCGCCGTACAGAAAAGCCAGATCCCTGTCGTTTTCCGCTCCGGTGAAGGTACGGGTGACCATGAACATAGACCGGGATGCCGCATTGTTGAACCAGCCTATATCCAATTTCTGCTGAGGTTCGCAGGCCCCGATAAAGTGCCATCTGCCGTCTGCCAGGACTTCGACCCAGGCATGATTGTCATCGCAGTGGGACCACCAGGGAGCATAGATCTGCCGGGCAGGGATCCCGACGCTGCGAAGGACATTGACGACAAAGGTCGATTCCTCGCCGCACCGGCCGAAACCGGAACGGTAAACCGTCATGGCCGACTTGGTCCGGTCATCCGCCTGCTGATAGGTCACATGCTGCTGGCACCAGTAATTGATCTCCAGTACCGCCTGTTCTTCGGACAAATTGCAGACCTTGTCCCACAGCTGGCGGTAAAACAGGCGCCTGCATTCCTCCATATCCTCGGTATTGATACGGGGATAAAAGACATAATCGATAAAGGTCTGCTCGTCGATCGAACGGCACCACCAGGCCGTCCGCCGCAGCATCAAAGCATGCTCGATATAAGGGATCCAGGTCTCTGTCGGATAATTGACCAGGTCCGCGACCGGAAGCGTGGCGTAAAGGTAGGTCATCCACTCACGGATCGGGCTCTTTAACTTACGGATCTCCACGTCGCAGCGGGCGCCGAATTCATGAAGGCGTTTCGCTCTCTTTTCCCACTTGGCGACCGCGTACTGATAACGTTTCTCTTCCATTACTGCCATCTTTCCAGACCGGCATCCAGAGCCCGGCTGGCCTTTCTTACAAGTGTTTCATCCGTTCTCATCAAGTCGAATTCACTGAAACTGTCAAGTCCCATGGGGACCCCTTCTTTACGATATTTCATACCGCTTTCAAGCGTTACCTTGCCGGACATATGAAAACTGGTAAGAGGGATGGTTTCCAGCATGGCCGAAATGACAGACGCATTGACGCCGGCCCCCGCTAAAATATCCACTTTTCCTTCGGCCCGTCTGACCAGCTCGGCTATCAGATCTTTTCCTTCCAGGGCTGACTTTTTCTGGCCGCTGGTAAGGATGGTGTCGATGCCAAGTTCTTTACATTCTTCCAGGGTTTTGAAAGGATCTTTGCAGACATCAAAAGCCCGGTGAAGGGTAACACTCATGTCACCCCTTTGAGCCAGCAGTCTCTTCATTTTGTCGAGGTCCAGGTCTCCTTCCGGAGTCAGGCAGCCGATCACGACACCGTCGGCCCCTGCCTTTCTGAATTCGGCGACTTCTTCCTCAAGGATGTCCATTTCATAATCCGAGTATAAAAAATCACCGAAACGAGGTCTTAAAAGGACATGGACCCTAAGACCGGGCGTCAGTTTCCTTACCTCCCGGTAAAGAGCCAGCGTCGGGGTAGTTCCGCCAACGATCAGATCCTGACACAGCTCCAGCCGGTCTGCTCCGCCTTTATATGCATTCAAAGCAGATTCAGGGCTGTCGACACAGCATTCCAGAATTCGTTTCATATTATTCCTCTTAAATGGCCCGGATCATGTAACCGTTACAATCCGCGGCTCTCAATATTTTATTTATTTTAAGATTATAAGAATGGAATGTCAAGCTGAAGAGCTTTTGTGCAAAATGATAACTGAGGCATCCGGTTTCTGAAAAATATCATGAAAAAGGAACGTATTACTTGTTATTTTTTGTAAGTAAGGCTATAATTTTCAATAAATCTATCAATCCGGAGGTTTCGCTATGGCAACCATGAAAGAAGTCGCCAAACTGGCGGGTGTATCGGTAGCGACCGTCTCCCGGGTCATCAGTTCTCCCGAAACGGTTCGGAAAACGACGCGCGATAAAGTTGAAGAAGCTATCAAACAGCTTAATTATAAACCGAATTACCTGGGCCGCACGCTTAGGCTGATGAAGACCAAACGCATCCTGGTACTTTTGAATACGCTGTCCAATCAGTTTTTCTCACGTGTTATGAAAGGCATAGAAGACAGGGCCCGGGAGGACGGCTATTCCGTCCTGGTCGTCGTTACCCACGGCAACCCTGATATCTTCCACCAGTACGCCCAGATGCTGCAGACTCATCAGGTCGACGGTATGATCGTCTGCTCGATCGATGTCCCGGAATCCGACCTGCTGAAACTGTCCGCTGAGTTTCCGCTGGTCTGCGCCTGCGAACCGATCCGCAGTAAAAAGATCCCCTCCGTATCCATCAATGATGAACTGGCGGCATACGATGCGGTCAAGTTCCTGATCCGTCAGGGCAAACAGAACATTGCCCTGTTCGGTGCCGGAAAACTGTATTACAGTTCGGTCCTTCGTGAAAAAGGTTCCATCCGGGCCATGAAGGAAGCCAGCCTGACCCCCTTCTATATTTCCAAAGAAGGCCTTTCTTATCACGCAGGGGCCCGTGCTGTGGAGGCGCTGCTTGCCGAGAAAAATGAACTGCCGGACGCCATCTTCTGCTATTCCGATACCTGTGCCATCGGAGCGATCAGTGCTCTCCACCGCAAAGGCTTTAAGATCCCGGTCGATGTGTCTGTCATGGGTTTTGATAATACCGCTGTATCGGAAGTATACATTCCTTCCCTTACGACCGTAGCCCAGCCTCAGCATCAGATCGGCTACCAGGCGGCGGACCTGCTGATCCGCCAGATAAACGGAGCCCCCGATACCATCAAACGTTATGAGCTGCCTCACGAGATCGTCTTCAGGGATTCGATCTGAGATCTTACGTCTGACAGCTGCTTTTTGCAAAATAAAACCTCCTGTTCCGACGCTGAAAAGCGCTGCAGAAAAGGAGGTTTTTTTATGTCTGAAATTACTTACATAAAGCCGGCAGGCTGGGACCACATCAATTTTTAAGCCGTTTATCCAGTCTGGCTGCCAGCTTGGTGCCGATCTCCTGGAACATGATGACCATCAGGACCAGCAGGATGACCGCGCAGATCATGACCAGATATTTATAACGGTAATAGCCGTAGTTGATGGCGATCTTGCCGAGTCCGCCGCCGCCGATGATACCGCTCATGGCCGTATAGCCAAGGATCGTGGTGATCGCGACCGTGAAATTGGTGACCAGGGACGGAACACTTTCGGGGATCATGACCTTCCAGGTGATCTGGGAGGGAGAAGCACCCATGCTCTGCGCTGCTTCAATGACGTTGGGATTGACCTCTCGCAGACTGCTTTCCACCAGACGGGCGATAAAGGGGAAAGAAGCGATGACCAGGGGGACGATCGAAGCAACGGTCCCGACGGTCGTTCCTACGATCAAACGAGTCAGAGGCATAACCACGATCATCAGGATCAGAAAGGGAATGGACCGCAGTATATTGATCAATGTGTTCAGAAAAACCATGAGTCCTCTGGGAAGGGGACGGACACCGTTTTTATCTCCGGTCACCAAGAGGACACCTAAGGGCAGACCGATAATGATGGCAAAAAGGGTGGACAGAATGGTTACATATAAGGTCTCCCAGATAGCCAGCAAGAACTCACTGCGAAGGATCTTCACTGTCTCATCGATCGTTTCCTGTGAAAATAAACTGCTTAATAATACCATTAGCGGATCTCCTCCACGCGGATTCCTTCATTTTTTCTAAGATAAGTCAAGGCCCGCTGAACGACCTGGTCGTCTCCCTCGATGCCCAGGATCATGGTACCGTAGGAGCGGCCTCCCAGATTACGGGTAGATGCAAAATCGATACTGGCCGCAATATGCTCTTCGATGGCCATGGTAGCGATCAAAGGCTTTTCCGTAGCCTGAGCGCCGTTGAAGACAACACGGATCTTATGATCATTACCGCCGATCTCTTCCGTATCCGCAAAGCCTTCGGGATAAACCAGACGCTTGGCCGCGCGGGACTTGGGCGATGAGAAGATCTCAGCCACTTCTCCCTCTTCTGCTACCTGTCCTTCGTCCAGGATGGCTACCCGATTGCAGATCTCTTCAACGACACTCATCTGATGCGTGATGATGATAACGGTGATGCCCAGCTGATCATGAATGGACCGAATCAGAGACAGGATCTGATGAGTCGTTCTGGGGTCAAGGGCACTGGTAGCTTCATCGCACAAAAGCACTTTAGGATCCGTTGCCAGGGCCCTGGCAATGGCGATTCTCTGCTGCTGGCCGCCGGAAAGCTGCGCCGGATAAGCGTTGGCCTTATCAGGAAGGCCGACGATCTTCAGCAATTCAGATGCTCTTTTTTCGGCCTCCTGTTTTTTGACGCCGGAAAGTTCCAGGGGAAAACAGATATTTTTAAGACAGGTCCTCTGCATGAGCAGATTGAAGCTCTGAAAGATCATGGTGATGTTGCGGCGTTTCTGGCGCAGTTCTTTTTCCGACAGAGTGGTCATATCCACTCCGTCGATGAGGACCTGGCCCGAAGTTGGTTTTTCCAGCATATTGATGCAGCGGACAAGAGTACTTTTTCCCGCGCCGCTCATACCGATGATCCCATAGATATCCCCGTCGTTGATGGTCAGGTTGATATCTTTCAGTGCCTCGACCGTACCGTCGGCAGTCTCGAATGTTTTATTCAGGGACTTAAGTTCAATCATGAAAAATAACTCCTTTACAACAGGAAAACAGCCGGTTTCATATGAGACCGGCTGATCCTCATTTTCTCTGATTTTTTAACTTATTTTCCGGATACAGCATCCAGACTGGTCTGTTTGCCTCCGTAGATACCCATGGGTTCTACATGAACGGCGGCAACCGCTACCAGATGAGTTCCGTTCTGAGCGTTGAAGTCATCTAGATACGGTACGTGCTGGAAGTAGTTCGCATAAACCTCGCCGCTTTCAACGACGTTGTTAGGCTGTACGTAATCGGTGAATTCCTGAATGTCAAGAGTGATGTTCTTTTCAGCCAGGATCTCTTTGGCAATAGCCAGGACCTCAGCATGAGGAGTAGGAGAAGCTGCAACGGAAATCGTGGTTCCTGCCAGTTTGTCATAATCTACGGTAGAATCGTAACCATCGGTAGGATTGTCGATTACGGAAACAACAGCGCCTTTGTAGTTATCGGTGATGAAGTCTGTGACTTTCTGGCTGGTGCAGGCAGCGACCAGAGCTTTGGTCTCGTCGGTCTCTTCGTTGCCTTCCTTAACAACGATCACGTTCTTGTAAGCAGATGAGGAACCTTCCAGAGCCAGGGCATCTTCTACCGGGTTCAGACCGGCTTCCAGAGCGTAGTTGGAGTTGATGACCGCATAGTCGACATCTTTCAGCACATTGGGTACCTGAGCGGCTTCAACTTCTTTGAAGTCGATGTTATAAGGGTTATCGGTGATGTCTTTGATAGTAGCGGTGATACCGGCGTCCTTATCAAGGGTGATGATACCGTTTTCCTGCAGCAGCAGAAGCGCGCGGGCTTCGTTGGTCGTATCATTGGGAACTGCGATCGTCAGCTTTTTACTGGATCCGGAGCAGCCGGACAGCAGGCTGATGACAGCGACGATGCTGACCAGGATGGCCGTAAGGCGGGTGAGTTTCTTTTTCATTTCAAGATCTCCTCTTTTCGATTTTGACCATATTTAATGGGATGATCAATATTTTTACAAGTGAAAGTAACATTCGTTCCTTTCAAGTGTGATAAGCACATTTTAATCCTGTCCGGCATATATGTAAAATACATAAATATTATGCAGTAATATAGTCTAAGGTTATATCAGAAACCGGCTCTCATATTTCTTAGTTTTTTTACGATAGCACTTACTTCTTCTATGATCTTGTCCACGTCCTCCTGCGTGTTCTCGCGTCCCAGTGTCAGGCGCAAAGATCCCCGGGCCGTTTCCTTGTCTCGTCCGATGGCTGTCAGCACATGGGATGGTTCCAAAGAACCGGCGCTGCAGGCGGATCCGGAGGAAGCATAGATCCCTTTCAGATCCAAAAGGACCAGCAGGGACTCTCCTTCCACATCCGGGAAAGAAAAATTGACATGGCCGGGCAGACGGTCGAAACGAGGACCATTCAATACTGCGTCCGGGATTTGGTTCAGGATACCGTCGATCAGGCGGTCCCGTAATGCGCTTTCCCGCTCCGCTTCCTTGTCCAGATCCATTGTGGCAAGTTCGACGGCTTTTCCAAAGCCTACAATACCCGGAACATTCTCGGTCCCGGCTCTCATTCCTCTTTCCTGTCCCCCTCCGTCGATATAGGAAGGCAGGTCGACCCCTTCGCGGACGTACAAGGCGCCTACTCCTTTGGGGCCGTAGACCTTATGGGAGCTTAGCGACAGCAGATCGATATGCTGGGCCGACACATCGATGGGGATCTTGCCCAGGGCCTGGACCGCATCAACATGAAAAAGGATCCCCTTCTGACGCAGCATGGTTCCGATCTGACCGACCGGCTCGATGGTTCCGATTTCGTTATTAGCCATCATGACGCTGACCAGGATGGTGTCATCGGTCAATGCTTTTTCGACCTGATCGGGGGTGACATATCCGTCTTTATCGACCGGAAGGTAAGTGACCTGAAAACCGAATTTTTTCAGGGTATCCAGAGAATGCAGGATCGCATGATGTTCGATGGCCGTCGTGATGATGCGTCCCTTCCTGCCTGTCCTGAGAAAATCGGCCATGGCTGTGCCTTTCAAAGCCCAGTTATCTGACTCGGAACCGCCCGAGGTGAAATAGATCTCCCGGCTTTTGGCTCCCAGGGCCTTGGCCACCTTCCGCCTGGCCTCTTCGACCGCGTGGCGGGCATCCTGGCCGATCTGATAGACGCTGGACGCGTTGCCATACTGCAAAGTAAAATAAGGCTCCATAGCGGCCACAACTTCCGGGCGGACCGGGGTCGTGGCAGAATGGTCGGCATAGATCGCATGTTGGGACATGATTTCACTCTTTCTCGGGAATAGGTTCTTCAGGCCGGATATCTTTTAAGGTACGAAAACGGTGTAAAACGGTAGGTACCATGACCAGATCAGCCCCTGTCCAGGCGGCCACTTCTCCGATCATGATGGCAGTCCCTCCGATCAAGGGAGTTACGGCCAGAGCCATGATGGTACGCATGGTAAATTCCGCAAGGCCGGACAGCATGGGGACCAGGGTATCGCCAAGGCCCTGCAGGGTCGAACGGACAACATATAAGATATACAGGATCGGCAGGCCGCAGCTCATGATAAACAAATAACGGTAAGCGATCACAACCGCGTCCCGGGCCTGCTGGGTATCAGTGCTTAAAAAGGCACCGATGATATAGCGGCCGAAAAAGATCATGACCAAACTGATAGCGGCAGCCGTAGCGACCGCGATCAAAGTCCCTGCTTTGAGCCCTTTGCTGAGGCGATGCCCCAGTCTGGCCCCGTAGTTTTGCCCCATATAGGTGAGGATGGCAAATCCGTATGCTGTTGAAGCCACCTCCAACATACCGTAAAGTTTATTGGTAGCCGTATATCCGGCAATAAAGGTAACGCCCTGCCCGTTGACGACATAGCCGACGATCATACCGCCTACCGAGATCAGGATATTCTGCAGGACCATGGGAAGTCCTAGTTTCAACAAAGTAAGATCCAGTCCCTCGACTTTACGAAAATCCGAACGGGAGATAGTCAGATCGGGCACTCTGATCAATGCTGCCGTACAAAGAAGGCCGGCCATTACCTGAGAAAGGACCGTCGCAAAGGCAGCGCCTCCGATGCCCCAGTGGAAAACCACAACGAATAAGAGATCTAAAACAATATTTGCGGCAGAGGCAGCGATCATAGCCCAGAGCGGAATCTTACTGTTGCCCAGCGCTCTTAGAACGGCCGAGGTAAAATTAAACAGCATGGAAGCCGGCAGACCGGCAAAGAAAATGATCAAATAGGTCCGGCTCAGGGGTCTTATCTCCTGCGGGGTCCTGAGAAGAGCCAGGACAGGATCCGTAATCGCTATGGAAAGAGCGGTCAAAAGGATCGCCGCCCCGATACTCAATTTGATCGAATGGGCCATGGCCCGAGAAAGTTTTTTCCAGTCGCCGGCTCCGAAATCCTGAGCGATCAAGATGCTGAAACCTTGTGTAAATCCCATAGTGATCGCCGGAAACATAAAAAGGAACCAGTCCGCGCTGCCCATGGCCGCCAGAGCTTTGACTCCCAAAGCGCGGCTGACGATCAGGGTGTCGACGATGGTATACATCTGCTGGAACATATTGCCCAGCATCAAAGGTATAGCAAAGAAGAAAATAAGTTTGGAAGGATTTCCCTCCGTCATTTTCTGAACACGTACAGCCATTGGTATCCTCCTTTATTTGCGACAAAGTAAACACAGACCTACCGCTGGGCAGAATTCAGCGCGGCAAAACAATCATTCTCGTCTATTTTTTAATTATAACCATTCTGTTATATCCTTGCAATTATACGGATGATTGCTGTCTACCCCTTTACCATATCCCTCTCTTTTTTGTTCAATAAAGTTCATCAAATGGCTTCCTTGCAGGTTACGTCTGTAAAATGGTGTAAATTGAGAAATTAAAAAGAGCCAAATGATTATCCTTTAGGTATAATGAGTTTACCACAACAACAAGTACCTAAG
>OMYN01000022.1:0-11967 GCA_900315265.1 uncultured Eubacteriales bacterium
AAAATATAGGGTGCCTAAAGTAGACACCCTATACTAGGAATAGCTTAATTACAAGCTTTTCGGGAAATCTGAACCCGTTTTTCTTATGATAAATCTTTGTAGATTGTCTCATAAAATCTTTCAAAATTTCAAATGTTCCCAAAAAACAACTGGTCTCGCTTACTGACGTGACTCGGCGATAGCAGCCTGTGCCGCTGCCAGACGTGCGATCGGTACACGGAAAGGCGAGCAGGATACATAATCCAGACCGATGCTGTTGCAGAACTCAATGGAGGACGGATCGCCGCCGTGCTCACCGCAGATACCGCAGTGAAGGTCGGGACGAGTGCTTCTTCCAAGAGTAACAGCCATCTTCATCAGCTTGCCGACGCCGACCTGATCCAGTTTCGCGAAGGGATCGTTCTCCAGGATCTTGTTGTCATAGTAAGCGCCCAGGAATTTACCTGCGTCATCACGAGAGAAGCCGAAGGTCATCTGAGTCAGATCGTTGGTTCCGAAGCAGAAGAACTCAGCTTCTTTAGCGATCTCATCAGCGGTCAGAGCGGCTCTGGGGATCTCGATCATGGTACCAACATGATACTTCATATCGGAACCTGCCTTTGCCAGCTCTTCGTCAGCAGTCTTAACGATGATGTCCTTAACGAACTTCATCTCTTTGACATCGCCGACCAGAGGAACCATGATCTCAGGGGTAATAGTGAACTCAGAATGTTTCTTCTGAACATTCAGAGCGGCACGGATAACGGCCTGGGTCTGCATAACGGCGATCTCAGGATAGGTGATGGGCAGACGGCATCCGCGATGACCCATCATGGGGTTAGACTCTTTCAGAGCGGCAACGCGAGCCTTGATCTGGTCAACGGTCTTGCCCAGTGCATCCGCAACTGCCTTCTGCTCATCCTCAGTATTGGGAACGAACTCATGCAGCGGAGGATCCAGGAAACGAATGGTGACCGGTTTGCCGGCAAGGGTCTCGAACAGCTGCTCGAAGTCACCCTGCTGCAGAGGCTCGATCTTCTCAAGAGCTGCAACGCGCTCTTCGGTAGTATCCGCGCAGATCATCTCACGGAAAGGCTCGATACGGCCTTCCTGGAAGAACATATGCTCGGTACGGCACAGACCGATTCCTTCAGCGCCAAGCTCAACGGCCTTCTTAGCATCGGCAGGAGTATCGGCATTGGTACGTACCTGCATGGTGCGGAACTCGTCAGCCCAGCTCATCAGGGTAGCGAAATCAGCATCCTCAACAGCACCTTCCTGGACTTCCAGAGCGCCGTCATAAATGTTACCGGTGGTACCATCGAAGGAAATAACATCACCCTCGTGATATACATGTCCGCCAAGCTCGATGGTCTTCTTGTCCTCGTCCATAACCAGCTCGGTGCAGCCTGCAACACAGCAAGCGCCCATACCACGGGCAACTACGGCTGCGTGAGAGGTCATACCGCCGCGGGCGGTCAGGATACCCTGTGCCGCTTTCATACCTTCAATATCTTCAGGAGAAGTCTCACGGCGTACCAGAACGACCTTTTCACCGCGTGCTTTCCACTCTTTGGCGTCCTCAGCGGTGAAGACGATCTTACCGCAGGCAGCGCCGGGAGCAGCCGGCAGACCATGTCCGATCAGGGTTGCATTCTTCAGAGTTGCCTTGGAGAAAGAGCCATGAAGCAGAGTGTCCAGGTTACGGGGATCAACGTCCAGAACAGCCTGTTTCTTATCGATCTTGCCTTCACGAACCAGGTCGCAGGCGATCTTCAGGGCTGCTTTGGCGGTTCTCTTACCGTTGCGGCACTGCAGCATATAAAGTTTGCCATCCTCGATGGTGAACTCCATATCCTGCATATCTCTGTAATGATCTTCCAGCTTGTTGGAGATGGAGATCAGTTCGTCATAGATCTCAGGCAGTTTGACCTTGATCTCTTCGATCTTCATAGGAGTACGGGCACCGGATACAACATCCTCGCCCTGTGCGTTCATCAGGACCTCAGCGTAGAATTTATTCTCGCCGGTAGCAGGGTCACGGGAGAAGGCAACACCGGAACCGGAAGTGGGTCCCATGTTTCCGAATGCCATCATCTGAACGTTAACGGCAGTACCCCAGCTGTAAGGGATATCGTTGTCGCGGCGGTAAACGTTAGCGCGCGGGTTGTCCCAGGAGCGGAATACGGCTTTAACGGCCTCGATCAGCTGCTCTTTGGGATCGGACGGGAAGTCTTTGCCGATAGTCTTTTTATACAGAGCCTTGAACTGCTCTACCAGAGCCTTCAGGTCATCGGTATCCAGATCGACGTCGGCGGTAACACCCTTTTCGGCCTTTTTCTTATCGATCAGTTTCTCGAACTCGCTCTTGGGAACTTCCATAACGACATCAGAGAACATCTGGATGAAACGTCTGTAGCAATCCCAAGCCCAGCGCGGGTTGTTGGATTTTTTAGCCATGGTCTCAACCGTAGTCTCGTTAAGTCCAAGGTTCAGAATGGTATCCATCATACCGGGCATGGAAGCACGTGCGCCGGAGCGTACGGAAACCAGCAGCGGATTCTCTGCATCTCCGAATTTCTTTCCGGTGATCTCTTCCATCTTAGCCATATACTCTCTGATCTGGCCTTTGATCTCATCGTTGATCTGACGGCCGTCTTCATAATACTGGGTGCAGGCCTCTGTTGTGATGGTGAATCCCTGAGGAACAGGAAGTCCCAGGTTCGTCATCTCAGCAAGATTGGCACCCTTGCCGCCGAGCAGCTCGCGCATGTCTTTGTTGCCCTCGGTGAACAAGTAGACCCATTTCTTTGCCATTTGTAATCCTCCTAAATTGTTTGTGTATAGTAAGCTCTGCCTGTCGGGGCAGAACAGTTACACCGAACTTAAAATGTAAACTTATCCTTGAAATAGTCCGAAAGACTATCGATGGCGACACGCTCCTGCGTCATGGAATCGCGGTTGCGGATGGTCACGGCGTGATCGTTCTCCGAGTCGAAGTCATAGGTCAGGCAGTAAGGAGTGCCGATCTCATCCTGGCGGCGGTAGCGTTTGCCGATAGAGCCCGTATCGTCATACTCGGCGTTCCAGTTTTTCAAAAGATCCTGGAAGAGCTTTTCAGCCGACTCCTTCAGTTTTTTGGACAGGGGCAGGACAGCGATCTTAACCGGAGCCAGAGCCGGATGCAGATGCAGAACGACACGTGTATCCTTGTCCCCGACCTCTTCCTTCTCATAGGCATCGCACAGGAAGGCCAGCGTTACACGGTCAGCACCCAGCGAAGGCTCTACGACATAAGGCAGATACTTCTTGTTGGCAGTCTGATCGAAATAAGTCAGATCCTGGCCGGAATGCTCCTGATGGCGGGACAGATCGTAGTCGGTACGGTCTGCGATGCCCCACAGTTCTCCCCAGCCGAAGGGGAAGGTATATTCGATATCCGAGGTGCCTTTACTGTAGAAGGCACGCTCTTCGGGACTGTGCTCGCGGATGCGCAGATGATCCATGGTCATGCCGAGGCGCTTGAGCCAGTCCATGCAGAAATCTTTCCAATAATCGTACCACTCAAGATCCGTGCCGGGCTCGCAGAAGAACTCAAGTTCCATCTGTTCGAACTCACGGGTGCGAAAGGTGAAGTTTCCGGGAGTGATCTCGTTGCGGAAGCTCTTGCCGATCTGGCCGATGCCGAACGGGATGCGGCGGCGGGTAGTACGCTGAACGTTCTTGAAGTTTACGAAAATGCCCTGGGCGGTCTCGGGACGGAGATAAACCGTGTTCTTTGCGTCCTCGGTCACTCCCTGGAAGGTCTTGAACATGAGGTTGAACTGACGGATGCCGGTAAAGTCTTTTTTACCGCATACCGGGCAGACAATGTCGTTGTTCTGGATGTAGGATTCCATCTCCTCGTTGGTCCAGCCGTCAACGGACTTTTCGGGGGCGATCCCCTTGGCGTGCATATAGTCCTCGATCAGCTTATCCGCACGGAAACGGGACTTGCAGGCCTTGCAGTCCATCAGAGGATCATCAAAGTTAGCCAGGTGTCCGGTCGCGACCCATGTCTCGGGGTTCATCAGGATAGCGCTGTCCATACCCACATTGAGCGGGTTCTTGGCAATAAAAGCGTCCCACCAGGCCCGTTTGACATTATTTTTCAGCTCTACGCCTAATGGGCCGTAGTCCCAGGTGTTAGCCAGGCCGCCGTAAATATCGGAGCCCGGATACACAAAACCGCGTGCCTTGGCCAGAGCGACGATCTCATCCATTGAAGTAACCAAAATCGTTCCCCTTCCTTAAAAATCCGCCGCCATACTTTGAAAAACACAGAGTATGACACACAGACACAGTAAATCAAAAGGAATTATAGCAACTGCCTATTTTACTGTCAAGACTGGCTGTTGATTTTGCCTATGAAATCCAGCCCTTCGAAGCGGCGTTCGGTCTTATCCAAAAGATACTGAGTCACTGCCGTAAAGAGTTCTTTCCGGACCTTTTCCGACAGCTCGAAGGAAAAGGCCTTAGACTCGTCCGCCGTGATGATGTAGCGCATGGCTCTTATGCAGCCTCTTGACAGCTGCAGCCCCCCCTGCCTGCAATTCGGGCAGTGGAAGGCTCCCCTTACCACATCGAACTGCAGGGTCTGGTCCGGCTCAAGATCGGTCAGGTCTTTTCCGCAGGTAGCACATTTGAACAACTGGGGATAAAAGCCGCTGCCGGCCAGAGCACGAAAGATAAAGACGGAACAGGGAATGCTCTCATCCTTTTCCTTTGCCATGGTCATCGCATACAAGGATCTGAGCAGCAGCAAAAGAAGAGGCCCGTTGTCCTGGCCTTCCAGGCTGAGGGTATCGGCAACTTCCAGCATGAAAGAAGCATAAGCCAGACGGTCCAGGTTGGACCTGAGCTTATAAAAACTCTCGATCAGCTGGGCTTCCTTGATATAGTAAAAGGTCCGTCCCTTGGTCAGAACGAAATCGCCGTAGGAAAAAAGCTGTGTCAGGGCGGAATAGCGGCTTTTGCCCGTCATGGCCCCCTTGGCCAGGATGGTCAGTCTCCCCTGTTCTTTGGTCAGAAGCACCACTCTTTTATCCTTGTCGCCCATAGGATCCTGACGGATCACGATCCCCCGGACCTTGATCTCTTTCATTGCTCGAGTTCTTTCTTATCGTAGCCGAAGTTCTTGATCAGGACCTCGCTGTCTCTCCAGTGCTCCTTGACCTTAACGAACAGCTGCAGATTGACCTTGCATCCCAGCATGTCCTCCAGGTCCTCGCGGGCATAGGTGCCGATCTTTTTGATCATTTCGCCGCCCTTGCCGATGATGATCGGTTTATGGCTTGCCTTGTCGCAGATGATCGAAGCATCGATATCGACCAGGTCTTTCCCCTCGCGGTCTTTAAACGTTTCGACCGTCACAGCGATCCCGTGAGGGATCTCCCGGTTAAGCAGGCGCAGTGCCTTTTCCCGGATGATCTCCGCTGCGATCTGTCTCTCGGGCTGGTCGGTCACCTGATCTGCCGGGAAGAAGAAGGGTCCCTCCGGCAGGTCCCTGATGACAACCTTCAGAAGTTCGTCCACATTTTTACCGCTTTTGGCGCTGACCGGGATGATCTCTTCAAAGTCATACAAATCTTTGAAGGCCATGATGGAGGTCAGTACCTGGTCACTTTTGACCTGGTCGATCTTATTGATGACCAGAATGACCGGGGCATGGTCCTTTTTCAGTTCTTCCAATACCGCCAGATCTCCCGGACGCGGCTTGCCCACTTCAACGACCAGAAGGACGCGGTCTACATCAGCAATAGCGCGCTCAGCCGCCTCATTCATATACTCGCCCAGCTTATGAACCGGCTGGTGGATGCCGGGAGTATCGATGAACACGATCTGGCAGTCGTCTTTGGTATAGACGCCCTGGATGCGGTTGCGCGTCGTCTGAGGTTTACTGGAAACAATGGCGACCTTTTGACCCAGGATCTGATTGAGCAGAGTCGATTTTCCCGTGTTGGGACGTCCGGTCAGGGACACGAAGCCCGATTTTGTCATAAGGTTTCCTTTCATTAAAACAAGTGGACGATGTGTTTAAATAAGCCTTGATTGGCCTTGATCGCAGACTCGGACCCTTCCACACAGATAAAGGGCTCCTTCATAGCTTCCCCGATGATGGCCGAAGCCTCCCTCACCTTCTGAGGAGTCGTTTCCATGACCTGGCGGCTGATGGTCAGGATCTCTTCGTCCGTGCGGCCGGTCTCCAGCATCTCGTGAGCTTCGCGGCCTTTCATCTGCACGGTCCTGACCGGATCCAGAAGAGCCATGGTCCCGATGATATATTTGGTCATCTCCCGCTCGCTGCATTCAAAAGTCCTGCCCCACTCAGCCGCTTCCTCATAAACTTTGAGCGTTTTTGCCAGGTTGGGGTCGCGGTAGGAGGCCATGCCCAGATTTCCCTGCAGAGAGATGCTCTTGGACGCACCGTAAGCCCCTCCCTGCACCCGGACCCTGTTCCACAGATAGTCCAGCGACAGGATCTGCCCCATCACGGCCATATAACCGTCGTAAGGCTTGGTAAAGCGGCCGCAGCGGGCAACAAAATTGATCTTGCCGGGGGTAATGAAAGCCTCGTCTTTTTCTTCCGGCACTACCCTGACGACCGAAGAAGACTGATAAGCGGACGGTCCTAAGGGAGCTTCTTTGAGCATGTCCAGAGCTTCCTTCTCGACCATATCTTTTTCGTCCTTCTGGGCGGTGATCCGGATCCTTACATTGTCCCTGCGGGCAAGGATGTCCAGGGTCTTTTTCAATTTATCGACGGTCTCTTCCTTCTTCTGATCAAAGTTAGCGGAAAGGTCTTTTAAGAAAAGATAATAATCGATACCCGACGCCTTCTGCTGATAAGCGGCTGCCGGATCGAAATAAGAACGGCACCGGGAAAGGGCGACAGAGCTGCCGGAATAAAGCAGGTTCTGCTGCATATTGATCAGTTCATTTTCGATGACCTCTTTGAGCCGCGCGGTATCATCGAAATGAGTATGGAAGAGGATCTCCTTGATCAGATCGAAACTGATATTGGTCTTGCCGGATAAAAATTTACTGCTCAGGACCAAATAAGGGATAAAGGTATTGTCTTTACGGATGACCGTGCGGACCGTAAAGGAAAGAGAACCCAGTCTTTTGCCGATCTCATTGTCTACTTCCGTATAGGTAAAGCGGTCGGTATCCATCATGCCCAAAGTCAGGGACAAAAGCGAGGCATAAGGAATCAGGTCTTCGGGCAGATGATCCATGTTGAAATAGTCGGCAAAATAAACGACATGGTTGGTATCATCTTCATAGACCGAGATATCGATACCGTCTTTTTGTTCCACGAAGGCATGTTTGACCAGTGAAGCCGGCTTCAGATCTTCCCGTTTCAGAAGAGGAAGCTTGTCCAGGTCTTCGGCCCGGTCCGGTTTCTGCTGCCAGGCTGTAATTTCTTTGGTCGTCCGGACCAGCTGACGGATCTGATCCGGGGTCAGGCTGTCTTTATATTCTTTGAGCTTCCGGGCTGTTTTTTCTTCGGTCCGCAGGGTAAGGCCGGCCTGGGGCTTTAATACACAGACCACCACATGGTGATTTTCCAGGATCAGGCGTTTGGTCAGATCTTCGAACAGCCCTTTTGTTTTATGGATATGATCCAGGGCTTTCTCATAAAAAAGATTCTGCATGGGGTCGCCGCCGTACAGCCAGCTGTCCATGACCATGATATTAAGGATCAGACCGGGAGGAGTGGAACCGTAATTCTGCTCCCGCAGGGTAAATTCAGAGCTTGCGACCGTAGCTTCTACCAGGTCGGGATCATAGCCGTTCTGAACACAGTCCGACAGGGTCTTACGGATGATACGGACAAAATCTTCCTTTTGAGAAACTTCTGCATTTTTGGCGACGATTTCGAAAACGGGCTGCTGGCGGGACAGATCGACCGAAACCGAGATGCTTTGGCCGATACCGGCGTCGATCAGAGCTTTTTTTAACGGAGAGGCCTCGACCCCGCCGATGATCTCAGCCAGCATGTCGATGGCATAGTAATCCTCTGCTGTCGTGACCGGATCCAGCATGACGCTGTAGGACAGGTAAGTCTTCCGGCTGGGGTCATCATCCTCGGTAATGCCGTAGCTGCCGTAAGTCTCGACCGGTATTTCGAAACGCCGCTGCAGATCGATATGGGCCGGCAGGGTCTCGGGGACCTTTGTAAACGTAGACAGATACTCTTTATCGACCTTGTCCAGATAATACTCCATGTCCAGATCACCGTAGAAAAAGAGGTAGCTGTTGGACGGGTGGTAATATTTGCGGTAGAAGGCGCAGAATTCGTCATAGGTAAGATCCGGGATGAATTCGGGATTGCCGCCGGAGTCTTTGCTGTAGGCATTATCCGGATACATGGCTTTTTCGACCAGGTCGGCCAGGACGGTCTCCGGATCGGAATATGCGCCTTTCATTTCGTTGTAGACGACCCCTTTGTAGGTGATGGGCTCGTTTTCATCGTTCAGTTCCATGTGCCAGCCTTCCTGGCGGAAGATATTGGGATCTTTCAGAAGTCTGGGATGAAATACGGCATCCAGATAGACGTCCATCAGGTTTTCAAAGTCTTTATCATTACGGCTGGCTACCGGAAACATGGTCTTATCCGGGAAAGTCATGGCATTCAAAAATGTATTCAGGGACCCCTTTAAAAGTTCTACGAAGGGCTCTTTGACCGGATATTTGTCCGACCCGTTCAGCATGCAGTGCTCCAGGATGTGGGGAACGCCGCAGTCATTGTCGGGACGAGTCAGAAAGGTAGCGCTGAAAACTTTATTGTCATCGCCCGGCGCAATAGCGAAGAAAAGACGCGCCCCTGTCAGATCATGACGAAACAGATATCCCGTCAGATGATATTCGGGCACTTCTTTTTTTTCGACCAGGGTATAATGCGGGATGTCCATTAAAAATATGTCTCCTCTTCATAGTTGTAAAATGCATTATACCATATTATCGGCCGTATTATCATCTGTTTAGCGGTACAATTCTTTGGAAGCTTCAATATTGGCGCGGATACTGTCGCAGCATTTGTGGAAGCGTTCTTTCTCCTCTGCTGTCAGGGGAAGTTCCACAACTTTTTCGACACCGTTCTTGCCGATGACCGCGGGGACCCCTGCAAATAAACCACTTTCCCCATATTGGCCCTGCAGTTTGCAGCTGGCTGCCAGAACACATTTCTGATCGCCCAAAACTGCCCGGGCCAGGCGGACTGCTGTCTGCGCAATGGCGTATTCAGTACAGAACTTGCCGTTATAGGTGGTCCACCCTCCTTCTCTGGCACTTTTTTCCAGTGCAGGCCGGTCAAGCAGGCAATTTACCTCCGGAAGTTTATCCAGGGCAACTCCACCCACAGAAGCTTGTGAAAAAGCCGCGATCTGCTCATTGCCGTGTTCGCCGATCATGTAAGCATTAAAAGATCCGGCGCTTAATCCGGTAGCCTGTTCCAAACGAAGTTTGAGACGGGCCGTATCCAGTCCCGTACCGGTACCGAAGACCCTTCCGTCCGGAAGCTCTAAAATGTCTGCCAGCCACTTTGTGATCACATCGCAGGGATTGGAAATATTGATGAGGACCCCTTTAAATCCGCTGTCCCGTAACTTTTCCGCGTAGGTATGGATGGCATGCATGTTGAACGAAAGCTCTGTCAGCCTGGTATGGGTGCCTTTTAAGGCAATGATATCGCCGACACAATTGATGATCAGGTCCCGGTCCCCGAATTCCGAAATATCCTTCGCGATCCGAATGGTATAGCGATTAGGGAAAAACTCGCTGCAGTCCAGGACATCCTGCCTTTCTGCTTCTTCTTTGGCCAGCTTTTCGGGCAGATCATAGATCAGGATATCTCCGACAAACCACTGAGCGGCGAGCGTATATAAAACATGGGCTCCTACATGGCCCATTCCGATGATACCGATCTTTGATATACTCATGCCTTTTCCTCCGCGTTTCGGTGTAATTCTTACGTATCATCATGGTTTATCCCGCGATATAAACCCGAACTATTATCAAATATTACTTTATAACAGTTTCTTTGATTGTCCAATTCACTCTTTTTATTACCGGTTACAGTTTTTTCTTATATTGCAAAAGCATTTCCCGGCTCCTATAATGAACCAAACGTAATATTTTATACGTATATAGGAACAGGGAGAGCGCTTATGCTGTTATCTGAGTTATATAAAGGTCAGCCGGACATCGAGATCACTTCACTGGTTCTGGATTCCAGAAAAGCCATCAAGGGAAGTCTTTTTTTCTGTGTAGACGGCTATGAGACCGACGGACACCGTTTTGCCTGCAAGGCAGTCGACAACGGAGCGGTTGCCGTTGTTCATACCAAGGACATCGAAAAGCGGCCCGGCGTCGCCTATATCAAAGTTGCCGATATCAATGCCGAGCTCAACCGGACGGCCGACCTTTTCTACGGCCATCCCAGCCGCAAAATGACCATGTTCGGCGCCACCGGCACCAACGGCAAATCGACACTGACCAGCGTCATCCGGGACGTCTACGGCCATAAAGAGCCCTGCGGCTACATGGGCACGATCGCGGTCAAATACGGGGACACGACTCTGATCCCCAGCCTGACCACTCCCGATCAGATCGAGACCAACCAGCACCTTGCTGATATGGTCCGGGCCGGCATGAAGGCCTGCGCCATGGAGATCTCCAGCCAGGGACTGGACCGTTACCGCGTCGACATCATCGACTATGACTGCGTCATCTTCACCAATCTGACCCATGACCATCTGGACTATCATAAAACCATGGAAAATTACTTCAACGCTAAGAAGCGTCTGTTTACCATGGTAAAACCTTCCGCCGTCGCTGTTCTCAACGCGGATGACATTGCGACTTACGACCGGCTGAAAAAGGCCTGCGCCTGCCGCACGGTTTCCTACGGGACCGACCGGGGCCAGAGCCTGATCGATGAAAACGGCAACCCCGTCGAGGGGTCCCACTCCCCTGTCAAAAGTCCGGAAACCGTTGACTACTTTGGCAAAGATATCACCCTTGGCACCGACGGTACTGATTTTACCCTCTGTTATCAGAGCAGGGAATATCCCGTCCATACCAACCTGGTCGCCCTTTATAATGTGTACAACCTGCTGGGGGCCGTTGCCGCCATGAATGAATGCGGTATGCCCATCGAGGATCAGATCCCCTATCTGGCCCATATCCCTCAGGTAGAAGGCAGGGCTGAAAAAGTAGACATGGGTCAGGATTTTACCGTCCTGGTCGACTATGCCCATACTCCGGACGGTTATACCAAGATCCTGGATTATGCCAAAGAAGCGGCCGGAAACGGCGGCCGTATCCTGGCCGTCTTCGGCTGTCCCGGAAAACGGGATCATGTCAAACGGCCGGTCATGGGACGCATTGCCGCCGAATATGCCGACCGGATCTTTCTGACTCTGCAGGATCCCCGCGGAGAGGATCCGGAGCAGATCGCGTCCGAGATCGCCAAGGGCATCCGGCCGGTCGGAACTCCTTACGAGTTCGTGCCCGACCGGGCGGAGGCGATCCGTAAAGCCGTTTTTACGGCACAAAAAGGCGATGTAGTCGTCATGATGGGCAAAGGCAACGAATCCTATCTCTACTATGAGGAAGGCCGCCGCCCCTGGATGACCGATAAGGTAGCTGCTGAAAAGGCCTTACGGGAGAGACTGGGAAAATAAGCACTTTCGCAAGCGGCGGATCGGTGAAAATTAAGTTCTGTGAAGTTTGAAATGACGTCGGCGGATAAAAAGGCCTGATTCCGGGATTTTATCCGCCGCCTCATCTATACGAGTCTATATAAACAAGCTTTTTGTGTCATGGTGAAAGTCAAACCGACTAGGGATGTGAAGAAACGTTAAATTAGCTGCTGTTTTTACTTCCTATCTCTTCGATCATGAGGTAGATATTGTCCCTTATTTCATAAAGTGGCAAATGGGA
>OMYN01000022.1:11995-40031 GCA_900315265.1 uncultured Eubacteriales bacterium
CTTGCCATGTCTGTATAGCAATAGCCTGTCCATCCATTCTGGTCATATCTTTTATGTATTTTTGTCTCCTGTCTGCTTGATAATAGGCGCCTTCAAAAAAATGTACAGACAATATTGAAAAACAGAAGCTATGTCTGTACAAAAGCAAACTTGAACAAGCGTATTTTTCAGACAACTGGGAGCAACTTTCAACTTGTATGCATTATATTCTTTTACATTTCAATTACGGCAGACACCTAAAACTTTTCCGTTTGTTGTCTGTATTAATTACATACTATACTGTTTCCGGTGCAGACAAAATACTTGTTTTATTTCTTTGTCTGTATTAGTTAACCACTATATCATTTTCTGTCATATAATAATGTCTATTTATTGTATTGTCTGCGTGTATTCATCTGCAAATATCTGTCGAGTTCAGCTTCCTCCATAAGCTTCTCGAACGTGAAAACGGATCTCAAATATCCGGATATTCGGAAATATAGAGCGGCAAAGTTCCCTGTTTAAGGTTAAATGAGGTATAAGTTTATACATGGATAATACAATCTTACCACATAAAAAGGCTCCCAACCGTAACGATTGGAAGCCTTATTCTTGTTATTGGAAGCTATGTTTTTTCACAGCCCCTTTTGCTGTATAGCGGAGAAGGAGGGATTTGAACCCTCGCGTCGATTTCTCGACCTACACCCTTAGCAGGGGCGCCTCTTCGACCTCTTGAGTACTTCTCCACGGCGTTATTGGGTCTATCAATAAGCGCATTTGTAATTATATGGGAAATCTTCCCATCTGTCAATCGCTATCTGCCAAAAAAAGAAATTTTCATCCTGAGCAGGATCCGGCCCTCATAATCCGGACATGACCAGCAGCCAGCTGTTCATACGGTTATGGCGGAAAAGCCAGCCTCCGATCAAGCTGTTTTCGATTGCCTGCACGAAGGCAGAAACCGACTGTGAAGTCGGGGCGGCTGCGGATAACAGGCCGAACAGGATCCATATCACAGCCACTGCAAGAAGCAGCTGCAGGGCCATACCGGCCAGCCGGTTCAAAAAACCGATCACCGGTACCCGGTTGATAAAGGTAAGGCCGCGGCTGATCATGGACAAAAGCAGCAGCGACAGCAGAAAGAGGCCTACTATGCTGATCGCGTTGACCGCGACCATAGCCAGATATACGGCGACATAATCACCGAAAGCACTGACCCCCAGGGCCGCAAAGGCCAACGAGTTATTGTTGCTGATAAGGCCTGTTTTCAGGAAAGAGGGCAGCGGAAGAGCCTGGATCAGGCCAAGAGTCGAACTCTGATCCGTGCTTCCCGAAACCATCGAGTTCAGTCCGCGCGCAAACACAGTCGTCAGGCGGGCCCGCAGGCCCAAGTCAGTAAGCCAAGACGCCGCGTAGGTATAAAAAGACCGGGCGATCCATATGGCGATCAGCAGGGACAAACCATGCAAAAACAGGCTCAGAAAGCCCCTGGTCCAGCCGCGGGCAAGGGAAATGATCAGAATGATCGCCAGCACGGTGTCGACAAGGGCAGTCAGATCATTGGCCGGCATTTTCGGACGCGCCTTTCAGCGTAACCTTGTAATAGATCAAAGAGCCGTTGGTAAGGGCAGCCACTTCTTTGCCGTTGGGAAAGGCGATCAGGCGGCTGTAGCTGTCCGCCGCATCCATCGACCACAAAGCCTTTCCGGTACCGGTCACCGCCGTATAAGAACGGCTGGCTCCGCAGATGACCGTATTGCCCCAGGCATCCAGGTAATCGGCATCCTCCACGGAAAAAGAACTGAGGATCTTGCCGCTGTAATTATAGATCACCACATTGTCATCTACCGGTTCCGCCACGCCCGGCTGTCCGTCCCCGTATAAAACCGCATAGTAGTCATCGGTCATGGCCAGCGCTGCGATCTGGTAATTGAGGGTACTTTCCCATATCTTGTCACAGGACTTGCCGCAGGAGATCTCGCCGAAACGGTCGGTGCCCGCGTAAAAACAGCCGTCCTGGGTAAACTTCAGATCCGATATGACGCAGTCCTCAAAGGTCAGGCTGCCGATGATACGGTCGGCCAGCACGGAACCGCTTTCGGTCAGGTCGAAGATCGTAACGATACTGGTCAATTTAGACCCCGCATAGGTCACATAGACCGTTCCCAGCCGGGTCCCTGTATCATCCAAGGCAATGGCTACCGGCACTCCGTCCGTTGACGAATAGGTACGGCGGGTCAGCAGAACATTCCCGTCCACGTCATACAGAATGACCGTATGTCCCTTGTCCGCCTCCAGAACGGCCGCCGTCTCGCCGACCGCATTGACGCAGTTGAGCAGGATATTGCTTTCAGTCGTGATGTCCGTCACGACTTTTCCGTCCTTGATATTATTCAGCTTGACTCCCAGGCGGTCGGCGACTGATACATAATCCCCCGCCGTCAGGATGTAAGGACTTGACATGGTAAAAGGAAGATCCCATTCCAAAGTCCCGTTCTCCGACACGGCCTGTACGCCGTCCTGGGTGCAGCGGATCACATTGCTGCCGCACAAGGCCACGGTGGTGACCGCATCCGAACCGTCTACCGTCGTACCCGTCTGACTGAGGGTATAGCTGGCGTTTCCTGTAACCATGTTGTAAAAACGGTCCGAAAACAGGAACACCACGACCGCCACGATCACCAGCACGACGAACAGTCCGATCAAAAGGCGTTTTTTACCCGCAGACGACAGGCCGGATCTTGTCCCCTTACTGTCCGAAGCACTGTCAAACTCTGTTTTTACGGAAGATCCCTCTTCCTCGCCCTGCTCATCGTCTTCCGAAGAAAAGCCGACCGCCTGCTCCTCTTCCTCCTCCGGAGTTTGAGGAATGTCCCGGTCAGATTCCCGGTCAGGTTCCCGGTCAAACGATAATTCCTGCGGCTGATCGTCGTCACTGCCTTTGTCGAAGTCAAACTCCTCGAAATCGATGGTATCGTCCGTTACCCCGCTTCCCCTAAGCTGAGGTGCCGGGTCCGGTCTTTCCTGCGGTCCCGGGTCTTTTTTCTTATTGCTCATATCCTACTCCTGCTCACGAACTATCTGTTATAACCGTTATATTCTATCGTCAATCAGAGGAAGAATCAAGGCAGAAAGCTTTCAGGCACAGACTGCAGTTAAGCTGTTCGACCGTATCCGTCCAGGTCTTTCCGTCATTACTCATAAAAGATGTCCCCATTTGTCTTTGAGACACTGCTTCTTCTACATCGGTCTCCACCGCGAGCGGTTTGAAGCTGCCCGGGCAGTCGACTTTCAAAAGGATGGCGAATCTTTCTCCTTTTTGCAGCGTGACAGGCCGAGCCAGTTCGACCGTGTAATAGCCTTCGTAAGTGCGGGTACCCTCCGCCTGCATGATCCGTTTTGAAAAAGAACTGTCCGGCTCTTCTGCCGTGTAGATCTCAAAAGAAGTATCTCTGCCGGTCGTATAAAAGCTGACCGCCTTCAAAG
Organism: uncultured Eubacteriales bacterium; assembly: GCA_900315265.1. Classification (GTDB taxonomy): domain Bacteria; phylum Bacillota; class Clostridia; order Lachnospirales; family Bianqueaceae; genus RUG760. Next base: position 15,461 of record OMYN01000022.1, read on the forward strand.
TCTGATCGCTTTGGGCGGTATACAGGCAGGTTCCCCAGGCCTCAGGACCGCCGAAGCCCGCGTTGGCCGTGTGCCCCAGCAGATCCTGCTGATAGATCTGATCATAAGTGCCGATGGGGTCCAGCCTGTCGAAGCATAAAGGCCTCTTCAAAATGCAGCTGTCGTAATAAGAAATATAAAAATAACCTCCGTCCGCAAAATCCGTCCCCCAGCTGTTTTGACAGATAAAAGCTCCGTCGTCCGGGGCCTTGATCGCAAAATTATCCGCTGCAAACGAATCATCCCAGCCGACGATCAATATCTCATGGTTGGCTGTTTCCGATCCCTGGTAATAATAAGAAAAGGTATCCGGATCATAAAAAACGGACCCGGCATCGCCTGCTAAAAAAGACGGATCGGCATACATTTCGCTTTCGACCGCCCCGTCACCCAGAACGGCCTTTTTGACCGCGTCCCGGTCGTTTGATAAATACCGGGCTTGCTGCAGATGCAGGACCGGCTTTGCATCGGGATTTGTCATCCCGTCGTCGTAAGGATCCTCTTCCTCCGAGACCGGCCCCTTCCAGCCGGCCAGATAAGCCAGGGCCATAAGACTGGTCCCTCCCTGGGCGGGAGTCAGGCGGTAGCCGTTATAAGCCGTCAGATGATCGACCGATAAGGGCTGGACGATCGCAGGAAGGCGTTTGGTTTCGATGGCTCCCAGGGCTGTAAAAGCCCAGCAGGTCCCCAGATCTTTCTGGTCGGGAGGCTGCGGGCACCGCCCCGCCAGGCGGCTGTCCCACTTTGCGGGAAGCTCGGTCCGGCTCACATCTTTTTGAACCGCAGAGACAGACGGCAGGGAGGGTGCTTCGACTTTTCGGAACGTCGACAAAAGTAGGTCCTTTTCTTCGGCTTCGGAAGAAGCCGAAGACGATGCTTTTTTCTGTCCGCAGCCGCTGCCGGTCAGGGCAAGGGCCAGGACAAGGATCAACAGGAAGCTTTTACGGATCCATCTGGGTTTCGTCATCATCTTTATCCACTTCGATGATCTGGCATTCCAGGTAATCGAACCCGATCGGTTCGATGAAATTGTCCTGGGTAAAACGCGCATAGCCGAATCTTCGAAGGTCTTCTTTATTGTTGTCCAGCCATATGGGCATGGCCAGGTCCAGCTGCCGGACGATTTCTTCCATCAGCCCGTAGAAGCGGTTTTTGAAGGACCAGTCCGTATGGCCGTCGCTGACCGTCACGCTGGTTTTGATGCGGCCTTTTTTATAGATCTTTCCCCAAACTCTGAGCATGTGTCGTCCTTTCGCAAAGATTAATAAAAGCCTGTCTGGTCTTCCACAAAAAGACGGGCCGGGTCCAGGCGGCCGTAAGCATTGAAACTGCCGAAAAAGCGGCGGCCCGCCTTAGGCTGCCCGACCAGATCGGTCGGATTTATCAGCACCCGGTAAAGCTGTCCCAGAACGTCCAGCTGCAGGTAGTAGACCCACTCGTTGCTGAAGCTGTTCATCAATTTATCGACTTTTAAAATGTCGCCCAGCACCTGCACGCTGTTTTCCTGGCTGCCGTCGGGGTAAATGAACCCGTCAAGTACCGTGAAGACGTCCTCTGTCTTTAAACGCTCGCGTACCTCGTCGTCCACCTGGTCTTCATCATCGCGGATCTCATCCGCGGCGCTTTCGTCCCCTTCCAGGGCCCTTTCCATGGCATCCCGCCGCCAGCTGCTTTCCTCATCGATCTGTTTCAGGTCATCCTGAGTCCTTTCGATGCCCAGAAGGACTTTGCCTTCTGTGCTGAGTCCGTAGCAGGAAACGTAAAGGGGATCCGTTTTAAAAGCGTCCGGTTCATTATAATAGCGGTAACGCTCAGTCAGTTTGATCGTAACGCGTTCCAGTGTCTGATGCTCTACGCCGGTCACCATCAGGTCCCCGTTTTGTGAGAAAAATGTTTCGGCATCGTGCAGGGCATAGCTGCGTTTTTCCTTCAAAGCCGGCTGGGCAGTATCGACCGCCATCCGGTTGTCATCCCGTTTGGTGCCTCCGATCATCAGCTGGAAAGGCCCCATATCGGCAGCTACTTCCAGCCTTCTTTTACCGTCAAGGTCGTAAAAATGGCCGTGTCCTTTCTCGGAAAGCAGAGTCTCGATAAGCTTTGCCGCTTCCTGCTGACCGGTATAACGGGACAGGCCGATCGCCGCAAATTCTCTGAGCATATTATCCTCTTACCATTACATAGACCGATGTCGTAAGGTCTGTGCCCTCAAGGCCGGCTTTCACTTCAAAAATTCCCGGCTGATCCGGAGCCGTGAAGCAACCGTAAGAGTCGATACTTCCTCCCGTCACCGTCCACTTTATCTGTCCCGCTTTCGCATCTTGAGGCAGATGGCAGCGGAAGGTGTACTTTCTTCCCGTCTGCAGGTAGCGGGGCGGATTTTCTATATAAAAATGGTCCTGACGGACAGTCCGGCCCTCCTCTTTTTCCCGGTCCTCCGGGCTTACTTCTTTGGAAGCTCTCCAATAAAAGCGGATAGTCCCGCCTGTATAGGCTTTTTTAAAACGGATAGCGATCCTAAAACGGCCGCTGGACGTTTCGTAGGCGGCCGCATAGCGGATCTTGGGGCAGGCCGGCACATAATCCGCTTCGTCAAATATATCGGCGTTGCCAAACAACAGTCTTTCCGACCGGATCGGGCCCTTTTCAAAACCATCGGTATCGATCTGAGCCAGGGTGAGCTGCGCTCTTCCCATTCCCAGGCCGGTATCGATCCAGTCCGTAACGACACTCCTCCCCTGATGCACGGGGCCCAGGGCAATGGCGATCTCTCCGGCCGCTTCCGGATAGGAAACTTTACGCGGATAATTTTCTGACCGAACCGTATCCATACCATACTCTCCTTCTTATGATTATCTTATTGTACAGATTTTACAAGGACTTGGCAACGGCGCCCGTGTCAATTTTCATCCCTTATGCTATAATCGGTTGGTAAGAAATATTCTTGTTTCGCAAACGACAATAATTACAGTAAAAGGAGTCCTCATGGATCAAAAATTTAATATCGTGCGTAAAGGCTACGCCCAGGGGGAAGTCGACCAGTATATTTTTCAGTTGGAGCAGCTGATCGAGGAACGCAACAAAGAATTAGCCCAGTACAAAGATAAAGAAAACGCCATTACCGCATCGCTGGTGGAAGCCCAGGCCATGGCCGCCTCCATCAAGGAAAAAGCAAACCAGGAAGCCGAGCAGAAAAAGCAGGAAACCGAGAAGGAAATCGAAGCCATGCGTCAGAACGTTCAGCTGGAGATGTCCGACATCACGGCCAAAGTCGCCGCTTTCCGTAAAAAGCTTGACGATTTCAAGAGCAGCTACAATACGATCCTTGACCAGTATCTGGTGCAGGCTCGTGCTACCGATATGACCGCTCTTTTTAATGAGCTGGACGATTACATGGATAGATTAGGCATGAAACCCAAGCACGACGATGAGCCGGTCGCTTTGGAAAACATAGGCCTTTCGGATCCTTCCAGGGAAGACGACTGATGACTTTTTTATACCTTTTCTGCGGCATCCTGATCACCTTCTTCCTGCTGCGCAATATAGCCGCCCAGGTACGTTTCAGGGAGTTTGCCGCCAGATCCCGTCAGGAGACCGGTTCCGACCGGATGATCTTTGAAGACACAAGACCCGTTCATAAGGCCGGCCGTATCTTCTGGGGTCTGATCTTTATTTTGACACTGGTAATGCTGATCTTTTCCGCCGTCAATAAAAATCTTTCCTTCAACAACCTTCTGGTCGGCCTGTGCGTTCTGAGCGGCAGCTTTATGATGAGTCTGTTTCCCTATTCCCCTGCCCGCTTCATCATCCTGGAAGAAGGCATCTTTATTTACAACTACAATACTCTTGTCCTTTGGAAAGAGCTGATCCAGGTCAAGGCGCAGGCCGGCGGCCGCAAGTCTTACCTGATCCTTACCCGCAGCAAGCAGGATTCGGAATCGTTGAAGCAGGTCCGCTATTCTATTCTGGTGCCTGCTTCCAAACTGGGTCAGGTCCAACAAATGATCCGCGAATTCATCAATGTCGAAGAAAAAGCCCGTCTGCAGTCCCGCTAAGCGGTGCTGTAAGACGGCTTTTTAAGCTTTTCAGGCTTTTAAGGAGTTATGATGCAGTTTTCCCGTTTAAAAAACGCCAACATTTTTGCTCTTTTCCTGCTGGTCCTTTATTACACACTTTCTTTTGTGATCGGATCTTTGTCTGCCGTGATACCGGCCCTGGCTCAAACCGAATGGCTGTCCCTGATCCTTTATCTGTTCGGCTTCGGGATCCCTATCCTTCTGTATGCTGTCTTTATGAAGCGAAGGCGCCTGCAGCCTGTCACCTATACCTTCCGGCTGAAAAAGCTGACGCTGAAAAACCTGCTGATCCTGGTCGCTCTGGGCTTTCTGATCCAGCCCGTCGCCACCGTCATTGCCCAGCTGTCCGCCATGGTCTTCAGCGATGTCGTAACGCCGACTATGACAAAGGAGTCAGCCGCTATGCCCATGGCCATGACCCTGCTTACGACCGCTCTTCTGCCGGCCCTGTTTGAGGAGTTCTTCTGCCGCGGGGTACTGCTTGACGGTACACGTCAGGCCCCGGTCCGGTATCAGCTGCTGATACCGGCCTTATTCTTCGGCTTTCTGCACGGCAACTTCCAGCAGATAGCCTATGCGATCCCTTTGGGTATCTTTTTAGCTCTGGTAGTACTGATCACTCATTCCCTGTGGGCCTCTATCCTGGTGCATTTTATCTTTAACAGCACTCAGGTGATCCTGAATTTCTTCAGCTCTCACGGCAGCCTGCCCGCCTTTATGAACACAGAAACCCTGTCCGATAAGGACCAGCTGATCAGCAGCAGCCTGCTGGGACTGGGCTGCCTGATCCTGGTCATCCTTTTGGTACAAGCCCTTTCCAAAGACCGCAGGACTAAGCATCCGGAAGAAGCCGGCCGTCCTTTAGGCTTCGAGCCGCTCCCGTTAAAAGAAGAAGAACTGGACCGTATCCCCGTCCGCCTGCCTGACGGGAGTCTGATCAGCGCGCCCGCTCCCCGTAAAAACTGGCACGAGGGCGGATGGATCATGTATGTCCTGCTGGCGCTGCTTTTCGCGGCCGCTGTCGTCTTTGAACTGATGGCCCCTTATATGAATCAGCTCACCAATTCCGGTTTCGGAGGCTGACTAGCAAAGGTCACCCTTAAAACGGGCGGGACCGCATGCAGGTAATGGATATTTTTTCCTTTTTCGGTAAAGTTCTTTTCGTATTCCGTCATGACATTGGCGGCGTTATAAGGACTTCTATGCAGATCATCCGTCTTTTCCCGGATGGTCCAGCCGCGCAGGGCCAGCGTCTCCAAGGTAAAGGCAAACAGATCATCGTTATCCGTCTTCATGACCAGATCTCCGTCTTTACTGAGGATGCGCTCGTAGACCGGCAGGAAACGTTCCGAAGTCAGCCGCCTTTTGGCGTGCTTTTTCTTGGGCCAGGGATCGCTGAAATTAAGGTAAATGCGGTCCACCTCCCCCGCCTCAAAAACCTTTTCCAGGTCCAGGGCATCATAAAATAAGAGGGCCAGATTGCTTATGGGCGACTTTTCGGAAAGATCCAGCAGTTTTGCGGTGCGGGCCAGAACGGTCGAAACATATTCGATCCCGATGAAATCCGTCAAAGGATGAAGACGGGCCATATCGCAGATAAAACGACCCCGCCCGCAGCCGATCTCGATTTCGAGACGCCGGCCCGAGGCAAAGGCGCCTGCCTGTCCAAAGCCCTGCCTCCACTGTCCTTTCCGGTTTTCGGGATCTTTTACGATATAAGACGATTCCTGCATAATCTGATCGGTATTTTTAAGTCTACGGATTCGCATAAGTCTTCTTTCTGTTTGGCTGTAATAATGTACGGAATGATATTTTCTCCGAAAAAAGGCCTCCTGTCAAGACAAAAGCCGCGCTGCTTGTGGGATCTATATGAAAAATCGGAAATTTTTTCGGGTCAGGGCTTTACAAGCCGGCTTCGTTATGATATTATTTATATCGCTTGTTTCACGGGCCGCTAGCTCAGCTGGTAGAGCACTGGACTTTTAATCCAGGTGTCAGGGGTTCGAACCCCCTGCGGCTCATAACAGGAAAGGCGCTGAAGAATTTCTTCAGCGCTTTTTTACTGTCTGAAACCACACAACTGCAATATACAGAAGCAATTTGTATCTGCATAGAAAAACCGGGCCCTGCTTTACGGCAGGACCCGGCTATATTATTTTCTGCGGAGTATCTCCTCGATCACTGCTCTACGAAGCAGCCGTTAGGAGAAATGGTCTGGCCGTCCAGATACGGAGCGGTAAGGATGTAGCCAAGAGCCCCTGCGATATCGGAAACGTCACCGATATAGCCCTGAGGAATGGTAGCCGCCAGAGCGTTCAGCTCATCCTGGTTAACACCGCGCAGCATATCGGTCATGATCATACCGGGAGCGATCGCATTCACGCGGACACCGCGGCCTGCGAACTCAAGGGCCAGAGCGCGGGTCAGTCCGATCAGACCGGATTTGGAAGCGCAGTAGTCAGCCTGGTTGATAACACCGATCATTCCGCCGACAGAAGAGGTATTGACGATATTACACTGATTGTCTTTGCTGGAATGGTTGACCATGTAAGGAAGGACCAGATGAGTCATATGAAGAGCACTCATCAGGTTGGTCTTGATAACGCGCTCATAAGCTTCCGGTTTGATGTCGATCCAGTTGCTGTTGTTGGTGATGCCGGCATTGTTTACCAGAGCGTCGATCTTGTCGCCGAATTTTTCGACAGCAGCGTCGACCAGGGTCTTGCAGCCTTCGTACTCCGATACGTCCGCTTTAACGACCAGCGTCTGGACACCGTATTTTTCTTCCAGTTCTTTAGCGACATCTTCCGCTTTAGCTTTGGAAGAATCACTTCTGTAATTGATAACGACATTGTAGCCAAGCTCACCGAGCTTCTCGCTCAGAGCCTTGCCGATACCGCGGGATCCGCCGGTAATGATAGCTGTTTTTGCCATAATAACCTCCTGAGTAATGGGGGCATATCCCTACCTTTTAAGACATGCCTTTAATTTACTTCTAAACTGTTATTATTTTATCATTATTATCCCACCGACACAAGCCCTTTAATCAAGGATACAATATTTATCCATATACTCTTCCATGCGGGGCAGTACCTGAGCGTATTCCGATCTGTGCTCAAGGTGATCTTTCAGATACTCATAAAGGTCTGCCACGGTGATCAGAGCATGCACGTTCAGTCCGAACTCTTCTTTTACCTGCATGATCGCAGTCTTTCCGGGTACCTGACCGACTTCACTGCGATCCACCGAGATGAACATGTCCGGGACCTCTACCCTGGCGGCATTTTTGAGGATCGGCATAGTCTCGTGCACGGCCGTACCGGCTGTGATCACGTCCTCGATGATGATGACCCGGTCTCCGTCCTTGGGCTTATAGCCGACCAGAGTTCCTCCCTCGCCGTGATCTTTGGCTTCTTTGCGGTTGAAAAAATAAGGTTTATCGATACCGTATTCCGTATACAAAGCTCCTGCTGCTGCGCAGACCAGCGGGATCCCCTTGTAGGCAGGACCGAACATAGCGTCAAAGTCCTGTCCGACCTTTTCTTCGACAAGCTGGGCGTAAAACTTACCCAAGGTGGCGATCTGCCTGCCGGTGCGATAGTTTCCCGTATTCACGAAATATGGGGACTTTCTTCCGCTTTTGGTAGTAAAATCTCCGAAACGGAGCACATCCGACTCCAGCATAAACTCAATAAAACGGGCTTTCGACTCTGTGATCATGGCTCTTCCTTTCTTGTCTTGTCCGAAAATGATTTGCTATTGATTATACAACAAAAGCCGCGGGATCTCTCGGATTTCGCGGCTTTCTCGACCTAAATTTTATTATTTGCGGGCCAATTTGGTGACCTGCTCCAGGGCTTTCTTGACCGGCGGCAGGGAAATGATGACCACGGTGATCGCGCCTTCTACCAGCAGATAAGAGAAGTTATAGGCGATGGGGTAGAACCAGGCCCATTGTTTTGCCCAGCCCTCCGGCGAAGTGTCATACCAGAAGAAGTAACCGGCAAGGGTCGCAAAAACAGCACGTCCCAGAACGGAGACGATATACCCTTTGACAAGACCGTTCTTCTTGTTGCAGAAGATACCGGACAGGCCCAGCGCCGCGAAAGCGAACAGATAATCAAAACATACCTGTAAAAATGACAGGAAATAAGGTTCCTGGATAAATTCCAATATCCCGTAGGCAAGACCTACCAAAAGGCCGGTCCCCAGGCCGTACCAGTAGCCGACCAGTGAAATAAAGAGCATAGACATCAGTGTCACAGCGCCGCCGTTAGGCAATTTGAACAGGGTGATGTAAGAAGTAACGAATGCCAATGCTATGGCGATCGAACAGAAAGCCAGCTGGCGGGGCGTCATCTTCTTTTTCTGCAGCCGTTTCCCGGCTACATAAGCTCCAAAGCCCAGGGCAAGGATACCCAGGATCACACAAAGGACATATCCGGCAGTGGTCAGGCCGCCATCCGCGTTGATGAACATAAAAAAACCTCCTTTTATATAGCAGGAGGGGACTATGCTTCCCTGCGCCGGCATTATCCGGATCAGGTAATAAGGGTCACCGCCCAAGCGGTTTCTCAGCCATCGCTCCCCCAGCAGAATTACATATTTACTTTATCCTTTTGGCAAGCAATTGTCAACAAAAGGCAGATATTATTGGAAAAACAGTCAATCCTTAACTAATTTGGCCATGACCAGCAGCCGTCCCTTCCAATCATCCAGTACATAATCACAGGTAGAAAGAGTAACGATCTGATCCTTCGGCCCCACAAAGACGCCGCAGTCAAAGTAGGATGAGTCGATCGCGTGCTGCACATATTGATCGCGGGCTTCCTGACTGCCGAAGCCGGTGATCCACCAGTCGTAATCGGTCGTTGTCTGTACGACTGCAAAGATCTTTGCCGTATATTCTCCGTCTTTAAGGCTCAGATGAAATTCGGGATGCTGCTTGAAATAATCCTGATCCAGCATTTTGCCCAGAGTTCCGAACATGGATCCGTCCTGCATACGGTGGCCGTAAATGATATAGTTCTGCAAGGGAGCCGTCTGGTCCACCCCGGCATCCAGAAAAACGGTCCCTGCGAAGTTATACTGATTATAAAAGTCCGCGTGCAGATATTGGTCATTATCCGACCCCTGGACCACGACATAATCGATAGGCGTCCCGTCCATGCGGATCCACCCGAACGTGTCGGGGTTAACATCGATCAGGGCCTTCAGCTGAGCGCTGGGGCCGCTCGTCTTGGCCTCGGTATCGTGCTTTTTTGCCGGTACCGATGCCTTCGCCGATGATTTCTGACTGTCTTCCTGCCCGGCCGCCGACGCTTCTTCCTGATTGGCGGTCGCTGAATATTCAGCCGATCCGTAATAAATATCGGATACCTTATCCTGAATGACCTGATTGTGATGATAATTGATGAGGGCTTTCGCGACCTTATAGCCCGAAAAGGCCATCACGCACAAAAGGATACCGATCAGTATGTCCGAAAGGATCCGCCCGGTCTTCCGTTTTCCCTTGGAAGCTTTTCTGTCCTTTTTATCTTTTTCCTCTGTCATTTGATTACCTGATCCTTACTCTTCCCATCCGGAAAGAAAACGGTCCAGGCCCTCTTCCTTCAGTTCGAACAGGGCCGCGTGGTCCTCCTTCTGCCGGTGAAATGCCAGCTCCTCTTTTGTCCGGTCCGGATAGCCTTCCTGGGGCAGACTGATAGAGCCCATCATGGCGTCATGGGCAAAATCCAAAAGATCCTGATCGTCCTGACCGCTCTTTTCGGTCCATGGATACTGCAAGGTATCGTACCAGCCGAATTCCAAAGCGTCCTGAGCGATCTCGAAGGTCGCGGTCGTAAGACCGATACTGCGGATATAGCCCATTTCTTTGGCTTTGATCATGGCGTCATAGACACCTATGTGATCGTTTGTCCTGGGCAGGTAATCCGGATCATGGATCTGGCACAGGTCCAGATAGTCCGTTTTCAGGGCCCTTAAGGTCATCTTCAATTCTGTTTCGAAAACTTTAGGGGTAGAGGGGATAAAACTCCCCGCCAGGACCAGATGGCCGCGCTTTGCCGCAATAGCATGACCGATCTTTTTCTGCAGTTCTTCGACCGGCATACCGATATCCAGCAGCGTCACGCCCCGGTCCAGGACCCGGCTGACCAGTTCTTTTCCTTTTTCGTAACCTACCGCCTGCAAGGGGCCCAGTTCGAAGCCCAGATAAGAGCAACGAAGGCCCGACCGGCCCAATGTTACTTCTTTCATACTCAATCACCTGCCGCCGTCAGTACATTTTCGAAATTTTATAGTCCCGCTCCGCTTCGCGCCGCTGATCTTTTTTGGCAATGGTCTCCCTCTTATCATAGAGTTTTTTACCTTTGGCCAGCGCTATCTCTACTTTTGCATAATTGCCTTTAAAGTAGACCCTGGTCGGTATCAAGGTATAGCCCTTTTCCTTGACCTTGCCGATCAGCTTGCGGATCTCATCTTTATGAAGCAGGAGCTTGCGGACCCTGAGCGGATCTTTGTTGAAAATATTGCCGTGTTCATAGGGACTGATATTCATGCCGTATATAAGGGCTTCGCCGTTTTCGATCGAAATATAGCCCTCTTTGATACTGCATTTGCCTGCCCGGAGGGATTTGACTTCGGTACCGGACAAAGCGATGCCTGCTTCGTAAAACTCTTCCAGAAAATAGTCATGATGGGCTTTACGGTTTTGAGCTATCAGCTTGATCCCTTCTTTTTTAGCCACTTTCCTGTCCCCCCTTTATCTAATTTTTTACAGAAAAAAACGACCCAGCCTTACCCAGCCGGATCGTTTCGTTTTTCAATGTCTGCCTTTACGCGATCACAAAATACAGAACCAGCGACAGTACAAAGTACAGAGCCGCCAGGATCTTGGTGATCAGACGAAGTTTTCCGGAGATCGTATGAGACATATTCCTGCTCAGATAGGAGCTGCCGGATCCGCCGCCGATGGCGCTGGAAAGTCCGCTGCCTTCACCCTTCTGAAGTTCTACAATAATGGAAAGCGCGATGCATACGATCATCAGAACGATCGAAAGAATAATACCCAGAGCTTTCACGATCCTATATCCTCCTGCTATACGGGCTGCCCCACAATGGGCATACCACTAACGATAGAGTTACTATAGCACAACCGATCCCGTTCGTCAATTCTCTTCAGAAATCATAGGACAGGAGGGTGCCGCCGTCCATGGTCTTGACGGTAAAAGTCCTTCCTTCCAGCATGGCATAGGTCCTGGGATTTTCCTCCTTTGGAAGGGATATCGATCCCGGATTCAAATAGGTGTAGCCGCCCTGGTCCAAAGGCTTTTTCACCGCCTTGAGCACATGGGTATGGCCGGTCAGGAGCACATCTTCCGCCTTAAGAAAATACGAAGCGGGGTCATGATGGCCGTGGGTGACGACCAGCCTCCCCTGCCCCGCCAAAGGCAGGATCATATATTCCGCCATGATAGGAAAAGTCAGCATCATCTGGTCCACATCCGCGTCGCAGTTGCCCCGGATGACCGTGAAGAGCCGTCCGTATTCATTAAGGATGGAGGCGCACTCTTTCGGCGCGTAGCCGGCCGGGATGCTGTTGCGGGGGCCGTGATAAAGCAAGTCCCCCAGGCACAGGATGGGCAGCTCTTTAGGGGCATTTACATCTTGCTGATGTTTGTCCTGATAAGCTGCATTTTCCTTATCCCAGCAGCCTAAAGCCGTCTTCAGGCAGTCGGCATCTCCGTGAATGTCCGATAAAACAAAATAGGTCATGAGTGCTCCTTTCCATTAAGACCCGCCTTACCAGGATAAGAAAGCGGCGCTGCGCTTTTACTAAGATACCAGAACCGGGCCAGACAGGCAAGAAAAACAGCTATGCTGATCCACTGGGCCGTTGAAAAAGGCCCCCAGATGCCCCGGACCTCATCGCCCCGTAAGAATTCGTCGAAAAAACGGATCAGGCTGTAGAAAAACAGATACAAAGTCAGCTGATGGGAAACCAGCCTTCCCCTGCGGTAAAAACAAGTATACAAGAGGCAGGACAGGCCCATTTCCAGTCCCGCTTCCAGAAGCTGGACCGGGAAACGGCCGATCCCGTAGCAGCAGCCGGCAAGAAAACAGCCTATGCGGCTGATCCCGTGAAAAAGAGGGATGGCAAAGGCAGCCGTATCCGAGATAAGCTCCCTGGGATAATGTGAATGACGCACCCATAAAGTTCCGGCCGCCAGACCTCCGAAAAGACCTCCGTAATATACCCCGCCACCCGTCAGAGTCAGAAAACCGGCAGACCTCGGGCTCAATCCTTCTTTGGCCAGATTGCCGGTCATGACCAGGGTATAAAGAAGATGGGCTCCCAGAAAAGCTCCAACAGCACCGATCAAAGCGGCCTCTGCCAAAATGCCCGGGGCCAGCCCGTAGCGGGCGCTGCCCTTCATTGCCGCCAAAAGGGCTGCGATACAGGCCAGTCCGCCCATCAGAGGATAGGTGTAAACGACCCGTCCGAATAAGGTAAAAGAAGGCAGCATAAGATCCTCCCCACGTTCTTAAATGACCGTTTATCGATCCGTCATGCGACAAGGACTGCGATCAGGTGGGCCAGAAAAGCGCAGACCCAGGCGATCGCACATTGGAAAAGGACCGTCACCGCCGCGTAGCGGGCGCCCTGTTCCCGGCGGATGGCCGAAATTGCCGCGACACAAGGAGTATACAAAAGAACAAAGACCAGAAAAGCAATGGCCGAAGAGGCCGGCAGAGAGGCCGTCAGCATGGAGGTGGATCCGTACAAAAGCGAGATCATGGAAACGATGCTCTCTTTGGCCATAAAACCGCTGATCAGCGAAGTCACGATGCGCCAGTCGCCCAGTCCCAGCGGTTTGAAGACCGGTACCAGAAGGCCGGAGATGGCCGCCAGGATCGAGTTCTGAGAGTCGGTCACCATAGCCAGGCGGAAATTGAAGTTCTGCAAAAACCATACCACGATGGTGGCGATGAAAATAACGGTAAAAGCCCTCTGCAGGAAGTCTTTGGCCTTATCCCACATCAGATGCAGCACATTCTTGAGGCCGGGAAGACGGTAGTTGGGCAGCTCCATGACAAAGGGGACCGCTTCTCCTTTAAAGATGGTGTTTTTCGAAACAAAAGCCGTCAGGACGGCTTCCAGGATGCCCAGAAAATACAAGGCCGCCATCAAGAGTCCTGCCTGCCTGGGGAAAAAGGCGTTGCAGATAAAGGCGTAGACCGGAAGCTTGGCCGAGCAGCTCATAAAGGGAATGAGCAGGGTGGTCATCTTACGGTCCCTCTCAGACGGCAGGGTGCGGGTGGCCATGACCGCCGGCACCGTACATCCGAAACCGACCAGCATGGGGACGATACTGCGGCCGGACAGGCCGATCTTACGCAGCAGCTTATCCATGACAAAGGCGATACGGGCCATATAACCGCTGTCTTCCAGCATCGACAAAAAGAAGAACAAAACGACGATGATGGGAACAAAACTCAGGACCGTACCGACACCGTTGAAAATGGCGTCGACCACCAGAGAATGTATGGGAGCCGCCACATTTGCCGCGGTCAGGGCATGGTCGACGACAGTAGTCAAAGCGTCTATGCCCATCTGCAAAAGATGTTGGAAAAAGGCGCCGATCACATTAAAGGTCAGGAAAAAGACGGCCAGCATGATCAGCACGAACAGAGGGATCGCGGTCCACTTGCCGGTCAGGACGGTGTCCAGCTTGCGGCTGCGGATGTGTTCTTTGCTCTCCTGCGGCTTGACCACAGTCGCCGCACACAGACGGCGGATAAACAGAAACCGCATGTCCGCGATGGCTGCCGCCCGGTCCAAGCCCCGCTCCGCTTCCATCTGTTTGATGATATGCTCGATCATTTCTTTTTCGTTCTGATCCAGCTTTAAAGCGTCGATGACCATCTGGTCGCCCTCGATGACTTTGCTTGCAGCAAAACGCAGAGGGATGCCGCTGCGCTGGGCGTGATCCTCGATCAGGTCCATGATGCTGTGGATAGCCCGGTGGACGGCGCCGCCGTGATCGTTTTTATCACAGAAATCCGTGCGCTGGGGGATCTCATGATAGCGGGCAATATGGACGGCATGTTCGATCAGCTCACTGATGCCTTCATTTTTGGCTGCTGAAATGGGAACGACCGGTATCTGCAGCATCTCCTCCATCTGGTTGATGCGGATGGAGCCGCCGTTGCCCCTCATCTCATCCATCATATTCAGAGCCAGCACCACGGGGATGCCCAGCTCCAGGATCTGCATGGTCAGATAAAGGTTGCGTTCTATGTTGGTCGCATCCACGATATTGATGATGCAGGAAGGTTTTTCATTCAGGATAAACTGGCGCGAGACGATTTCTTCGCTGGTATAAGGGCTCAGCGAATAAATACCGGGCAGATCCACCACCTCCGTGTCCTCATGCCCCCGGATCTGGCCGCTTTTGCGGTCGACCGTTACACCGGGGAAATTGCCCACATGCTGATTGGAGCCGGTCAGCTGGTTGAATAAAGTCGTTTTACCGCAGTTCTGGTTGCCGGCAAGAGCAAAGACCAGCTTGCCTTTTATAGGATTGCTGTGATCCTTTTTGGGGTTATGGACCGGCATCTCACCCAGGCCGGGATGGTCCGGGACTATGGAGCCAGCCGCTGCTTTTTTGAATTCTTCCTCTTCTTTTTGAACATCTTCCTTTGTCGCTTTGACGATGCTGATCTTGGCCGCGTCGTCTTTGCGAAGAGTCAGTTCATATCCGTTGATACGCAGCTCCATGGGATCGCCCATGGGAGCATATTTGACCAGAGTCACGATGGCTCCGGGGATGATCCCCATGTCCAGAAAATGCTGCCTCAGCGCTCCTTCGCCGCCGACGGCCGTCACCGATCCGCTCTCTCCGATCTGAAGATCCTGCAGTGTTATTGCCATTTTTCTACTCTCTTTTAGGTTCTTGACGCTATCAGTAACGCTTGCCTTTCCCGGATCTTCGCCCCGGGCGGCCCGAGCACTGATTAGCCCCATATAACGTTTCTTTTCATTATAAATTCGGCGCGGAGACTTGTAAATCCTCAAATCTGATAGAGCTTACTTGACAAATAGAACGGTTTTTTTATAATTTCTTTATGGTCGTTTTTTTGTGAATGACGACCTGTTTTTATGCTTCATTTGACCCTATATTTGAACCAATAAAGGAGATCTGTATGAATAAAGTCGGTTATTATAACGGTACGATCGCTCCCCTGGAGGAACTGATGGTCCCTGCCCTGGACCGGGCAATCTATTTCGGCGACGGCTGCTATGACGCCAGCACTTTCTGCCACAATCGTATGTTTGCCGTAAAAGATCATTTCGATCGTTTTTACAACAGCTGCCGTCTGCTGAAGATCGATTTTACTATGTCACGCGAAGATCTCCTGGCCGAGATCCAGAAAGTGATCGACGCCAATGAACTGGACCACGGCATGATCTACTGGCAGGTATCCCGCGGTACCTATACCCGTACTCATGCTTTTCCCCCGGCGGATGTAAAACCTAATCTGCTTATGTTTACCGTACCATGCGAGCTGACCCCGACAGATACCGAATATCAGCTGATCTCTCAGGAAGATAAGCGGTATTTTTACTGCAATATCAAGACTCTGAACCTGATCCCCAGTGTGCTTTATTTTGAAAACGCCAAAGAAGCCGGCTGCCAGGAGACGGTCCTGTACCGCCAGTCCTTCGGTCAAAAACGTGTGACCGAAGGCGCTCACAGCAATGTGCTGATTCTTAAGGACGGCGTTTTGAAATGCCCGCCCCGCGACAATCTGATCCTGCCCGGCATCACCTTAAAACATCTGCTGATGCTGGCCAAACAAGTAGGGATCCCCACCGAGGAAAAACCGTTCACTCTGGAAGAAGTCTTTGACGCGGACGAGGTCATCGTCAGCGCCTCCTCCAGTCTCTGCGTCCGCTGCAATCAGCTGGACGGAAATCCCGTAGGCGGCAAAGATCCCGAAAACATCCGTAAATTACAGGATGCCTACATGGCTTACTACGAAAAAGACACCAGCTCGCATTGACGCGGCGGATAAAATCGAATTTTCAGCCAAATTTTATGCCACTTTTAAGAAGGCGGATAGAAACCCGGAACTCTTTGGTTTCTATCCGCCTTTGTTGCTCTTGAAGGCAATTAATTGGCGGATAAAACGGCCCCGTTCAGGGATTTTGTCCGTCGGCGCCTGCCGCTGCCGCCTTGTCTTCCGGAAGGCCGTCTTCCGGCAGGCTGTGCAGGAAGTTTACGGTAATGGGAATGCTGATCAGAGTGGAAATAAGATCCGCCAGAGGCTGGGCCGCTTCGATGCCGGTCAGGCCCCAGAAATGGGGCAGGATCAGAATAAAAGGAATAAAAAGAAGGCCTGACCGAAGGGCTGACAAAAAGGTCGCCCGACCGGCAATGCCTGTACTTTGAAACAGCATGCCGGCAGCAATGGAATAGCTCATGAAAAAGCAGCAGACCGCCTGCAGCCGCAGGGCCGTCGTACCGATCCGGATAACTTCCGGATCGTCACGGAACCAGGCGATCACCTGAGGGGCAAAAATAATACACAAAACAGCCAGGACGGATAAAACGGCACAGCCGGACAGGTAGGTAAAGCGGAAACCCTTTTTGACCCGGCTGTATTTTTGTGCCCCGTAATTATAGGAAGCTACCGGCTGCAGGCCCTGTCCGATACCAACTGCCAAAGAAGCCATCAGCATGATCACCTTGCCGGTGATCCCCATGGCCGCGATGGCAGCATCCCCGTAAGCCGCCGCCTGGTGGTTCAGCAGGATGGTCGAGAGGCTGTTCATGCCCTGCCGCATCAAGCTGGGGAAACCAACGGACAGGATGCCGAAGACGACCGCCGGAGAATGGGAAACGGACCGGATCCGAAAGCGGCTGACCACATCTTTTTTACGGTACATAAAAAGCAGGATGAAAAAGCTGATCAGCTGGGATATAGCCGTTGACAGGCCGGCTCCGGAAACTCCCATATGGAGGCCGAACATTAAAATGGGATCGCCTGCCATATTCAAAAGGCCTCCGGTCATCAGCCCTGCCATGGCATAAACCGCATGCCCTTCATAACGAAGGATATTGTTCAGAACGCAGCTGACAGAAAGAAAAGGGCCTGACAGGAGGATCCAGAAGACATACTGGCGGGCATAGGGAAGGATGGTATCCGTGCTGCCCAACAGACGCAGCAAAGGATCCATGAAGATCAGTCCAAGCACTGCCACGATCCCGCTGACCAGAAAGCAAAGATAAAAGCTGGTCGAAGCATAGGTGATCGCATCCCGGGGCTCTCCGGCTCCTAATTTGCGGCTGATGCTGCTGCCGGCTCCGTGTCCGTGCATAAAACCGATGGCCTGAAAAATAGCCATCAGAGACATCACGATACTGACTGCTCCGGAAGCAGACGTGCCGATGCGGCTGACGAACCAGGTATCTGCCGTATTGTAAATGCCTGTCACCATCATACTGACGATGGTCGGGATAGCCAAAGAAATGATCAATTTATCGACCGGGGTCTCGGTCATTTTTTTATACTGCTGCTGTGCGCTCGTTTTTTCCAACTGCCTTCACGGATCCTTTCCAGACTGATTCTGCTGCCTTTTTTAAAGCAAGATAATGGATAGTATAATACTTTTTCGCCCCGGCTTGCAAATATTCTCAGATTCCTGTTGACAGAGAAACATGAGTGTAGTATTATCACATCAGAATTACATATGAACGTTTGCTCATATGTACACTCGAAAGAAAGAAAATAAATTTACGACAGGAGCTATCATGAAACCTAATCCGTCCGCCGCCAATGAAAAAGTAGCAGAAAAGACCGGAGCCGAGGCTGAAAAAGCCCGGGCCAAACAGGCTGAAGAAAACGAGGCCGAAGAAGACGATGATGATGACGAAATGTCTCCCAAACAGAAAGGGATACAGATCGGTGTTGCCGCCGTCCTTCTGGCGGCAGCCATCATTGTTGATAAAGCCGTTCCCGGCCTTGCCATGTGGCAGCGTCTGCTGATCTATCTGGTGCCTTATCTGGCGGCCGGCTTTGACGTTTTGAAAGAGTCGGCAGAACATATCAGCCACGGAGAAGTATTCGACGAAGATTTTCTCATGTCCATCGCTACCATCGGAGCTCTTTTGATCGGTTTCGTACCGGGCGGCGAACCTCAGATGGCTGAGGCCGTCTTCGTCATGCTCTTCTTCCAGGTCGGCGAATTGTTTGAAGGCCTGGCGGAAGGAAACAGCCGTAAAGCCATTTCCCAGCTGATCGACATCCGGCCTGATTCCGCTAATGTAGTAAGGGACGGGCAGACCCTGACGGTTTCCCCCGAAGATGTCAAAGTAGGCGAGACCATCCTCATCAAACCCGGCGAAAAGGTCCCCATGGACGGTCTGATCCTGGAAGGATCCTCCAGCCTGAATACAGTAGCCCTGACAGGCGAAAGTCTTCCCCGTGACGTAGAAGCGGGCGATCAGGTCCTGTCCGGCTGTGTCAACCTGTCCGGTCTTCTTACTGTAAAGGTCGAGAAGGAGTTCGGTGAATCGACCGCCTCTAAGATTCTGGACATGGTTGAACATGCCAGCTCCAAAAAATCAAAGAGCGAGCATTTTATTACCCGTTTTGCCAAGGTTTATACCCCTGTCGTTGTAATATCCGCCGTCCTTTTGGCTTTTATCCCGCCTCTGATCAGCGGACACTTTACCACTGCCTTCTCTGTCTGGCTGCTGCGGGCCCTGACCTTCCTGGTCGTTTCCTGCCCCTGCGCTTTGGTCATTTCGGTTCCCCTGGCCTTTTTCGGAGGCATCGGAGCCGCTTCCAAAAACGGTATCCTTATCAAAGGATCCAGCTTTATGGACAGCCTGTCCAAGCCCGATACCGTGGTTTTTGATAAAACAGGCACTCTTACCAAAGGTGTTTTTGAAGTCACCGCACTTCATCCCGATCAGATCGACGCACATGAACTGCTGCATCTGGCCGCTCATGTAGAGCGTTATTCCACCCATCCCATCGCCGTGTCGCTGCGTCAGGCTTTCGGCAATGAGGATGACGGCTGCTCTGTCGAAAAAGTAGAAGAGATCGCCGGCCACGGCATCCGTGCCGTCGTCAACGGAAAGACCGTCTGTGTGGGCAACACCAAAATGATGGATACGGTCGGGGCCAAATGGACAAACTGCTCCGACGGTGGTACGATCATTCATGTAGCGATCGACGGAGTCTATGCGGGACATATCCATATCTCCGACGTGATCAAGCAGGACTCGGCTTCTGCTATCAGCGACCTTAAGAAAGCCGGCGTCCGCAGGACCGTCATGCTGACGGGCGATCGCGAGGCGGTAGCTAAGGAAGTCGCGGACAAGATCAAGCTGGACCAATACCGGGCCGAACTGCTGCCGGCCGGCAAGGTCGAGGCGGTCGAAAAGCTGCTGGAGGAAAAGAAGGAAGGTTCCCTGATCTTCGTCGGCGACGGCATCAACGATGCGCCCGTGCTGGCGCGGGCCGACGTGGGCGTTGCCATGGGCGCTATGGGTTCGGACGCAGCCATCGAAGCGGCCGATGTGGTGCTGATGGATGATAAGCCCAGCAAGCTGGCCAAAGCCGTTGCCATCAGCAAACACACGATTGCTATCGCCAGACAGAACATCTGGATCAGTCTTGTTATCAAAGCGGCCATCCTGGTCATGGCGGTGCTTGGCCTGGCTCCCATGTGGCTGGCTGCCTTCGGCGACACCGGCGTAATGCTGATATGCGTGCTGAACTCGTCCCGCGTCCTGCGTCAATAATAAAAAAGTGAGGCTGCTTACTTGATGAATCCGAGCGAAAATGTGCGTCCCTCCCTCCCCAGTCAGGAGGAGACCTTAGCTCTGGCGGATCTGTTTAAAATTTTCGGCGACACCACCCGCATCCAGATCATGTTTACTCTGCTCGAGTCCGAAAAAAATGTCGGTCAGATCGCGGACGATCTGGCCATGTCCCAGTCGGCCGTTTCCCACCAGCTGCAGATCCTTAGGAAAAGCAAGCTGGTGCGGACCCGCCGCCAGGGCAAGCAGGTTTTTTACTCCCTTGCGGATGAGCATGTCTACACCATCCTGAAAGTCGGACGCGAACATGTGGACGAATAAAAGACTGCTTACAACAAAAGGCTTCCGAAACGGTCGGAAGCCTTTTTGTTATGTCTGAGATCATTTTAAGGGGAATAAACTGTCTTTCCTGTCTGTTTCTTATCTCGTATTCAAGCCTCCGGGGCCAGGATCGAACGAAGGAAGCGGCGGTAATACAGGATCCAGAAAAGGAACATGATGATCACCGTGACGGCCCAGCTTAACGGGAAGCACATGTACAGGATATCCAGTCTCTGATGAGACTGCCAGAAAGTATAAATATACAGCAGGCGGACCCCGACGATACCCAAAAACATGATAAGGGTAGGCGTCGTTGAATACCTCATGCCCCGCATGCTCATACCTGGAATATCCAGAAGGGCGTTCAAAAAGAGTGGCAGCATGACCCATTTCATTCGGATCATGCCGGCATCGATGACCCGGCTGTCATTGGTATAAAGGGACAAAAGCGGCCGGCCGACCAAGTATTCCAGCCCGCAGGCTGCCAGAGACCAGGCAACCGTCATCAGGCTGAAGACGCCCAGCATATGGCGGATCCGTTTGTATTCCTTAGCGCCGGCACACTGGCTGGTAAATGTCATTATGGCCTGGCTGAAGGCAAACATACCGATATAGGTAAAGCTTTCCACGTTAGCGGCAGCACTGTTGCCGGCAATAGCGATGGAACCGAAGCTGTTGATGGCCGACTGGACCGCTACGTTGGAAATGGCCCACATCATGCCCTGAAAGCCTGCCGGGATCCCGATCCGTAAGATCTGTTTTACGTAGGTCCCGTAAGGCCGGATCTGATCGAGATACAGGCGGTCGCTGCCGTTTTCCCGAGTCATAGCCCTGACGATCAGAAAAGCGCTGACGCACTCCGACGCGACCGTTGCGATAGCAACACCGGACACGGTCATTTTAAGGACGATAACGAAGAAAAGGTTGAGAAGGATATTCAAGATACCGGATACGGTCAGGTAGGCCATGGGGCGGGAGGTATCTCCCTTGGCTCTTAATATGGAAGAGCCAAAATCATAAAGACAAAGCGGAATGGAACCGGAAAAGTAGATCTTCAGATACAAGGCCGACAGATCGATGATATCATCCGGGGTCCCCATCAGCTTTAAAAGAGGTTTGGAGATAAAAAGGCCCAGGATCGTCAGCAGGACCCCGCCGGCCAGCGCCAGGAAAAAGCTGGTATGGACCGTTTTGCGGATCTTGTCATCCTCTCCCCCGCCGATCTGCCGGGCGATCACGATGTTCGATCCGGTGGAAATACCATTGAACAAAGACACCAGCAGATTGACAAGACTTCCTGTCGCCCCCACCGCGGCCAGGGCTGCCTGCCCTCCGAACTTGCCGACGACAATGGTGTCGGCTGAATTGAAGGTGATCTGCAGCAGATTGCTCAGCATCAGGGGAATGGCAAAAATAAAGGTATTTTTTAAAAGAGGCCCCTTGACCATATCGATGGAGCGGGATGTAAATGCATGCTTCATAAATGGGATGGATCCTTTGTTTTTATGTGATCGGGCCTTTTACAGCAGAGGGGCCAGCAGCCGGACCAGCAGCTGAAAAATACGAACCGGGACAGGACGATGGTTGACCGTCTCCAC
Organism: uncultured Eubacteriales bacterium; assembly: GCA_900315265.1. Classification (GTDB taxonomy): domain Bacteria; phylum Bacillota; class Clostridia; order Lachnospirales; family Bianqueaceae; genus RUG760. The sequence goes on from OMYN01000022.1 coordinate 37,331, forward strand.
ATCTACCTCTTTTGACACCCGGAACATAGCGGTAAAGTCATCATAGAGATCGTCCAGTACGGCCCCTCCCGCCATAAAGACAGCATCCTCAAAATGAAAGAAGAGACTGCGAAAGTCCAGGTTTATCGAGCCTACGACACCGACACGGCCGTCCGAAAGGCACATTTTGGCGTGGCAGAAACCCGGAGTATATTCGAAGATGCGGACGCCGCCCTCAAGCAGGTTCTTGTAATAAGACCGGGTCAGCTGGTAAATGATTTTTTTGTCGGGGATGCCGGGGGTGATGATGCGCACGTCCAGGCCCCGTTTGGCGGCACTGATCAGCTCGTCGGCTAATTGGTCGGTCAGGACCAGGTAGGGGGTAACGAACCAGACGTATTTTCTGGCGCTGCGGATGATGTTCATGTAGACTTGATAGCCCACATCTTCTTTATCCAGCGGACTGTCGGCGTAAGGCTGTACGAAGCCGTCGGCATACTGAGGAAGCGGATCCTCGCCCAGGGGCTCTTCGAAAAATTTCCGTCCGTCGACATGGGTGGCTTTTTTCGAATGTTTGCGCCATTGTTCCTTATCCAGCACGTCCCAGGTAGACAAAAACATGGCGGTCATGTTGCGTACGGCAGGACCTTCCAGGCGGACGCCGGTGTCTTTCCACCAGCCGTAGACCGTTTCATTGTGGAAATAACGGTCTGCCAAATTATAACCGCCTGTAAAGCCGACTTTATTATCAACGATGAACAGCTTACGATGATCGCGGAAGTTCATAAAGTAGCGAAGGAAGGGGATCGCAGGATTGAAGACCTGGCAGTCGATCCCTTCTTTCCGCATGGCGCGGGCGAAATGATCGCTGAGCATGGTAAAGCTGCCCAGATCGTCGTAGATCATGCGGACCGTAACGCCTTCGTGGGCTTTTCGGATCAGAACGTCTTTCAGTTCGGTGATGCTTTCACCGTCTTCCACAGCCAGATATTCCAGAAAGATAAAATGCCTGGCGCTTTTGGCCGCTTCGATCTGATCCTGCAGGGCCTGCACAGGGTCTTCATAATAAGTGATCGCACTGTCGTGATAGAGAGGGTAGCCGCCCCGGCTCTCTATATAATGGGCATTCTGAGCCGCATAAGGATCTTCCCCGTCTAATTGACGTATGACTTTTTCATCCTGCGGGATCAGACACCGGTATCGTTTGATCGCGGTCGTAAAACGACGGTTCATACCGCGGTGTACATCCTGTGAATCAACCAGAATATAAGACACAACCCCTACGAAGGGCACGGCGGCAATCAAAATGATCCATAAAAGTTTGAAAGATGCATCTTCTTTACGGCTGTATACCGAAAGGATAACGACTATAGCCGTATAAGTGATCGCAGTAGACAGCCAGGGTACCTTCTTGGCCAGGGAAGCTACCAGAGAAACCAGGAACCATACTTGAAGCAAGACCAGCGCTAAGTAAAAAAGGATACGGAGGAGACCGTTTTTCGTCATATTGTTAAAAGGGCCGGTTTTCCTGCCTGTCTTTTTACGGCTTTTTATTTCAGGTACCTTTTCTACTGTTTTCACTTTTTCCTTACTTTCCATTAAAGGATCCCTCTTCCCCTTTCCGCCTATATTTATGAATCAATACTTGTCCATGTCATATTATCGATGGTTATATCATGATACCATATTTTGACCCGATTATAAATGCTCTTTGAAAAGCCTTTTTTATGGACTTTTTTTATGGAGGGGTCTTCCCCGCTGCCACTGCCGGACGGGCCGGGCGGGCTCGGGGCGCAGTTTGTATCAGGGTCAGTAGCCGGCCCTAGGTTGGCAGCCGGTCTGAAGGAAGCAACCGGCCTTAGGTTGGCAGTCGGTCTGAATTTTGTATTCTCCAGCCTTGACATTATCTTTGCAAATTCGTATAATATAAAAGCTGTTGAAATAACGGTATCGGAATGTGGCTCAGTTTGGTAGAGCGCTGCGTTCGGGACGCAGAGGTCGCAGGTTCAAATCCTGTCATTCCGACTGGAAGCCGAAAACCTTTTTCATAAGGTTTTCGGCTTTTTTGTTTATAAGCATTTCCAACTTGATATAGCTCTTTTACTTTATCAAATAGTAGGATCCCATGCCATAAACTTTTTTGCATAAACTACCCGGCACCATTGTAAAACTTCTTTAGTTAGTGTATACTAACTACAGAGGGATTAAAATCACCTCTTAATTCATGTCATGTATAGAAGGGAGCCATAAAAATGTTAGGAGAAATTATTACGATCGTTGGTACATCGGCTGCAGTAATGGCTCTGTGTGATGGCGTTAAGCAGGCTTGTTATCATTATTTAAACAACAGCAAAAAGGATAAATAAGCCGTATTCGGCTGTCTGAACCGTCCCCCAGTTTTGGGCTGAACGATGTCGTCCGGTCTTGAGGCTGTCGGCGGATAAAATCGTGAATTTGCCGGCATTTATCCGCCAATTTTGACAGGCGGCAACGAAGCGCGGCGGATATATTTTCCCAAAGAGGGTGATTTTGTCCGCCTTTTTCTCCATTTTAGACCTTGTATTGGCGGATATGAACCATCGATTTCCCGGTTCATATCCGCCTTTGTCGCTCTGCGAGTCTATAAACTGTACCCCGTAGAGTGGACACGGAGTTCAAGGAATATTTCCGCTTTTCTATTGTGAGATAGCACGTGATTCCATAGTGAGGACATAGGTTTCTA